>JBOGVZ010000035.1:0-13480 GCA_050692985.1 Actinomycetota bacterium
CAACCCGTTCGGGAACGGCGGGATCCACGTGTTCGACATCGGCGACCCCTCGAACATCCACTACGCCGAGACCGTGGACGGGGACAAGGCCATCTGGCGCGGCGAGGAGATCGTGTCCGCGGCCACCATGTGCACCGTCCACGTGATCGAGCACATCCGAGACGAACAGCGGATCTTCATGGCGTACTACAGCCAGGGGATCAAGGTCCTGGACTACGAGGTCGACGACCAGGGCCGGTTCTCGTTCACCGAGACCGCTTCGTTCACGCTTCCGGCCACGAGCTCGTGGGTGGCCCAGCCGTTCAAGATCGTGGACAACGAGGACGGCACCCGGACGTACTTCCTGTACTCCTCGGACATCCAGCGCGGGATCGACATCCTGAGCTGGACCGGGCCCGCCAACACGGTCCGGAGGGGATCCGGGCCCCCGCCGCGCCGCTCCATGGCGGTGGGAGACCTGGCCCTGCTGCTGATGGGGCTCGGCGGCCTCCCGGTGGCGGCCGGGTTCGGTCGGCGCCGCCGCTCCGCCCGAGGCTGAGCCCGAGGGTCCGCAGGCACGAGGGGCCTCCCCACGGGAGGCCCCTCCCCTTCCCACGACGCCCGGAGAGGAGACGGGGCGGGCGGCTCTTGTGCGCCGCCCGCCCCGTCAGAGCCGCCGACCGCCCGCATGGGCCGGCGGCCCGGTCCGCAGGTCCTAGCTGGTGAACACCACCGTCACGTAGGTTCGGCCGTCGTCCTTGACGACACCGACCCCGATCCGCCTGAAGTTCTGGTTCAGCACGTTGGCTCGGTGGGCGTCACTCTGCATGAACAGGTTGTGCAGCGAGGTGACGCTGTTGCCCATCCCGACGTTCTCCCCCCACCACACGTTCTTGAAGGGCAGGCCTCCGGGAAGGCTCTTGTTGTGGTAGATCGTGCCGTCCTCGGCCATCTGACGGCTGTGCCCCTTGGCCACCCACACCAATCGGTCGGCCATCTTCAGGCGGCCGTTGCCCCGCTCCACTCGCTCGGCGTTGATGAGGCGGCGCATCTTCTTGTCCGCCTTAGTCATTGCCTGGGCCGGCCCGGTGGAACCGGGCATCGTGAACAGGAGCGCCACGAGGGCGAGGGCCAGCACCCCCAGGCGGGGTGCCGAACGAACAGCAGGCATGGGAGCCTCCTTCTCTCAGGTCCCGTGGTTCGAGCCCTGAGATGGAGGCTCGAATCCTTCGGCGGCTCGGCCGCCATACCTCTGACTGAGAGGGTTAGGCCCGGAGCTTTGCGTCCCGCCGTTTCCGACGGTTTGCCTTTATCGGGACTCGGCTATTCCGTTCACCGGATGTATCGGATGAAACCGGGCGGAACCTTAGCGGAGGGCGGTCGCCGAGGCGGTCACCCAGCCAGGAGCGACAGGACGACCGTCCGGGTGTTGTTCTCGCGGTTCGTGTCCACGAGCACGACGCGCTGCCACGTTCCCAGCGCCACGTTCCCACCGTGGACCGGCAGCAACGCGAACGACGGGACCAACACCGGGAGCAGGTGGTCCGCGCCGTGTCCCACCTGGCCGTGGCGGTGCCCGTAACGGTCGTCCCGGGGGAGGATTCGCTCGATCGCGTCCTCCAGATCGTGCTCGGACCCGGCCCCCGTCTCCATGAGTGCCACCGCGGCCGTGGCGTGGGGCACGAACACGTGGAGCAGGCCATCCTCCCCTCCTTCAGCGGCGAACGCCGTGACCTGCTCGGTGACGTCAACCACCAGCCGACCGCCCGTATCCACGGAGAGCCTCGTCGTTCGCATCAGCCCAACCGGGCACCGTCGGGAACCGTTCGCTCGGGTCCAACCAGCACCACGGTGCCGCCGTCCGCGTAGACCCCCAGGGTGAGCACCTCGGAGACGAACGGACCGACCCTCCTGGGCGGGAGGTTCACCACGCCCAGCACCTGGCGGCCGACGACGTCCTGGGGCGCATACAGGTCGGTGATCCGGGCGCTCGAGGCCTTGGTCCCCACGTCCGTCCCGAAGTCGATCCACAGCTTGAGCGCCGGCGCGCGGGCCTCGGGGAACGGTTCGCACCGGACCACGGTCCCGGCCCGGATGTCGAGCCGGCCGAGGTCCTCGGTGGAGGCCGCTCCGGGCATCAGAACAGCGCCCGGGCCAGGCGGGGCCGGAACTCGCGGGTCAGGGGATCGTCGTCACCGAGCAGCTCGAAGATCCGGACCATCAGATCCCGGGCGGCGTCCCGATCGCCATCGGCCACGCCGCCCAGGGCCAGCTCCAGGGCCCGGCGGTGGTTGCCCTCCACCGCCGCGGCCGCCGCCTCGCGCAGCGTGGCCGGGCCGTCGGTGGCCGCATCGGCGAGCACCAGGCGGGCGTGCAGGGGCCGGGCCTCGGGGGAGGCGGGTACCCGGGCCAGCAGGGCGCGGGCCTCATCCACCCGACCCTCCGCCAGCGCCACGCGAGCCAGCCCGACCGTAGCCTCCTGGTGATCGGGGAAGCTCTCGAGCACCCGACGATATGCCGCCTCGGCCTCCTGGAGCGCTCCCTGCGCCTCCACCTCACCCGCAGCCGCCACCAGCTCGTCGGCCTCCGACGGCACCACCGCCTCGAGGAATCGACGCACCGCCTCCTCCGGCTGGGCACCGACGAACTCCGAGACGACCGTTCCATCCCGGAACGCCTTGACCGCCGGGATCCCCTGGACGCCGAACCGGCCGGCCAGCGCGGGGTTGGCGTCCACGTCCACCTTGGCCAGGGTGAACCGTCCGCCGGATTCCTCGGCCAGCCGCTCGAGCACCGGGCCCAGGACCAGGCACGGCCGGCACCAGCCGGCCCAGAAATCGACCACCACGGGCTTCTCACGGGAGGCGTCGACGACCCGCTGCTGGAAGTCGGCCTCCCCGACCTCGATCACAGGAGTCATGCCATCAGGGTAGCAACGCTTCGGAGGTGCGATGACGCACCGGGGCCGCCGCTCGCCTCGGCGGGGGATGCGCTACGCGGGCTTACAGAACAGGGCCACCGCCCACAGCCGGCCCTTGTCGTCCGTGAACACCCCGGTCCCGATCTTCTTCCATTTCTTCTGGAGCATGATCGTGTTGTGCGGCTTGCTGCCCTGCCACTGCCGCATGAGCTCGTCGAGCGTGTCGGGGGCGGACCCGATCGTGGAAGCGATGATCTCGGCCAGGCTGGAGCACTTCGCCTCCTGAGCGTAGTTCGTCAGCTGTGCCGGCGATGAGTGGTCGGAAGCGGGCTCGAAGCGGCCGTCGGCGGCCATCTTCTTGGCCTGCTTGTGCGCGAACTTGACGAGCTTGGCCTGCATCTTCAGGGACTTCCGGTTGTGCTCGGCCCGGTACGCGTTGATCTTGCGTCGAAGCGCCTTCTCCTTGGGGGTCGCGGCGGTCGCGGTCTCGGTGACCGGGCCGATGATCAGCAGAGCCGCGGCCAGGGCCGCGGTCCGCGTTCGCTTCCGCGCTGCGGTGACCGGTGAAGACATCTGGGTTCGCCTCCGTGCGTCTCGGGGTTCCCGGCCGGATCGTTTCCGCCCGGCGAACACGCTCAATCCCGTCCTTCCCGACACATCATTCTACGGATCGGGTGAGATTGCACACGAGGTGTCGCGTTCGAGCGGAGGAGGCTCAGTAGCAGAAGAGCTCGGTGGCCCACAGCCAGCCGGATCCGTCGACCACGACGCCGGCGCCCATCTTCTTCCAGTACCACTTCAGCATCTGTTTGCGGTGCGGGGTGCTATCGATGAACCCCTGGTGCATCTCCACGACCTTGCCGGGCAGGGCGCCGACGTTCTCCCCGATCGAGCCCTTGCAGTTCGCCTTCTTCATGTAGGAGAGCAGCTGGGCGTTGGTTGAGTGGAACCACGTGCCGCTCTCCTTCATGGCCTTCGAGTGCTTGTGCGCCAGCGTGGTCAGCTTCTTCGCCGTCTTCAGCGTGGACTTGCCCTTCTTGGTCCGGTAGCCGTTCACCAGCTTGACTAGCTTCTTCTCCTTGGGGGTCGCGGCCTCGGCGGGTGGGGCGGCGGGCACCATCACCACCAGCGCGGCCAGGGCCACCACCAGGAGCCGGTTTCGGACGGGGCTGGGGAGGGCCTGTACTCTCATCGAACCAGGTATCGGCGCGGGCGGACCTTCGCTTGAGGCAAACCGGGGCATCCCGGGGGGTAGCCCGCCCCCGGCCAACCCCTCGGCGGTCCGGAGGGCGAGCGGACCCCCCAGTGGAAACGGTTGGGTACGCTTGATGGGCCATGTCGACGCTTCGCCAGGACCCGACCACGAACGAGTGGGTGATCCTTGCCCCCCAGCGAGCGCTGCGCCCGGGCTCGGTCCAGGTGCCATCCCGACCTCGGCTTCCCGAGCTGGACCCGGGGTGTCCGTTCTGCCCCGGGAACGAGCACCTGACGCCCCCGGAGATCCTCCGCAGGCCCTCCGAAGGGGCGTGGGACCAACGGGTGTTCCCCAACCTGTTCCCGGCGCTGGCCGCGGGCGGCACCACGGAGCGCTCCGGCGACCGGGGGACCCGGGAGATGGCCGGCCTCGGCTATCACGAGGTCGTGGTGGAGTCGCCCCGGCACGACGAGCGGATGGAGGAGATGTCCGCTACCAGGGTGGCCTCCGTCATCGCGATCTGGAGAGAGCGGTACCGGGCCATGAAGCAGGACCCGGCGGTCAAGGCCGTGATCGTGTTCAAGAACTTCGGGGAGCGGGCGGGGACCTCGCTGGTCCACCCCCACTCCCAGATCCTGGCCACTCCCGTGTTCCCTCCCGAATCGCTTCACCGCTACGCGGTGGCCACCCGGTATTTCGACGACACCGGCCACTGCGTGTACGTCGACCTGTTCGAGCAGGAGCGTGGTGCCGGGATCCGGGTCATCTCCGAGACCGACGAGTTCCTGGCGGTGGCCCCGTTCGCTGCCGCGGTCCCGTACGAGACGTGGATCGCGCCCCGGGCCCACGAGACGTCGTTCGATCGGCTGGACGACGATCGGATCCCCGCGCTGGCGGAGCTGCTGATCGAGATCCTCGGCGCGCTGCGTCGGGCCGCCGGCGATCCCGACTACAACCTGATCCTCCAATCCGCCCCGGCGATGGAGGAGCTCAAGCCGTTCTTCCAGTGGCACCTGCGGCTGTTGCCGCGGACATCCACACCGGCCGGCTTCGAGCTGGGGACGGGGATGTCGATCAACACCGTGCCCCCGGAGGAATCGGCGCGCCTGCTGCGGGAGGCGCTCACGGCCGCGCGCGTCGACTAGTCGCCGAGCTCCTTGTTGGACCCTCCCGCCGGTGCTACGGTGTGGCTCCCCGCTCGGCGGCCCCCGCGATCGCCGGGCTCAAGGGTTCCCCCCGACAGTCGATATCCAGGCAGGACACGGAGCGTCGATGAGGAAGCTGGCGGGAACCCTGACGACCATCGCCGCCGTGGCGGCGACGCTGATGACGGCCGTCCCGGCCCGGGCCGCCTTCTCGGACGTGCCCTCGGGCTACTGGGCCAAGACGGCCATCGACTACGTGGCCGACCAGCACGCCTGGATGCGGGACTTCGGGAAGGAGGAGTTCCACCCCGAGGCTCGCCTGCGCCGGCGGCATCTGGCCCGGGCGGCGGTCCGGGCCTTCGCCCCCTCCGAGGCGCCCGACCCGAAGCTGACCTTCACCGACCTGGCCTCCGACAGCCCGTTCTTCGAGCCGGCCAACGTGGCGGTCAGCCAGGGATGGATGAGCGCCCCGGGGGGCGCCTTCAAGCCCGGCGGGAAGGTGCCGAAGCGGGAGCTGGACCGGGTGCTGGTCCGGGCGCTGGGCCTCAACGCGGAGGTCAAGGGGCTGAACGGCATCCACACCGCCGCGGGTATCCAGCTCGAGACGCCCCCCAGGTTCGCGTTCCTGGCCCTGGCCCAGCAGCTCGGCCTCCACTACAACCATGGCACCTCCTCCGAGGACCGGGAGCTCCTTCCGAAGACCAAGGTCCGCCGGGCCGACGCGGCGTACGCGCTCCACCAAGCGGTGCTGGCCCGGGGCACGTACAAGATCACCGCCCTGGCGCGGTACCGAGACGTGACCGTGGGGAAGATGAAGAGCGCCAAGCGCACCGCCGCGGAGTTCGCCCTGGCCTCCTCGGGCTACCCCTACGTCTACGCCGGCGAGTGGCACCGGAAGACCCCCGCCGGCTACTGCTGCGGCGCCCAGGTCCAGGGGGGCTTCGACTGCTCGGGCTTCGCCTGGTGGGTCCTCCGGGAGCCCGGCGGGGGCTGGGACAACACGGCCTTCCGGCCCTACTTCGGATGGCCCCTCCCCGAGCGGGCGTCCAAGTACATGGCCAAGGCCGCTCCCGAGCACCTCACCTACAAGGAGAGCAAGCCGATGGACCTGATGCTCTTCGACGGTGACGGCGGCAAGGGGTGGGCGGGCGTGGACCACGCCGGGATCTACCTGGGCAAGGGTTGGATGATCCACTCGACCGGCTCACTGGGCGGGGTGGGGCTCCAGTGGGTCAAGGACGGGTGGTACCGCGACCACTTCGTGTGGTCCCGTCGGGTCATCCCCTGACCCCGGGAGACGGCGACCCCACGGCCTCCCGACGCCGCTACGAGGCCAGGACCTGGCGGACCTTCTGGAGCAGCTCCCCCATCGGGAACGGCCGCCTGAGCTCGGCGTCCACGGGATAGAGGGAGAGCTTGCCCGTTTCGCCCTTCCCGGCCATGAACACGATGACCTTCGTGGCCTGAAGGTCGGGGTCCTCGCGGATCTCCCGCAGGGCGGCCCAGCCATCGGTGTTCGGGAGCTCGGCATCGAGCAGGACCAGGTCGTACCGGCCTTCCCGGAGCATGCGCAGCCCCTCCTCCGTGGTGGAGGCCTCGTCGACCTCGAAGCCCTCGAGCTGGAGCCGGAGGACCGGCTGGCGCATGTGCTCGGGGCGGTCGTCGATCAGCAAGATCCGCTTCCGGGCCACGCTCGTACCCTACCCCCTGCCCGGCGTGGGAACGCCCGGGCCCCGGCCGGAGCCGGGGCCCAGGGCGATCTCGGACGTTGCCCCTAGAACTCGTCCATGCCGCCGCCGGGCATCGCCGGCGCGGCGGGCTGCTTCTCCGGCTTCTCGGCCACCACGGCCTCGGTGGTCAGGAACAGGGCCGCGATCGAGGCCGCGTTCTGGAGCGCCGAACGCGTCACCTTCGTGGCGTCGACGATCCCGGCCTTGACCATGTCCACGTACTCGCCGGTGGCCGCGTTCAGGCCCTGGCCGTTGTCGAGGCTGCGGACCTTCTCGACCACCACGCCGCCCTCCAGGCCGGCGTTCTCGGCGATCTGCTTCAGCGGCTCCTCCAGGGACCGCCGGACCAGCCGGGCCCCGGTGGCCTCGTCGCCCTCGAGGTCGAGCTTGTCCAGCGCGGTCTGGGCCTGGAGGAGCGCCACCCCGCCTCCGGGGACGATGCCCTCCTCCACGGCGGCCTTGGTGGTCTGCACCGCGTCCTCGATGCGGTGCTTCTTCTCCTTGAGCTCCACCTCGGTGGCCGCGCCGACCTTGATGACGGCCACGCCGCCGGACAGCTTGGCCAGCCGCTCCTGGAGCTTCTCCCGGTCGTAGTCGGAGTCGCTCTTGTCGATTTCGGCCTTGATCTGGTTGATCCGGCCCTTGATCTCGTCCTCCGACCCGGCACCCTCCACGATCGTGGTCTCGTCCTTGGTGACCACGACCTTCCGGGCCCGCCCCAGCATGTCAAGCTGGGTGTTCTCCAGCTTCAGGCCCACCTCCTCGGAGATGACCTGGCCGCCGGCCAGGATGGCCATGTCCTGGAGCATGGCCTTGCGCCGGTCACCGAAGCCGGGTGCCTTCACCGCGACGGACTTGAACGTCCCCCGGATCTTGTTCACCACCAGGGTGGCCAGGGCCTCGCCCTCCAGGTCCTCGGCGATCACCACCAGCGGCTTCCCCGACTGCATGACCTTCTCCAGGATCGGCAGGAGGTCCTTGACCGCGGAGATCTTCTGGTTGGCCAGCAGGACGTAGGGGTCCTCCAGGACCGCCTCCATCCGCTCCGGGTCGGTGATGAAGTACGGGGAGATGTAGCCCTTGTCGAACCGCATCCCCTCGACCAGGTCGAGCTCCATGCCGAAGGTCTGCGACTCCTCCACGGTGATGACCCCGTCCTTGCCGACCTGGTCCATGGCCTCGGCGATCTGCTCGCCGATCTCCATGTCGCCGGCGGAGATGGCCGCCACGTGCGCGATCTCGTCCTTGGCCTCGATCTCCTTGGCCTGGTTCTTGATGGCCTCGACCGAGGACTCCACGGCCGCCTCGATGCCTCGCTTCAGGGCCATCGGGTTCGCCCCGGCGGCCACGTTGCGCAAGCCCTCCTTGACCATGGCCTGGGCCAGCACGGTGGCCGTGGTGGTCCCGTCTCCGGCCACGTCGTCGGTCTTCTTGGCGACCTCCTTCACCAGCTCGGCCCCGATCTTCTCCTCGGGGTCCTCGAGCTCGATCTCCTTGGCGATGGAGACGCCGTCGTTGGTGATCGTGGGGGCTCCCCACTTCTTCTCGAGGACGACGTTGCGGCCCTTGGGGCCGAGGGTGATCCTGACCGCGTTCGCGAGCTGGTCCATCCCCCGCTCCAGGGCCCGCCGGGCCTCCTCCGTGAAGCTGATGATCTTCGCCGCCATGCGCGTCCCTCCTGGGTCGTGTGCCTTCGCCTGCTAGCACTCTCACGGGGAGAGTGCTAAGTACGCATTATAGAGCGAGGGGCGGCGGGGAACGCAAGGCCGGAACCGCCTACTCAGGCTTGGGGGGCTTCTCCGTCCAGTCACAGCCCGGCGGGTTGTGGTCCTCCGGGGTCCACGTGGCACAGGTGGCGAACATCGGCGTGCGGGACACCGGGCTCATCACCGAGGGGAAGTCGCAGGTCGGCAGGAGGGGCGGGTCGCTGGTGACGGAGCGGCCGGGAGCCGCGATGTTGCCCTCCCAGCAGTTCCCCTCGCCTTCGAGGTCCCACCAGAAGTCGACCCCGTTGGGCCGAACCTCTCCGGCCGGGGACACCCCCATGCGGTTGCGGAGGTACCGGTTGAAGTGGGAGGTGTCGTACTGCTTCGCCGGATCCATCTCCTCTCGGAGCGCCGCCGGCGCCCACAGCTGGAACATCCCGGCACGCCAGTTGTCCCACACCCGGTTTCGCTCGAACGTGTTCGAGTTCCCTCCGAGCAGGAGGAACCCGGTTCCCACGGGGGCAGGGAGGGTGGGGCACACCACTCCTTCCGGATAGCGCTTCCGGGCCGCCTCGATGTCCTGGCAGGTGCCGTCCTCCCAGTACCGGTTGTAGTCCTGGTTGTTCGAGTAGATGAGGTTGTTCCTGAACGTGGACGAGTCCTGCGGCAGGCCGGGGTGGTTCGGGAACAGGCTGTCCACGGTGGCTCCAAGGGTGTTGTGGTGGAAGCGGTTGTGATGGACGAACAGGGAGTTCCCGGCGGTGCCGGACAGGCCGATGAGGTTGTGGTGCGCGTTGCACCTCCTGATCTCGGCCGCGGGACGGCTCCCGTGGAGGTCGGCCGCCGACCCCGGATAGACCCCGCCGTCGCCGTTGCCGTAGGCCTCGCACCGCTTGTACAGGCCGTGGTCGGAGGCGAACGTCAGAAAGCCGTACTCGTCGTTCCACCGAGCCACCACGCGGTCGATCACGTACCCGTCGGTCTCGATCACGTACAGCGAGTTGGCGTGCGATTCCTGAACGGTGAAGTTCCGGAAGTAGATCTCGTCGGCCCGGTCGGCCCGGATCGCGTTCAGCTTCCGGAAGCCGTTGTCCACGATCACGTCCTCGGGCCCGCGCCCGGTCCCCTCGATCTGGAGCCGGCACACCGGGCGGTCGCACTCGCGGTCCTCGTCGGGGCCGTCACCCAGGATCGAGATCAGGTTCTGGTTGTGCGGGCACTTCAGGTGCTGCTCGTACGTGAGGATGGCCTCCTCCCCGATCTCCTGGCACTCACCCTCCAGGGGACGGGTGGAGGGCCGCTCCCGGTAGACGCCCGGCAGGATCAGGATCCGTGTGCCCTGCTCCGTGACGCTGTCCACCGCAGCCTGGATGTGGCGGAATCCCTCATCCCGGCAGCGCTCGTACAGGCGGAGGTTCCGCCGCTCCAGGGCCCCCCCGAGGGCGTGGATCCGCTCGAGCGTGGGCTTGCCCTTGCACACCAGCAGCGTGGGTCCCCCGGTCCGGTACCGGGGCACCCGCCCCGGAGGCTCGGGGAAGAAGCTCTCGCGCTCCTCGTGGGCGGCCCCGGGCGCGGGGAGCCCCACGACCACCGCCAGGACGAGGGCGACCACCAGCCAGCGACGGAGGGTCACGGTCTCGTAGGTATTCGCTACCGGGGCGGCGTTTCCCTGCCGGTGCGGCTGGGGGGTCTCGCTACCCCCCCGGGCCCCCCGTCCGGCTGGGGGGTCCGCTCGCTTCCCGCCCGGCCGCCTCTCGGTCCCGGGCGAGCTACCCCCCCGGGCCCCCCGTCAGGCTGGGGGGTCCGCTCGCTTCCCCCCTGGCCGCCTCCCGGTCCCGGGCGAGCTACCCCCCCGGACCCCCCGTCCGGCGACCCGATCCCCGGAGGTAGCCGGCCATCTTGGCCACGTCGGTGACCAGCATCAGCGCCGGGACGGCGACCGCCGCGGCGACCCGCTGACCGGGGCGGGGCAGCAGGCGCCAGGCCCGGCGCACCGGCCTGGCGGCGTAGAGGGTCCCGGCCACCGCGGCCAGCCCCAGGGCCGGCCGGTTCCGAGCGGCCACCGCCGCGGCCAGGGCCCCGTAGACGGCGAACCGCATCAGGTGGCGCCGCGTGTGCATCCGGGCCTCGCCGTCTCCGGCCGCGTAGGCGGAGAACTGCCGCCAGTAGGCGGCGAGCGTGGGCCGGGGGCGCCGGTACACAACGGCCCCCCGGGCCAGGCGCATCGCGGCCCCCGAGCGCCGCCACCGGTGGTTCAGCTCCATGTCCTCACCGATGGCCAGCCACTCGGGGTAGCCTCCGGCCGACTCGAAGACCTCCCGTCGGAAGGCCACGGAGCGGGCCGAGGGCATGTACGTCTCCTCCCGGATCTCGTGGGGCTCCCTGATCGAGACGGCCGCGGCGCACGCCTGGAAGAAGCCATGCGTCAGCGGCCGGTACAGCCCCATCGACACGTCCGCCCCCGCCTCCAGCGGCTCCAGGATCCGCTCCAGCCAGTCCGGAGCCAGCACGCAGTCGGCGTCGGAGCAGGCGATGGCCTCGTGGGAAGCGGCCCGGACAGCCACGTTCCGCCCCCGGGCGATGTTCGCCCCGGGCTCCTCGATCAGCGAGACCCCGGGCGCCTCCCGCAGGATCTCCGCGGTCCCGTCGGTGGACCCGCCGTCCACGATGACCACCTCGTCCGGCGGCCGGGTCTGGGCGGCGATCGACGCCAGGAACTCGGCCACCTCGCCGGCCGCGTCCTTGACCGTGGCCACCAGCGAGACCTTCATGCCGGCCTCGGCACCCAGTCGGCCTCCGTGTAGAACGCCGAGGCCACCTCGGCGGTCCCGGCCCTGACCCGCTCCCGCTCCTCTTCGGCGAGCCGGGTGACCCACGTCCGAGCCGCGGCGCGGCTGTTCCGCTTCACCCGCCGATGCAGCCACGTGGGGACCTCGCCCACGTTGCGCTCGCTGGAGAGCCGGGCCGTGGCCGCCCGCAGCCCGGGCCCCCACACCAGCCCCACCCGTCCGGCCAGCTCACGGAATCCCTCCAGCGGAGCCTCCGCCAGCTCTTCGTGCTTCACGAAGGTCCAGTCGGGGTGCCGGTCCCGGTAGCCCCGGATCACGTGGTGGATCGCGTTCCACATCAGGATCGACTGGTCGACGACGTCCCGCTCCTCGCCGGCGAAGCGACGGATCTGCTGCGCGTACGGGGCCAGGAGGTCCCGCAGCAGCAGGTCCTGCTGCGACCAGTTGCGGAAGTCGAAGGTCCACCCCAGCCGCTTCAGGCTCCCGGCGAACGCGGCGGGGTGGCGGACCATCACCACGGGGGTCATGCCGAACCGCTGGGCCAGCCACTCCGCGGAGAACAGGGCGATGGGGTCCTTGAGCAGCGGCCGGGCCGACCTGGCCCGTGTCGCCACGCTGCGGGCCCACTCCAGCGCGGCCTGCCCCGCCTGGCGGGCGGTCCGAAGCCGTGCCAGGTCCCGGGCGATCGGGTAGCGCAGCCGGAGGACCTCCTCCACGAGTGGGGCGTACGGCCCCTCGTTCTCCGGGCACACGTACAGATACCAGTGCGGCAGGCGGCCCCCCATCCACCCCGGGGCCCGCTGAGGGTTGAACGGCTCGTGCACGTAGGCGACGCCGGGCGAGGCGGCCAGCACCTTCCCCACCCAGGTGGTGCCCGAGCGGTGAGAGCCGGTGACGAGGATGGGAGCTTCCACGAGCCGCATCATATGGCTCCGGCGGTCCGCCTCGCCCGAACGGCTACCGTGGGGTGGCGTACTCGACCGCGGGGCCAGGGCGGAGCGATCCTCCCGTGTTCGTGGCACTCGAACACACGTTCACCGGGGATGCTTGCAACAGGCTGGGAAAGGCCCCACGATGAGAGGCACGGGGCCGCTCCCAGCGGCCCTGAAGCGTATCGGGGCGTCGAGCGTGGAAGGAGGTGAACGATGGCTCAGTACGAGGCCTACTGCGTGAAGGATCGCGAGAAGGTCATGTTCGAGGGCGAGGTCGTCACGCTCAAGAACGGCAGGAAGGCCGCCAAGGGGCAGTGTCCCAAGTGCGGCACCACCGTCATGCGCATCCTCAGCAAGGAGCAGGCTGCCGCGGCAGGGTAGGCGAGCGGAGCCCGGGCAGCGGGTTTAGCGGGCCGGCCCGGCGGGGTGCAGCAGATCCTCCGCCGACCACAGCGGGCTCGCCGGGGCGAGCCGGCGGTGCCGCCGGGCCAGGTCGGCGATCGTGGTGCGCTCGAACACCTCGCGCACCGCGGTGTGCACGTCGCCCCACAGCTCCTGGAGGCCACACCTCGAGTCCTGGAAGCAGGTGTGGTCCTCGGTGTTCAGGCAGTACATCGGGTAGAACGACCCTTCCATGGCGTCCACCACGTCCGCCACTCGGATCTGCGAGGCCTCCCTGGCCAGCCGCGAGCCTCCCCCGGCTCCCCGGAACGACTCCACCAGCCCGCTCTTGTGCAGCCGGGCCAGCTGCTGCTCCAGGAACCTCAGGGGGATGCCCTGCGAGGCCGACAGGTCCTTGGCGGGGATGGGCCCCTGGCCGCTCCGAAGGGCCAGCTCGACCATGGCCCGAAGGGCGTACTCGGTCTTCTGGGACACCCTGAACATGTGCTCTTCCCTCTGCTTCCTCTCCGGAGCGTAGTGACCGCCGCTCGGGGGTGTCAAGGAAGGCCGCGCGCCCCGGTAGCGTCGGCTGGAAGGCAGCACCGAGAGAACCCAGCTTCCGAGGAACAGATGAAGAAGGCACGTAGGCTCACTCCCGAACAGCCGCAAAGCGTCGAGAGGAGCCTACGTGCGCAGGATCACT
>JBOGVZ010000036.1:0-5644 GCA_050692985.1 Actinomycetota bacterium
GGCCGGCGGCGACCCGGCGGCCGGCCCGGGTCCGCTGCGTCAGCCGGGCCAGCGCGCGGAACTGCTCCCCGGCCCCCGGCTCGGCCGGCCGGTACCCCAGGTCGTCCGGGAGGGTCGGCCGTCGGCCCCGTGCGGCCAGGGTCCACCACACCAGGGCCACCCCGACCCCGACCGTGACCGCGCCGACGATCCCCACGGTCATCGGGCCGTCCTCCGGGCATCGGGCCGCCACCCGGCCGGCAGGTCCACCCCCCGGTCGCGGAGCCGCTCCAGCAGCCGGGGCCGCAGCCCCGTGGGCCGCAGCTTCCCCGTGCGGTGGTCGTGGGCGAACAGCGTCTGGAGGATGATCGTGTCGCCCTCCATCCCCTGGACCTCCACGACCTCCATGACCCTTCGGGATCCGTCGCGCAGCCGCTCCTGGTGGATGATCAGCTCGAGGGCGGAGGCGATCTGCTCGCGGATGGCCCGGACCGGCAGGTCGAACCCGGCCATCAGCACCATGGTCTCCAGCCGGGACAGCGAGTCCCGCGGCGAGTTCGCGTGGATCGTGGTCAGCGAGCCCTCGTGGCCGGTGTTCATGGCCTGGAGCATGTCCAGGGCCTCCCCGCCCCGGACCTCGCCCACGACGATCCGGTCGGGCCGCATCCGCAGGCTGTTGCGAACGAGGTCGCGGATCGTGACCTCTCCCCTTCCCTCCACGTTGGGGGGTCGGTACTCGAGGGACACGACGTGGGGCTGGCGCAGGCGCAGCTCGGCCGCGTCCTCGATCGTGACGATGCGCTCGCTCTCCGGGACGAAGCTCGACAGCACGTTGAGCGTGGTGGTCTTGCCCGAACCCGTCCCCCCGGAGATGACCATGTTCTGCTTGCCCCGCACGCACGACTCCAGGAACAGGGCCAGCTCCATCGACATGGTCCCCAGGTTGATGAGGTCCTTGGAGGCGTACGGCTCGGCCCGGAACTTGCGGATCGTCAGGACCGGGGCCCGGATGGCCAGCGGCGGGATGATCGCGTTGACCCGGGAGCCGTCGGGCAGGCGGGCGTCGACCATGGGGCTCGATTCATCGAGCCGGCGCCCCACGCCGGCAACGATCTTGTCGATCACCGCCCGGTACTGGTCCTCGTCGGTGAACTGCACGTCGGTCCGCTCGATCACGCCCTCGCGCTCCACGTAGATCTCGTCCGCCGCGTTGCACATCACCTCGTTGACCATGGGGTCGGCAAGGAAGGGGTCGAGGGGCCCGTACCCGAGGATGTCCGAGGTCAGCTCGTCCAGGAACGCCTGCCGGGCCTTGGGGGTGACGTGGGCGTTCTCCTCGGCCAGCACCCGGTCCAGGACCGCCGTGACCTCCTCCCAGAGCTCCGCGGGAGCGCGCCGGCCGGAGGACACCGAGGGACCGATCTCCTCCAGCACCCGGGCCCGGACCCGGCGCTTCATCGTGCTCCACGCTCCGGTGCTCTTGCGGCGAGGGGCCTTGGCCAGGGCCGGGGCCTCCGGGCTCATCCGGGCCAGCTTCTCCGACAGCTTCATCGTCCCTCCTCAGGTCTGGGTAGCGGGGTCCAGGCGGCGGCGGAACAGGCGCGACAGCAGCCCCGCGCGCGCGTGGCCGTTGGCGCTGCGTCCCACCGTGGCCAGGGCGGGCTCATCGGGGAGGATCCGCTCCAGGCACTCGGCCAGGGACCAGCTGATGTCCGAGGCGGGCGCGGCCTCCAGGACCGGCCGCCCGGCGTTGTACGAGCGAGAGACCTCCTTCGAGTACGGCAGGATGCCCCGGAACCCCTGGGGGAACAGCCGCTGCACCTCGGCGGGGGACAGGCCCACGTCCTTCTCGGCCTTGTTCAGCACCAGGGAGACGCCGTCCCGGGGGATCTTCAGGCGGTCGAGCGTCTGCACGAACACCCCCAGGTTCTTCACGCTGGGGACGTCCAGCGTGGCCATCACGATGAGGCCCTCGGAGATGTCGAACGAGGCCAGCACCGGCTCGGTGAGCGCGGCCGGCGTGTCCACGATCACGTAGTGGTACAGCTCCTTGGCGAGCTGGAGCGTCCTGGTGATGTCCGGCGAGTCGATGACGTCGGCCTCCGAGGGGTCCCGGGGGGCGGCCAGCACGTCGACCCCGCTGGGGTGGTGGACCATGAACTCCCGGAACTGGGCCCGCACGGAGTCCCAGTCCCCCTCCCGGGTGGCCAGCAGGTCGTGGATCGTGTACTGGGGCCGCAGGCGGAGGGCCGTGACCACCTCCCCGAACTGGAGGTCCAGGTCCACCAGGGCCACCCGCTTGCCCGACCGGCTGGCCAGGGCGTAGGCCAGGTTCGTGGCGAAGAACGTCTTGCCGCACCCGCCCGTGGGGCTGGTGATCGTCACGGCCCGGCCGGTGGTCCTGGCCTCGGGCCCGGTGTTTCGGCTCCCGGCCATGGCGTCCGCCAGCTCCACCGCCCGCTCCACCGCGGACCGCAGCGTCCGGGTGGCGGCGGGGAACCGGATCAGGTCCGAGGCCCCGATCCGCACCAGGTCCCGGTCGGACGCGGCGGTGCCGTCCTTGGGGGCCACCAGGAGGGTCACCACGTCGGGGTGCTCCTCGTGGGCCCGCTGGAGGAACCGGACGCCGGTGGCCGTCAGCATCGTGGGTCCGGCGATCAGCACCCGGACCCGGCCGGAAGCCATCTCCGCCGAGGCCCGGGCGGTCTGGTGGCAGGGGAGGAGCTCGGCCTGGAGCGCGGGCGCCGCGCCCAGCAGGGCCTGGTACAGGTCGTCCTGCCGCTCGAGCACGAGGATCGACTGGCTCATCACGCCCCCTTCCCGGTGATCTCGCAGCCGGCCGACGTCTGGTCGCCCGTGCAGGCGATGTGCACGCGGATGGCGCCCTGGGTGACCGGGGGCACCATCGGGCTGCCCTGGCCTTGGGGGACCAGGGTCATCCAGATCGAGCCGACCTCCCTGCCGAACACCAGCCGGCCCGCCTCCTCCGGTGTCAGGGCCAGCACGATCACCAGCTCGCTGGTCGCTGCCCCGGCCAGGTTCTCGCCGGCGTCGCCCCCCGCCTGGGTGGCCAGCACGGGCACGTCGGCCAGGATCTTCCGGGTGACCTTGCGGCCGGTGTCCCGGAAGGTGGCGTACACGCTGACGTGGTCGCCCGGCGCCAGGTAGTAGGCCAAGCCGCCGGCCACCGAGGTGGTCACGGCGATCGCTTCGGTGCCCTCGGGGATGGCCAGCTGCCCGCCCCGGGTGGCCCCTGCCGCCGAGAACATCGAGGCCAGCAGGGTCTCGCCCGGCCGGATCGCCTCGGTGGCGAACAGTCCCTCGACCTGGCGGAGGTCCGCCACCGCCCCTTCGGGCGCATACCGGGCGGGGATCTCCGTGGCCTGGACCATGGGCTCCAGGGACCCTCCCGGGGTCCCGGCGGCGATGTCCTCCCCGGCCACCAGGGTGGTCACCGTCCGGCCTTGGTCGGCCGAATCCGTCCGCACGCTTCGCACGTAGGCGAACACCAGGGCCGCTCCCAGGAGTCCCAGCAGGAGCCCCACCACGAGCTGCAACGCTTGCCGGCGCATTCCCATCACTCCTCTCGCATCGTTGCCGACTGGGTCAGGCAGAAGTCCTCGCCGCAGGCCGCGTCCGAGAACGAGGCGAACAGCGCGTTGGCCACCCGCCCCAGGGGCCCGGGGTCGACCCGGGCGGTGACGATCACGGTCACGGGCGTGTCGGGGAAGGCCGTGGAGGGGTCGGGCGATACCGACACCGAGGTGACGTCCAGTCCCTGTTCGGCGGCCATGCCCTCGATGTAGGACGCCACCTCGGCGCCGGTGGGGCGGAACCGGTACACGCCCGGGCGCTCGGGATCGAGCGATGCCCGGGTGGCGTACCGGGCCCCGGCCCGGCTGACGTCGGTGAGGTCCCCCCACTGGAGGACCAGGTGGGCCACGAAGACCCCGGCGGCCACCAGGAACACCAGCAGGGGCAGGAACAGGACGAGCTCCACCGCGGCGGCGCCCCGTTCCCGGCCGGCCATCACTCCCGCCTCCCCTGGGCGCTGGCCGACACCGTGATCGTGTCGGGGACGGGGTCCGACCACCCCAGCGCCTCCAGCGGGGCCAGCAGGACGGCCACGGGGTTGGGGACCGAGTAGGTGGCCCGCACCGTGACGGGCGCGTTCCGGGCCGCCCCGGCGAACGAGGACGTCACCTGCACCGACGTGGGGCTGATCAGGGGGGTCACCTCGTCCACGCGAGCGGCGACCGCGCCCTCGGCCGGGTAGGTGCGGAGGTCGGGGGTGGTCGGGACCGAGGCGTACCGGGCGCCCTCGGTGGCGCCGTGCTCCAGGATGGTCCGCACGGTGGCCAGCCAGCCGCCGAACATGACCGTGCCCACCAGGGCCAGCAGCACCGGGAGCACCAGCACGAACTCCACCGTGGCCGCCCCCCGCTCCCCGTCCGCGCGGCCCCGCATCATCCCACCAGCGTCCCGCCGAACAGCCCCCGGGCCGAGGTCAGCTCCTCGAGGGGGATCGGGGTCGCCTGGAAGGAGTCGGGACCGATCTGGGTCAGGTAGGCGGCGGTGAAGTCGAGCGCCGGGATGCCCAGGACGGGCATCGTGAACAGGCGGAGGATCACCACCGGGTCGCCGGTCCTGGCCGCCTCCACCGCCAGGTCCAGCGGGGAGACCGGGGCCGCCCCGCCGGGGGGGTCACACAGGTCCCGGGCGTCCAGGATCAGCTGGGACAGGTCGAAGTCCACGGTCCCGGCCAGCTCGGCGGCCAGGGCATCGTTGGCTTCCTGGACCTTGGGCAGCAGCGAGCCGCAGGCAGCCGCCGCCGTCGGGTTCGGGTTGATGTCGTGGAGAGGGGCCGGGGCCCCGGTCACCAGGTCGTCCACCGGCTCCACCAGACCGGTCAGCGCGTCGGTGCGCACCGCGGGGAGCACGATGAGGTTCTTGAAGCGGCGCCGGGCCTCCGCCACCGTGCGGAGGGTGCGCTGCTCGTCGAAGACCCCCGGCATCGGCACGGGGGCCACCACGGCGTCGGTGATGGTCACCCGGACCCGGGGGGTCACCGTGGCCGGGGACAGGTTCTGGGGCAGCCCGTCCAGCGCGGACTGGAGCCGCTGGCAGTCGCTGCTCGCCAGCAGCTGGAGCAGCGGGTCCAGGAGCATGACCAGGGGACTGCAGATGTTCGGGCTCCCCAGGGTGTCGTAGATGCCGTCGACGGTGTCCTCCAGGGCGGCCTGGACCTGCTCGACGGCGGGGGACTCGATGATGGGGTCGACGGTGATCGTGCCCGTGGCGCAGGTGGGGCCGGCTTTGGTGGTCGACAGGTTGTTGGCCAGGGGGGCTCCGCCGGGGCCCAGCAGGTCGTCGGCGTACCGGCAGCTGGTGATGAACGGCTCGCCAGTGGATAGCAGGCCCACCAGGGGGAGGTTGGCCGCGCCGGCCAGCGCGCCGAGGTCGGCGGCCCGCTGGAGCTCCCGCCGGGCCCCCTGGATGGTGACCACGTTCGCTCCCCACATCGACACCACGACCAGCCCCAGGATGGCGGCCGCCATGATCGGGGCGATCGCGCCGTCCTCGCGGCGAACAAGGCAGAAGAGGTGTCGTGGCATCCTGGTCTCCGTCAGGTATGGAGGGGCCGCGCCGGCCGCCCGCGCGGGGG
>JBOGVZ010000037.1:0-31210 GCA_050692985.1 Actinomycetota bacterium
GCGCCTCACCCGCGCCGGCCGGCGCCATCCCCCGCGGCTACCCGCCCGGGCCCACGGGCTCGGCGCGGCTCGACCGGGCGGAGCGGAGGGCGGCTTCGTACAGGCGGTGGGCGGCCAGGGCCTCGTCCGGCGTCACGCAGGCGAAGCGGTCGCCGAGCACCCCGGCCCGCTCGGCGAGGAACGCCGCCCACATCTGGAGGACGGCGTCGGAGAACCCGAACTCGAAGATCCCCCCGGTGACCGTGGGGAACACGGACTGGCTGCCGGTCTCCAGCCGCTCCCAGACCTGACTGCCGTCCCGGACCGCGAACCGCAGGACCGTCTTGGGGTGGGCGGTGGAGAACTCCACGCCCCCCTCCATGCCCACCACCCGCAGCCGCCAGGTGTTCAACTCCCCGGGGGCGATGCGCTTCGTCTCCACGGTAAGGGGGAACCCGCCTCCCTGGTCCACGGCGCAGTGAAGGGTGGCGTTCTCGATGGTGTCGCAGGGGACCGGCTGGCCGTCCGGCCCGGGGCGCTCGGCGACCAGATCCTGGAGGACCGCGAACACCTCGGCCGGGTACCAGCCCAGCTTGTAGGGGACGTGGAGGGCGTGCATGCCCAGGTCCCCCATGACCCCGATCCGGCCGCAGAACCGGGCCTGGCGCTTCCAGTTGATCGGCTTCCCCGGGTCGAGGTCGCTCGAGTGGAGGAACGCGGAGTGGGCCTCCACCACCCGGCCCACGGCCCCCGAGCGGATCGTCTCGATGGCCGCCTGGGCCCCCGGGAAATACGGGATCTCGCTCGAGCAGCGCACGAACAGGTCCGGCCGCCCCCGGAGGGCCTCGACGATGCGCTGGCCGGCAGCGAGGTCGATGCCGAAGGGCTTCTCCCCCAGGAAGTCCCTACCGGCCTCGATGGCCGCCAGGTACAGCTCCTCGTGCAGGTGGTGGGGGACGGCGATGTACAGGATCTCCACCCGGTCGTCCTGGAGGACGTCCCGGTAGCGCGTGGTGGTCAGCCGGACGGTGTCCAGCCGCTGGAACCACGGCAGGACCTCGGGATCGACGTCGCACACCGCGGTGAGCCTGGGGCGGACCGGATGTTCCTGGAGGGCCGGCCACCGGGCGATGGCCGCGGCGACCTCCTTGCCCATGAGGCCACCGCCGATGATGCCGACCTCGACCTCGTCGGCCACCGTCGCTCAGGCCGTCTCCCGGACCATCGCCAGGGCCTCCTCGGGGCCCACGTCGTCGTGGACCACCGCCATGAGGGCCCGGGTGATGCCCACCGGGGAGGGGTGCTGGATGATGTTCCGGCCGTAGACGATCCCGGCGGCGCCCTCCCGGATCACGGCGTGGGTCCGGACCAGCAGCTCCTCGTCCTCCACCCGCCCGCCCCCCCGCACCAGCACCGGGACCCCGGCGACCTCGACCACCCGGTGGTACTCGGAGATGTCGTCGGTGGGGTCGGCCTTGATGATGTCGGCGCCCATCTCCACCGCCTGGCGGACCAGGGCCATGATCCGTCCCACGTCGCCGTCCACCGTGTATCGGCCATCGGGGCCGGGCTTCATCACCAGGGGCTCGACCATGAGCGGCATGGCCGCCTGGTCGCAGGCGGCCTTGAGGCGGCCGATGTTGGTCAGGCAGTCCCGGCGGACGTCGTCGCCGCCCGGCACTTGGAGCAGGTTGAGGACCACGCACGCAGCGTCGAGCCGGACGGCGTGCCCCACGGCGTCCTCGGCCATCAGGGCGAAGGCCCTCCCGGCCGGGGTGGGGCCATAGACGTTCGCGGTGTCGCACCGGAGCACCAGGGCGGGCTTGTCCCTGCCCGGTACGGACTGGAGCAGGTGGGCCTGGCCCACCGTGAGCTGGATGGCGTCGGGCCCGGCCTCCACCAGGCGGGCCACCGCCGCGCCCATGTCCTCGATCCCGGCGAGGAAGTCGGACTCGCCGGCGAACCCGTGGTCCACGGCCACGTTCAGGCACCGATCGGACCTCGGGTCGAACAGGCGGTTGATCCGGTATCGCTTCACGGCGCTTGACCCTGCGGCCGAGCCCAACCTAGGGTAGGCGGGACAACGTTGTCAACCATTGGGCGGCCATCCTGATGGGGGAAACGGGTTGGAGCCGATCGCACTGGGGCCCAACCAGGTGCACCGCTTCTACCTGGGGGGGCCAGCCATCGCGGAGCTGCGTGGGATCCGCAGCGAGGACGACCACGCTCCCGAGGACTGGGTGGGCTCCGCGACCTCGGTGTTCGGATCCGAGGACCTGGGCGTGGCCCGCCTCCCCGATGGGCGGAGCGTGCCCGAGGCTCTGGAGGCGGATCCGCAAGGGTTCCTGGGGCCGCGGCACGCGGAGCGGTTCGGGGCCAACCCGGCCCTCCTGGTCAAGCTCCTGGACGCCGGGGAGCGGCTGCCGGTTCACTTCCACCCGGATCGGGAGTTCGCCCGGCGCCACCTCGACTGTCCGTTCGGGAAGACCGAGGCCTGGGTCATCGTGGAGACCCGCATCGCCGAGCCCGCGGTCTACCTGGGGTTCCGCCGCGACGTGGACGCCCGAACGGTGGACGCTTGGGTCGGGCGACAGGACACCGCGGCCATCCTCGACGCCATGCACAGCCTCTTGGTGGAGGAGGGGGATGCCGTCCTGGTTCCCGCGGGCATGCCGCACGCCATCGGGGAGGGCGTGTTCATCGTGGAGCTTCAGGAGCCCACCGACTTCTCGGTCCTCCTGGAGTGGGAGGGGTTCGACATCGACGGCAGCAAGGACGGCCACCTGGGGTTGGGCTTCGACGTGGCCCTGCGGTGCCTGGACCGTTCGGGATGGAGCCGCGAGGATCTGGGCCGCCTGATCGGAGCCCGCAGGGGGGGCCGCGACGTCCGACCGGGGGTCGACGCCCTGTTCCCCGCGGAGGCCGACCCATTCTTCCGCGCCGAGCGGATCCGACCCGGGGGCCCCGTTCGCCTGCCCGCGGGGTTCTCCATCCTGGTGGTCACGGGCGGGGAGGGCCGCCTGGAGACCGGACGGGGAGACGTCTTCCCCCTCCGCCGCGGCGACACCGTCCTGGTGCCGTTCGCCGCCGGCGACTGCCGGGCGATCGGCAGGGTGGACGTCCTGCGATGCATGCCTCCGGACCCGGAGGCGCCCGACGCTCCGGCGCCCACGGTCCGATGATCGATCTCCTCCTCGGCCTGGACCTGGGCACCACGTTTGCCAAGGCCGCGGTGGTCACCATCGACGGGGTAGAGCGGTCCCACGGTCGGGTCGCCACCCCTTGGCGGGCCGTTCCCACCGGGGCGGAGATGGATCCCCGGGACTTGGTGGATGCGGCGGTGCGGGCGGGCCGGGAGGCCCTGGATCGGGGGCCCCACGGCACCGTCCTGGGGGTCGGGGTGACCAGCATGGCAGAGACCGGGGCCCTCCTGGACCGGCGCGGCCAGCCGGTGGTTCCCATGATCGCCTGGCACGACACCCGGGGGGAGGGGGAGGCCTGGGAGATCGCCGGGGCCGTGGGGGCGGACCGGTTCACGGAGCGCACCGGCCTGCCCCCCAGCCGGCTGTGCGCCCTCAGCAAGTACCGGTGGCAGCGGCGCAACCTCCCCGAGGCCAAGCGCGGGGCGCGGTGGCTGTCGGTGGCCGAGTGGGCCGTTCGGAGCCTCGGCGGCGACGAGGTGGCCGAGCTGTCGCTGGCCTCCAGGACGGGGTTCCTGGACCTGGGCGCTCGTCGGTGGTGGGAGGAGGTTCTGGAGTGGGCCGAGGCCCCTCCGGGGTTCCTCCCGGAGCCGGTGGAGGCCGGGACTCCGGCAGGGCGCGTGGCCCGGGGCCTGGCCCGGGCGGAGGGGGCGGTGCTCGCGGTGTCCGGGCACGACCACCCGTGCGCGTGCGTGGGCGCCGGGGCCACCCGCCGCGGCGACGTGTTCGACTCCTGCGGCTCGGCCGAGGCGGTGCTCCGACCGATGGACACACCGGTCCCCGCCGAGGACATCCGGCGGGCGGTGGCCGGCGGGGTCACGGTCGGGTGGCACGCCGTGCCGGGACGGCAGGCGCTCATGGCGGGGTTCGTCTCCGGCCTGGCCCTCCGGCGGTTCGCGGACCTCCTGGGGGTCGGGGCCGACCAGCGTGCCGACCTGGACGATGCGGCGCTGGCGGTCCCTCCGGGAGCGAACGGAGTGTCCGTGGAGGGAGTGACCGAGGACCGGGCGGCCGTGGCCGGCATCCCCCGCTCGGTGACCCCGGCCCACCTCTGGCGGGCCGCGCTGGAGGCGGTGGCCAGGCACGGGAAGGATCTGCTGGACACGATCGAGGACGTCGCCGGGGAGACCGGCCGGCTGGTGGTCACCGGAGGGTCGACCCGGAGCGAGGCCTTCCTGGCGGTGAAGCGGGAGCTCCTCGGTCCCTTCGAGCAGCCCGAGGTGGACGAGGCTGGGGCCCGGGGAGCGGCGCTCATGGCCGGGATCGCCGCGGGCGTGTACCCGGGCGTCGACGACCTCCCTCCGGTGTCGTGGAGGAAGCACCGGTGACCGGGGATGAGGTACCGGCCGGAAGCCCCGGACGGTACCTGGAGGCGGGGGAGGCCGCCAACCTCGACCAGTTCGCCTCGGCCGCACTCTCGACCGTGGTGGGGGGGCCCGCCCACGGGTGCCGGGCCCTGGACCTTCGGGTAGCCGAGGGGATCGACGTCCGGATCCTGCCCGACCGGGGGTTCGACGTTGGCCCGGCGTGGTTCCGGGGCGTGCCGCTGGCCTGGATCTCGGCGGTGGGGGAGACGGCGCCGATCGACGAGCCGTCGGGGACCGAGTGGCTCGCTGCCTTCGGCGGGGGGCTGGTCACCACCTGCGGCCTTCGCAACGTCGGAGCCCCCTCCGAGGGGCACGGGCTCCACGGGCGCTACTCCCACCTCCGGGCCGGAGACGTCCGGGTGGACCGGCACCTGGAGAACGGCGAGGTCCTCCTCACCGCCCGGGCCACGCTTGACGAGGCCGAGGCCCTGGGCCCGCACCTGCGGGTCGAGCGGGCCATCCGGACCCGGACCGGGACCGGCCTCCTGGAGGTTACCGACGTCACCACGAACCTGGGGAGCGAGCCGGAGCCCGCACCGATCCTGTACCACGTGAACCTGGGTGTTCCCCTGTGGAGCGAGGGGGGCCGGCTCCACGTCGACACCGAGGAGGTCCGGCCCCGCGACGCCGACGCCGAGCGGGGACTGGGGGTGTGGATGGAGCCCGCCCCGGCCGACGTGGGAGCGCCGGAGCTTGTGTTCGAGCACCGCGTCCGCCCCGGGCCCGACGGGTGGGCCGAGGCCCGGGTGACGAGCCCGCCGGTGGGCCTGGCGCTGGCTCTCCGCTGGGACCACGGGACGCTCCCCCGTTTCCACCAGTGGGTCCTTCCCCGGCGGGGGATCTACGCCCTGGGCCTGGAGCCGGCCAACTGTTCCGTCCTGGGCCGGGCCGCGGACCGGGAGGCGGGGACGCTCCCGATGCTGGGGCCGGGAGAGCGCCGGACCACCCGGATCAGGATCGAGGTCACCGAGGCGAGAGAGGGCTGAGCGGTGCTGGTGGCGTCCCCCAACCTCACCACCGACCGAATCGTGCGAACCGACGAGCTCCGCCCCGGCGAGGTGCAGCGCTTCTCCGAGGCCACCATCCTCCCCGGAGGCAAGGGGGTCAACGTCGTCCGGGCGGCCCGGCTCCTGGGCTATCCGGCGGTCCTGGTGGCCCTGGCCCCGGGCCGCACCGGCCGGGCGGTGGTGGAGATGGTCCGGGACGAGGGCCTGGAGGTGGTCCCGGTGGAGACCGGAGGCGAGGTCCGGGCCGCCTCGGTGATCTTCGAACGGGGGGGGCGGGTGACGGTCCTCAACGAGCCCGGCCCGCAGGCCACCGAGGGCGATTGGCGCCGCTACCAGCGGGCGGTGGAAGAGCGCCTCGGCGGCCACCGGTTCCTGGTATGCGTAGGGAGCACGCCTCCCGGCATCCCCCCGGAGGCGTACGGGAGGCTCACCGCCCTGGCCCGGGACCGCACGCTGGCCGTCCTGGTGGACGCCACCGGCGAGCTGCTGGCCGCGGCGCTGGAGGCCGGCCCCGACATCGTGACCCCCAACGTCGCCGAGGCGGAGACCGTGCTCCTGGGGACCACCGCCCAGCCCGTGGACCAGGAGGGACCCGACGCCGGGCCTCGGGCCCTGGAGGCGGCGGCGGCCCTCATCGCTCTGGGGGCCCGGCGGGCGGTGGTCACCGCGGGCCGGGCTGGCGTGGCGGTGGCGGACGGCTCGGAAACCTGGTGGGTGGATGCCCCGGCGGTCGAGGTCCGAAACCCCATCGGGGCGGGGGATACCCTGGTCGGGGTGCTGGTGGGCAAGCTGGAGCGGGGCGCGGGGTTCCCTGAGGCCGTGCGGGCCGCCGTGGCCGGGGCCGCGGCCAGCGTGGAGACCGAGGTCCCCGGCATCCTGGATCCCGGGCGGGCCCGGGCCCTGGCCGCGGAGATCGGGGCGTAGGTGGGCGAACCGTCGGTGCTGGAGGCGGGGGACTTCGTCCGGTCGCTCGGCCGCCGGGTCGAAGGGGATGTCCGTGGCGGCCTGGCGGACCGCCTCCTATACGCCACCGACGCCTCGATCTACAAGCAGGTCCCCCTGGCCGTGCTGGTCCCCCGCTCCTCGGACGACGTCCACGCGGCGGTCGAGGTGTGCCGGGAGCACGGCGTGCCCGTCACCCCCCGGGGGGGAGGGACGAGCCTGGAGGGGCAGGCCGTCGGGCCGGGGCTGGTGATCGACCTCTCCCGCCACGTGAACCGGATCCTGGAGGTGGACCCGGAGGCCCGGACGGCTCGGGTGGAGCCGGGCCTCGTCCAGGAGCACCTCAACACCGCGGTCCGGCCCCACGGGCTGGTGCTGGGGCCCGACACCGCCACGGGAGACCGGGCCACCATCGGCGGGATGGTGGGCAACAACTCGTCCGGGGCCCGGTCCATCGTGTACGGGAAGATGGTGGACGCCGTGGTGTCGCTCCGCCTGCTGTGCGCCGACGGCACGGAGCTGGAGCTGGCCGACGTGGATCCCGCCGAGGCGGAGCGACGGGCCCGCGGGTCCGGCACCGCGGCAGGCGTCTACCGCGAGGCCCTCGACGTCCGGGGCCGTCTGGCCGAGGAAATCGAGGCTCGGTACCCGAAGGTCATGCGCCGGGTGGCCGGGTACAACCTGGACGAGCTGGTAGGGCCCGGGCGGCTCCGGATGCCCCGGGCGGTATGCGGGTCCGAAGGCACCCTCGGCGTCATCACCGAGGTGACCCTGTCCCTGGCCGAACCGCCTCGAGCCACGGCCACGGCCCTGGTGCAGTTCGATCGGCTGCTCGCCGCCCTGGAAGCCACGACGGACATCGTCCGTGAGCTGGGACCGTCGGCGGTGGAGATCGTGGACGGGCTGATCGTGGAGCTGGCCCTCCGAAGCCCCAGCCTCCGCCGCTGCGCTGCGTTGGTCTCCGGCACTCCGGAGTCCGTCCTCCTGGTGGAGTTCGGTGCCAGCTCCGAGGACGAGGCTCGGGCGAAGCTCGACGGCCTCCGGCATCTCCTCGGCCGGCGCGCCGGAGGCGGCGACCTGCGGCCCCTGGCCACGGCCGAGGAGGTCGAGCGGGCCTGGGCCCTGCGCAAGGCCGGTCTCCCCCTGCTGATGGCCCTCCCGGGGGACGCCAAGCCCATCGCCTTCGTGGAGGACTGCGCGGTCCCCCTGGAGCGGCTGGCCGAGTACGTGGCCGGGGCCGGCGAGATCTTCGTGGCCCACGGGGTCCGGGCCGGGTACTACGCTCACGCCTCGGTGGGGTGCCTGCACATCCGCCCCATCCTCGACCTGCGGCGTGCCGAGGACGTGCGGCGGATGCGCCGGATCTCCGCCGAGGTGTGCGACCTGGCGATCTCGCTGGGGGGCACCATCTCCGGCGAGCACGGCGACGGCTATGCCAAGTCCGAGCACCTGGAGCGGCAGTTCGGCCCGGCCATCGTGGAGGCCTTCGGCCGGTGGAAGGCCGCGTTCGACCCCGACGGCCTGATGAACCCGGGGAAGATCGTCCGGGCGGCCCGGATGGACGAGCACCTCCGGCTCGGCCCGGCGTACGACCCGCCGGCCGTGCGGACCCACCTCGACTTCCGCCCGGAGGGCGGCCTGGCGGCCGCCGCCGAGCTGTGCAACGGGAACGGGTTCTGCCGCAAGCTCCGGGGGACCATGTGCCCCTCGTACATGGTCACCCTGGACGAGCGGGACACCACCCGGGCCCGGGCCAGCCTCCTGCGCTCGATCATGGATCGGACCCTCCCGCCCGAGGAGCTTGCCGGGGAGGCCATGGACGAGGTCATGGACCTGTGCATCGGGTGCAAGGGCTGCCGGGCCGAGTGCCCCACGGGGGTGGATGTGGCCAAGCTCAAGACGGAGGCCCTGGCCCACCGCCGGGCCGCCCGCGGGGTGCCCCTCCGGGCCCGCTTGTTCGCCGAGCCGGGCCGGCTGTTCCGGCTGGCCCGGCCGGTGGCGCCGGTCGCCGATCGCCTCCTGGGTTCGCGGGTCCTGGCTCCCTTGAAGCGCCGCCTGGGGATCGCCCCCGAGCGGCCCCTCCCCCGGGTGGAGCGGCGCGGTTTCCGCCGGCGGGCCCGGGCCGAGCCCCGGGGGCCCCGGGGGACCGTGGCACTGTTCGCCGACACCTTCACGGAGTACCTGTACCCGCGGATCGGCCTGGCGGCGGTCCGGGTCCTCCGGGCGATGGGCTACGGCGTGGTGCTCCCACCCATCGTCTGTTGTGGTCGTCCGCTGTTCCACGAGGGCCTCGTGGACCGGGCCCGTGCCCGGGTCCGGCGGAACCTGGACGTGCTGACGCCGCTGCTGCCCGAGGTCGAGGCGGTGGTGTTCCTGGAGCCTTCCTGCGCCAGCGCGCTGGCGGAGGACGCCCGGTGGGTGGTGCCCGAGGCTGCCGGTCTGGAGGGCCACGTCCGGCTGTTCGAGGAGCTGGTGGCGGAGGCCGCCTCCCCCGACCTGTTTGCCGACGGCGAGCCCCTGCTTCTCCACGGCCACTGCCACGCCAAGGCCTTGTGGGGGGTGGAGCCGACCGTGGCCGCCCTGGAGGTGGTCCCCGGCACGAAGGTCGAGGTGGTGGACTCCGGGTGTTGCGGCATGGCCGGGTCGTTCGGGTTCGAGGCCGAGCACGCTGAGATGTCTCTGGCCATGGGGGAGCGCGCCCTGTTCCCCGCGGTGCGGGCCACGGACCGCACGGTCATCGCCCCGGGTACGTCGTGCCGGCAGCAGATCCTTCACGGGACGGGACGGAGCTCCCTCCATCCCGCCGAGTACCTGGCCGGCAAGCTCCGGCGATAGCAGCTTCTGCGTGCCGGTCTGGTCGATGAGCTTCGCATCGACATGCTGCCCGTGCTGCTTGGAGCGGGCCTCCGTCTCTTCGAGGACCTGGGACCCGAGCGCCTCCCGCTCCAGAAGACAGGCGTCCAGGACCTCGGGGCGAGAACCAGCCTCAGCTTCCGCGTCGGGAGGAGCTGAAGCCTCGGCGGGTGCGGAGTTCGAGCGCTCAGCCGGTGCTTCGGGACGAGGCGTAGATCGTCCGGGCCGTCTCCAGGAATGCCCGCATCGCCGGAGAGAGCCAGCGTCCCTCGCGCCAGACCATCTGGGTGACGACCTCGAACGGCTCGCTCCAACGCAGCGCCATGAGCCTTCCCGCCTTCACCTCCTGCCGGACGGCTACCGTGGGCAGGGCGGACACCCCCATCCCCGCGATGACGCAGCCCTTCACCGCCTCCACGCTGGCGAACTCCAGGGTATCGTTCGGAGCCGCTCCCGCCGCGGCCAGCTGGCGCTCGAACACGGCCCGGTAGGCACACCCGGACTGGGGAGCCTCCGGAAGCAGCACCGTCTGGCCCCGGAGGGCCTCCGGGGGCACCCGTCGTCCAGACCCGAGGGGGTGACCGCGGCCGGCGATGACGCTCACCGGCTCGCGCACCAGCGGCTCGATGGCCAGGCCCTCAACCCGTCGGGGCTCGTCCATCACGAACGCCACGTCCACGACGCCCTCCATGACCCCGCGAAGGACCTCGCCCACCAGGCGTCCGATGACGCTGGGACGGAGGGTGATCCTGACCCCGGGGTGCCGGGCATGGACCTTCGACAGGAGCGGGGGGAGCCGGTAGGTCAACAGCGTCTCGGGCGCCGAGACCACGATGGAGCCGGTGACCTCTCCTTTGGCTCGAGTGAGATCGGTCACCGCGGTCCTCGCTTCCCCCTCCAGGTGGAGCAGCCGCTCGGCGTAGCCGACGAGCGACTCCCCAGCGTCGGTGAGGGCGATCCTCCTTCCGAGCCGATCGAACAGTGGGACGCCGAGCTCGTCCTCGAGCGCCGCGACGTGCGCGCTGACCGTCGACTGAGCCAGGCCCAGCTCGTCGGCCGCCCGGGTGAAGCTGAGGTTCGCCGCCACGGCCCGGAAGGTCTCGAGGGCCCGCAGGTCCAGCTGCCTCCGCTCGGCGAGATTCATCGATCTTTCCGATGGGATGGATCGCGAATCTTCGTTGGACACGATCACTCCGCCGACCCTACCATCGCGCCCGTGGACCTGCAGGCACCCGCCCGGCCGCCGTGGACCGCGATGGCCTCGCTGCTCCTCGGGGCGCTGGGGGTGTCGACGACCTTCGGGATGCTCCTCCTGCTTCCCCTGTACGTGCAGGAGCTTGGTGGGGACGAGGCCGCGTTCGGGCGCGTCGCGTCGGCGGGCACGGTGACCGCGGCACTGGCCATCGGCGCGCTGATCCGTCGCCCCGATCGGCTCCCCGGGCACGTGGTCTCGGCCCTGGCCGTCGCCGTCTACGCGCTCGCTGCCCTGGCCGTGGGCACCGTCGGGACGTACGGACCGCTGATCCCGCTGGGAGTGCTGCTGGGCACCGCCTGGGCCCTCGTGTACACCTCGATGCCCATGGTGATGTCCTCCATGGTCGGTGACGCCGAGCGGGCCGCCTACTTCGGGTACCTGACCGGGACCCAGCAGATCGGGATCGGCCTGGGCCCCGTCCTGGGCCGCCAGCTCCTGGAGGCGGGGCTCGGCTTCCGGCAGGTGTTCCTCGTCGGTGGACTGGTGTGCCTGGCCGCCGCTGCGCTCACGCTGTGGACGGGACGGCTGGCTTCCCGCTCCCTCCGGCGGAGGGCTCGGGGCGAGGAACGGCCCGAGCTGGCCACGGCGCTCCGGAAGATCGTCTCATCGGACACGGCGCCGATGCTCGTGATGATCATCCTGTTCGCCTGCCTGTTCGCCACGATGACCTTCTTCCAGACCACGTTCGCCCGAGCTCGGGGCCTCGACTTCTCCATCTTCTACGTGAGCTACACCGTCTCGGTGATCGTCTCTCGGGTCGTGATCGCCACCCTGGCCCGAGGCCGGGACCAGGCTCTGGTGATCGCGGTCTCCGTGAGCGTCATGGCGATCGGCCTGGCCTCCTTCCTCTCCGTGGGCTCGAGCCCGTTCGTCTACGCGGGTGCGTCCGCGATGCTGGGGTTGGGCTACGGTCTCGCGCTCCCCACCGTGCAGGCCCACGCGGTGAACGTCTCGAAGGAGGACCTCCGGCCCCGGGTCCTCCCCCTGGCGGGGCTGGTCTTCATGACCGCGATCCTGGGCTTCCCGATCCTGGCCGGAGCCCTCATCAGCGCCTTCGGCTACGGGACGCTGTTCTCCGTGCTCCTGGGTTTCGCCGGGGTCCAGGCCCTCATCGCCTGGAGCCGTCTCGGTGCCGGTCGGCGGGTGTTGGCGGACACCGCACGCGAGCGTGAGGAGACGGCCTCGAGTCCCCACGGGTCAGGAAGGTCGAGCGGAAGGCCATCCACGAGATCGCCGTGACCATCCGCTAGATTCCGGATGATGGGTGCCGCCGACCTCTTCACCTTTCCCTGGCCCGGTCCCGGAAACAGCGAAGGGCCCGGGAACCCGGACGGGTGGGTGGAGGTCGTCGAACCGGAAGCACCGATGGGGCGGCGTGCGGATTGGGAGGCGGCCCTCCTCACAGCCTCCCCGTGGCCGGGCCCGGGCGACAGCGAGGCCTGACCCCCGAGCCACGCTTCGATCTATCGTCTCAGTCCCACGACCCGCCCCCGCATCCCGGGATCGAGCCGGCGGGGACGCTAGCAGCCGGGCATGGTGAACACGCCGACCGCCGTACGCCAGTTCGTGGCCGAGCTGGTCGCGTAGAACTCGTTCGTGTACCAGAACGAGCAGTCGTTGGCGGGGTCCACGGACATGGCGCTGTAGTCACCCCACCGGTTGGAGCCCGTCTGCGAGCCCCCGCCGTCGATCAGCACGGCCTCCGGCTGGAACGTCCCCGGCGGATCGCCGGGGGCGCGGGTCGCGTAGCGGATTGCGGGGAAGAGCGTGCTGCTGGACACGGTGTAACCCAGGGCGATGTTCCCGGCGCCGTCCATGGCGATGCTCCCCATGAACCGGTCGTGGCCGTCTCCAGGATCGTGCGTCCCCTCCTGGAAGAGCGTCCAGCCGCCGCCGGATCTGCGCAGCTCGAACCAGCGGATGGCCGCCCCCACATCTCCCAGGCCGCCCCCCACCGTGAAGGTTCCCAGGAGCGTTTCGTGGCCGCCGAAGTTGCGGTAGGGGAAGCGATGCATCGGCCACTCAGACCACGTCGATCCGCTGGTTCGTCCCCCGCTGCCGCGCACAGTTGAAGTTGAAGAACCCACAGACCGTGTAGGTGAACGGCGCGGCGGGGAAGCGGCGATCCAGGGAGAAGGTGGCAGCGATGGGGTTCGCCCAGTCGACCTGGAGGGTGAAGAGCTCGATCCGGTCCCGCAGGCCGTGGAAGGCGTTGTCCTTGAACGTGTAGAAGAATCCGGGCGTGCCGACCGGTGGCGGGGTCGCCCCATCCAGGTCGGCCGGCAACAGGAAGTTGTTCTGGCCGGTGAACTTGACGAAGAGGGCCGTCTGGTCGCCAACGAGCATCTTGGCCCTGTCGAAGGCGTACGCGGTGTAGCTGCTCTCGTTGGCCGACATGTAGTAGGAGTCCGGCCACACGCCGAACTTGAAGTAGTCGGGGAAGCTCCCCACGTTGAACGTGTACAGGTGGTACGAGCCCAACGGGTTCCCCGTCTGCGAGATGGCCACGCACATGAAGCTGGGGAAGGCGAACTGGCTGAGGAGCCACCGGTCGGCCAGCCCGTCGTAGAGGACGATCGGGTCACCGGCGTTGCTCGCACAGGCTCCCCCCGGCCAGAGATCACCGAGGTCGATGGGCTGGGCCAGGAGGTTTCCCGCCTTGCTGAACACGGCCACCTTGGTCGCGTTCACCATCTGGACGTAGTGATTGGGGCCCACGTCGCCGTTGGGATCGGGCGGGGTGCAGCCGCCGCAGGCAAAGGGGTTCCGCAGGCCCTGGAAGCGGCGCTCCAGAGAGGGGGTCGCCGCCGCGGACGCGGGCTGGCGGATCAGTGGATCCGTCGGGGCGTCGTCCCCGCTCCGGGTGCCGTCGGCCTCCCCCGCCAGTGGGTTGATCCGCGATGGCGCGGGGTGGGCTTCGACCTGTTGAGAGCTGCGGACGTCGCGCAGGGCGGGACTCGAACTGTAGGCCGTGGCCTCCCCCACGATGGGGCCGGTGGCCGCGGAGTGGTCGGAGGCGAAGCCCTGGGTGGTGAAGGTCCCCAGGATGACCCCCGGGAGCGCCAGGAACAACAGTGCGGATCGAGTTCGCATCATGAACCCAGCCTCCTGTCCCGCAGACCGGTCACGGGCACCGTCGGTGCTCGTCGCATGGTTCACTCACCACGCCAAGGTGTCAAGCCACGACGCACCCTTGACTCTCCCGATGAGCCTCCCCTCGAGTTCGTCGTCGACGAGCTGCCCGACCTGCGGATCCGGATGCGACGGGACGGACGGGTCTCGGCGTACTACCGGGATCGTCCCGACGGAGACCCGCGGGACAACCTGCTGTTGCTGCCCCGCTACACGCCGGCGGGGCGCTGATCCTCACCCGCGGGTTCAGGCGGGGATCACCCGCGTCGTCTCGACGTCGGAGTTGTTCGCCGGGTCGGGGTCGGCCTCGGCCCCGCCGACCGAAACCGTGTTCTCGATTGTTCCCCTCCTCGACGTCTGGACGTGGATCCGCACGTCGACGACGTCACCGGGCTGGATCGTCTCCAGGGCACACACAACGTCTCCGGCCTGGAGGGCGCACGAGCCGGCCGTGGAGGTCGCCCCGCGGAACCGCACGGTCTCCGGCAGATCGTCGGTGAGGGTCACTTGGGTGGCCGGGTCGGGCCCGTTGTTCGTGACCCTGATCCTGTAGGTCAGCCTCGCTCCGACCGCGATCGGGTCGCGCGAGTCGCCCTTGGTGACCGCCAGGTCGGCTTCCTGGCCGCCCCCATTCGTCCCGACGTCGTGGACGAAGATGTCCGGGCAGTTACCGGGGAAGTCGGTGAACAGCGGGCAGGTGTTGGTGTCGCCGGGGACCAGGTTGCCGGCGGCCGAGAAGAACGCCACCACCATCCCGTCATCGCTGATGACAGGGTCGGCGGTCCGGTCGTTGGCCTGGGCCCCATCAGTGGCCACGTTGACCCGGACCGTGGTGCCCGCCAGGAGGTCCCTGACGAAGGCATCGGGGCACGTGCCGGGCTCCTCGAAGAACAGCGGGCACGAGTTGGTGTCCTCCGGGACCAGGTTGGTGGCGATGGAGAAGAACGCGACGAATCGTCCGTCCGCGGTGATGTCGGGCCCGCTTGCCGTGAACCCGCGGACGTTCCCAGGCTGGCTGGCCCCGTCCGCCTGCTCCTCGGTGCTGCTGACGCTTATCCGTTCCGTCGTGCCGGCCGCCCGGTCGCGCACGAAGATGTCATTGACGCCGTTCGTGTCGCCTGGGACGAGGTTGGTGGCGCTCGACAGGAACGCGACCAGCTGCCCGTCGCCGCTGACGGACATCCTCGTGCTCGGGCTGTCCGCCTGCTCCTCGGTGCTGCTGACGCTGACCCGCTCCGTGAGGCCGGTCTCCCGATCGTGGATGAACACGTCGAAGTGTCCGTTGGTGTCCCCGGGGACCAGGTTGGTGGCGAACGAGCTGAAGGCCACCCAGCGGCCGTCTGCGCTGATGGCCGTGATCGTGGTCGACGAGTTGGCCTCCTCGCCGGTGCTCGTCAGGCTGACCCGCTCGGTCGTGCCCGCGACCAGGTCCCGCACGAAGATGTCATCGGCCCCGTTCGTGTCGCCCGGGACCAGGTTGGAGGCGAGTGATACGAAGGCCACGAAGCGGCCGTCGGCACTGATCGAGGGGCTATGGCTGCCGCTGTCGCCCTGGGCCTCCTCGGACGACACGCTGACCCTGCTGGTCATCCCGGTCGATCGGTCGTGCACGAACACGTCGATGGCCTGATTCGTGTCGCCAAGGACCAGGTTGGTGGCCGTGGAATCGAAGGCCACCAGGGTGCCGGAGCTGTCGAGCACGGGTCTGGTGCTCGTTCCGTTGGCCTGGTTTCCGGTGCTGCCCACGCTGACCCGGTCCGTGGTGCTCGTGGAGCGATCGTGCACGAACACGTCCGCCACCGCATTGGTGTCGTTCGGGACGAGCGTGGTGGCGATCGAGTCGAACGCCACGACCTGCCCGTTCCCGTTGATGGCCGGCCCGGCGAACCTGCCGCTGATGTCGTTGCCCTGCTGTCCGTCGGTGCTGATGCTGACTAGCTCGGTGGATCCGGAGGAAGCTGCGGCCCCATGGGCGACGGAGCCGAGCAGTGCAAAGGATGCCGCAAGGAGCGATATCACCCGACGGGGACCGTTCTTCACCATCTCTTGCCTCCTGACCGATCGAGCCGATGGTGTACGCACGTGTCCGGCGATCCGCCCCGCCCCACCGGCGCCATTCCTGGACGGCGGAGCCACGCGGTAGGCCATGGGCGCCAGATTACGCTGAGATGAGCGGAACGTTAGGTTCCCCTCAGGAGCCGGCTTCAGGGGAGCAGCGGCTCCCGCGACCGGGAGGTTCGTTCGTGCCCCTCTTCGGGACGGCACAGGCAGGATTTCGGGATTCGAAGCAGAATCCTCCCAGATGAGGACCAACCACACGGAGGAGGGAGCATGCCAGCTTTCCACCGTCCGGTGCCCCGGGGTCGGGGGACCGAGCCCTCGGGAGAGGAGACCTCGTGAAGCGTCCACTCGGTAGATCGACCAAGGCGGTCCTGCTCTCGGCGGCGCTGGCCGTGGCGGCGTCGTTCGTGGCGCTGCCGGCGCCGGCTCAGGAGTCGGGTGCCCCGTGGAACGGCCAGCCGATCTCGCCGGGCCTGGGTCCCACCTACGGCGAGGCGTGGTGTGCCCAGGCAGCCCCGGGGACCAACATCGCGAACCAGCAGGGGGCGCCGCTGGCCCTCATCCCCCAGGAAGCGATCGAGTGCACTCTCGAGCAGATCGAGGACGAGGCGGGGGCGGCGGGCGTGCCCGACCGGATGGAGTACTCCGTGATCGGTCAGTCGGTCGGGGGCCGGGACCTCCACGGCGTCGTGGTCAACGCGCTGGAGACGCCCCAGCAGCGGCGGGACTCCAGGCGCTGGCAGCGGATCAGGGCGATCGAGGTGACCGATCCAGCCGGGGCCCAGGCCCTGCTCTCCTCGTTCGGGGACGACGTGAAATTGCCGATCTTCGTCCAGGCCAACATCCACGGGAACGAGGAGGAGGGCACCGACGCGATGATGCAGGTGCTCCGCGACCTGGTGACCCTTCCCCGTGGCACGAACGAGGTCGTGGACACGATCCTCGACCACGCCATCCTCATCCTGATCCCGATGGAGAACCCGGACGGACGGTTCGCCGGCACCCGGGCCAACGGCAACGGGTTCGACATGAACCGGGACCGGCTGGTGCAGTCCCAGCGGGAGGTCCAGGTCTCCGTGGCCCTCCAGCAGGAGTGGCTGGCCACGGTGGGCCTGGACCTGCACGGGTACGTGAACCCCACGCTCATGGATGGCCTCACCAAGCCCCACAACCCGGGCATGGAGTACGACACGTTCCTGTACTGGAACCAGCGTCGCCTGGACGCGAACGAGGCCGCCCTGGCGGCCGTCGGGATGGGCATCACCCGTCCGGTGAACGACTGGAACATGCTGGGCGTTCCTCCCGGCAATCCCTCGATCGCCGAGGGCTGGGACGACTGGGGCCCCTTCTACACCCAGACGTACATGGCCTTCTACGGCGTCGACAGCTCCACGGCCGAGATGTGCTCGTCCGGCTCCGGCTGCAACGGGCGGCTGGGGTCCAAGACCGCCCAGTACCTGGCGTTCTACTCCTCGGCCGACTACTGGCTGGCGAACCGCCAGGCCATGATGAACGACCAGCTGGAGGTCTTCCGCCGGGGCGTCGCCGACCAGGGCCGGCCCCAGTGCTGCAGCGACCCGCTGATCTCGAGCCGGGGCTTCACCGAGGACCAGCACAACTGGATGGTCGAGTACCCCACCGCCTACGTGATCCCCCAGAACGGCGGCGGCCAGCGGAGCAACGCCGAGGCGAACCGGATGGTCCAGTGGCTGCTGGACAACGGCATCCAGGTCAGCCGGACCGCCGCTAACTTCACGTGGGGGGACACGACGTTCCCCGCCGGCTCCTACGTCGTGTGGATGAACCAGGCGCTCCGGGGCCTGGCCCTGACCGCCCTCAGCGCCGGCCAGGACATCTCGAACAGGATCCTCCAGCTGTACGCGCCGCCGGGCGCCTGGAGCCACGGGTTCCTGTGGGGAGCCGACGTCGTCGAGATCCCCCGGGGCGATGCGACGTTCAACCCGGAGACGAGGACCATCCGCGCGGTGAACCCGCTCAGGGGCGGCGTGCAGGGTGGCCTCAACAGGCCCTCGGACTGGTACGCGGTGACGCTGAAGGGCGTGTCCGAGTACCGCACGACGCTGGAGCTGCTTCGAAGCGGGGTCGAGGGCGAGATCGCCGAGGAGAGCTTCGTCAGCACTACCGGCGGCCCCATGCCGGCCGGCACCCTCATCTTCCCGGCGGACGCTGCCACCCGGGCGGCCCTCCATGCCGCGGGGAGGGAGGCCGGCATCACCTTCGAGCGCAACGTGGGGGTGACGAAGCCGCCGACGACCGAGCTCTCGGAGGCGCCCAGGGTCGCCATCCTGGTGAACAGCGCCACCCCGGGGCGGACCGACACCTCGGAGTCCCTGAGGGCCATCTTCGGGGCGGACGCGGGCTTCGTGTCGGTCTCTGCTGGCGGCGACTCGCTCCAGAACGCCGAGACGGACCCGCTGCTGAACTTCGACGTGATCTACAACGCCGGGCAGAACTGGCCGACCAACGCCACCGCCCAGGAACGGCTCACGGCGTTCTTCCAGCGGGGCGGCGGGTACATCGGCACCGGACAGTCGGTGAACAACTTCGTGTTCCTGTCGGTCGGGGGACTGGTTCAGGGGAGCCTGACCCAGGGCACCCAGGTGGCGAACGGCGGCATCGCCGTTTGGAACAACGTCGGCGGGTCCACCAGCGGCCTCACCGGCGGCTACCCGGGCGAGGACTTCCTGTTCCTGCCGTCGAACCTCACGTACTTCTCGACCACGCCGGCCGGCTCCACCGTGGCCGGCCGGTACCACGCCGACATGGTGGGCACACCGCCCAACGGCCCCTCGCCGGGGTTCGTGGCCGGCCACTGGCGGAACCGTCTTCCGGACGCGAACAACGCGCCGGTGATCGTCTACGGACCGACCACCGCGGCCAGCCGGTACCTGGGCCTGGCGGTGAATCCGTTCTCGCGGCAGGACGCCGAGCGGGAGTGGGCGCTCATCGCTCAGGCGGCGCTGTGGTCGAACCTCACGGACGAGGCGGCGCTCGGCAGGGAGCCGGCAGCCGCGGCGGAGTTCAGGCCGTTCTACCCGGGCGTCGAGTTCACCGAGGACATCCCGCTCCTCCCCGGGGAGAAGCCGTAGGCGCTTGAGCCATCGGTGACCCGCCCCCCCGGAGTTGACCCGGGGGCCGGGCCGGCGGCGGTGATCGGCGACCGGTCGCTCACGCCCTGGGGACGTTCCCGGCCGGGATGAACGCGAATCACCGGCCCCCGTGGGCCGTCCGCACCTGACCTACGCTGAGAGCGTGAGAACGGTCGCCCTGGCGGTGTGCATGGCGATCCTGGCCTCGTGCGGCGGTGATTCGGATCCGTCACGGTCTCCCGCGCCGACCGTGGAGGGGGTGGCGTGGCGGCGGTTGCCGCCCGCGCCCACGGCCCGCACGGAGGTCACCGCCGCGATCGCCCGTCGCCGGATCTACGTGTCCGGAGGCTTCGTTCCATCGGGGGACACCGTGGCCGTGGTGGAGGTGTTCGATACCGCCACCCGGTCGTGGTCCGTGGAGCCGGACCTCCCCGTGGGGGTCAATCACGCCGCCTCGGCGGGCCTCGACGGTGCCGTCTACGTCCTGGGCGGCTACCTCGGTCCCTCCCTGGGCAACCCCACGAACCGCGCCTTCGTGCTGCGCGGCGCGAGGTGGGTGGAGCTTCCGCCGATGCCGGAGGTGCGCGCCGCGGCCGGGGCCGCCGCCCTGGACGGGCGCATCTACGTCGCCGGCGGTGTGGGACCGGAGGGCCTGGCCGAGGACATGCTGGTCTTCGACCCCGGGGCCGGGCGGTGGAGCGCCGAGCCGGGGCCTCCCACGGCCCGGGAGCACCTGGGGGTGACGGCTGCGGACGGCCGCCTGTACGTGGTGGGCGGGCGCACCGGCGGGATCGGCACGAACCTGGCCGCCGCCGAGGCGTTCGACCCCGCGGCCGGGACGTGGGAGCGGCTGCCGGACCTGCCCACTCCACGGGGCGGCATCGCGGCCGCGGCCACCGGAAACGGCTACGTCGTGGCCCCGGGTGGGGAGGCGGAGGCGACGTTCTCGGAAGCCGAGGCGTTCGACGTCCGGGCCGGTCGGTGGATCACGCTTCCACCGTTGCCGACGGCCCGGCACGGCCTGGGCGTCGCCGCAGTGGGGACCACCGTCTACGTGATCGCCGGCGGTCCCGAGCCCGGGTTCGCCTTCTCGGATGCCAACGAAGCCATCGACCTGGCTCCGCTGCGTCGGAGCGGGGACAATGGCGGGGAGTACGCGGGCTGAGGAGGCAGGGGTGAGCGAAGCGGCGAGGGTCGATCTGCTGGCGGTGGCCCGGGAGAACGAGGACTTCCGGCGCGAGGTGACCACCGGCGAGCACAGCCAGCTGGTCGTCATGACCATCCCGGTGGGCGGGGAGATCGGTGAAGAGGTGCACGAGCAGGTCGACCAGATCCTGCTCTTCGTCGAGGGCCAGGCGGAGGCGGTGCTCGACGGCCGGGTCAGTCCCGTCGCCTCGGGCGACCTGGTGTTCGTGAAGGCCGGGACCCGTCACAACTTCGTCACCACCGGTGACCGTCCCCTCCGCCTGGTCACGATCTACGCGCCACCGGAGCACCCACCGGGGACGGTTCACGCCACCAGGGAAGAGGCCGACGCCGCCGAGCACTAGCTCCTAGGCGTCGGCGGTCTCGATGGCCACGTTCGGGATGCGTCCCAGGCCGGTGACGTCGAAGAACCGCTGGAGCGTCGGCGTGGGGCGACGCAGCACCAGGCGCCCGCGCTCGTCGAGCCGCTGGGCGCAGCGGATGAGCTCACGCAGCCCCGCGCTGTCCGCGAACTCCAGCCCCTGGAGGTCCAGGATCACGTCTCCCTCGCTCTCGGACACGGGATGCAGGACCTCGGCTAGACGCTCGACGCTGGAGATGTCGATCTCCCCGCGAAGGCTGAACGCGCGGTTCCCGAGAGCCACGACTTCAAGGAGAGAGCGGGGCACGGGGCGGCCTAGGCTGCTCGGGCGCACGCGCCCTGCGGTGAGTGGATGTCGCTCAATCGGTGCTCCCTCCCTCGCGTCCCTCACGGACGTAGCACGATCAACGTCACCGTACCACCCGTTCGGTCGCCTCACCACCCTGGCTCTCGGGCATCCGGCCATGGCAGTCGCGGTACGATCGTTCGGCGGGATCACCTCGTGGCCGATGGAGGGAACGTGAGCGACCCCCGGGATCGACTGCCGAGCCGCAGGACCGAGCCGCTGTCGCGCGGGGGTTCCTCGGAGCGCCCGTGGCGCGACCCCACCGAGCCGCTCCCGGCGTCCCCGGAGCCATCGCGCCCCTCGTCCAGGCCTCCACGACCCACGCGGTGGCTGGTGATCGGACTGCTCGTCCTGGCCGGGGCCTTCCTGATCGGGTTCGTCGTCGGCCGTGCCGGTGGGGGGGAGGAACCGCCGGCGGGGCAGAGCCAGGGCCCGCCGGCCTGCCGGCGGGCCGCCAACCTGGCCACCAGGCTGCTCGGCATCCATCGGGAAGCCCTGGCGAACCGGGTGGAGTTCGCCGAGACCGTGGCCCGGGAGGATCGAGACCGGATGGCCGAGCTGAACGCCGAGCTGGAAGAGCTGTCCGGCCGGGGCGAGGAGATCCGAGAGCGGGCGGAGCGGTTCCTGGCCCGCTGCCGGTCCTGAGGAGGGGCTAGCGGACCAGGCGGCGGCGCAGGAGATTGAGGGGGAGCACGAACAGCGCCGCGGTGAGGACGGCGATCCACAGCGCCGCCAGCGCGGCGGCTCGCAGGTCCCCGGTCAGGGTGAGAGCCCGCATCAGGTTGACGGCGTGGTGCAGCGGCATGATCCACGCCAGCCCCTGGACCCAGTCGGGGAGCCGGTCGAGCGGGAAGAAGATCCCCGAGAACAGGAACATCGGGGTCATGAACAGGGTCCAGTAGTACGTGAAGTAGTCGATCACCGGGATCACCGCGGTGAAGGCCAGCCCGATGACGGAGAACATCATCCCGATCAGGGCGATGGCCAGCGGCGCCAGCAACACCCACCATGTGTGGACCACTCCGAAGGCGGCCGCGATGCCCAGGAACACCACCCCGTAGATCAGCGACCTGGTCGTGCCCCACAGCAGCTCGCCGAGGCCCACGTCCTCGATCGACAGGGGCGTGGCGATGGCCGCATCGTAGATGCGCCCGAACTTCATCTTCACGAAGCAGTTGAACGTGACCTCGAACGACGTCCCGTACATCGCCGCGGTGGCCACCAGTCCCGGGGCGATGAAGTGGAGGTATGGGATGCCCTGGATCCGGTCCTCCACGATCGCACCGAGCCCGAACCCCATGGCCAACAGGAAGAAGAGCGGCTCGAAGAAGTTCGGCAGGATGTTGAGCTTGTAGGTCCGCCGGTAGATCGAGGCGTTCCGCTGCCACACGTGCCAGGCGGAGCCCAGCCGCACGTCCGGAACCCGGAACACGGCCCCGGGCGGGCGACGAGCCGCCGTGGTCACGCTCATTCGCGGAGCCCCCGTCCGGTGAGCTGGAGGAAGACGTCCTCCAGGGTGGCGCCGCGAAGCCACACCGCCCCGGGGCCGGGGATCACGCCACGGACCTTGGCCAGCAGCCGCTCGCCCTCCGAGGTGTAGAAGAGCCACCGGTCGGCCAGCCGCTCGGTCCGGTCCGCCAGGCCCTCCAGGTCGCGCAGCGCCGGGACCGCCTCCTCGGCCGGCTCGAACACCTCGATGACCTGGGGCGCCGTCTCCCGGGCGACCAGGTCCCTGGGGGGCCCCTGCACCAGGATGCGGCCCTGGTGCATGATCACCAGCCGGTCACACAGCTGGGCGGCCTCGTCCATGTAGTGCGTGGTGAGCAGCAGGGTCACGCCCTGGCGCTTCAGCGAGCGGAGCTTCTCCCACACCAGGTGCCGGGCCTGCGGGTCCAGGCCCGTGGTGGGCTCGTCCAGGATCAGGACGTCGGGCTCGTTCACCAGGGCCCGGGCGATGAGCAGCCGCCGCTTCATCCCACCCGACAGCCGGGGGATGTCCCAGTCCCGCTTGTCGCCCAGCGCCACGAAGTACAGGAGCTCCTCCGCGGTGGCCCGGGCGATGCGGCGGGGGATGTCGAAGTACCTGGCGTAGATCAGGAGGTTGTCGAGGACGGAGACCTCTTCGTCGAGGTTGTTCTCCTGGGGCACCACGCCCATCCGGCGCTTGATCTCCCGCCCTCGAGACACCGGCATCCCCAGGACCTCGAGATGGCCCTCGGTGGGGGGAGAGGTGCAGGAGATCATCCTCATCGTCGTGGTCTTCCCGGCGCCGTTCGGGCCCAGGAAGCCGAAGCACTCACGGGAGGCGACGTCGAAGTCGATCCCGCGGACGGCCTCGACGTCGCCGAAGCGCTTGATCAGACCCTGAGCGAGGACCGCGTTCATGGACGGGGGAAGGACGGCGTCACGGCTCCGGAGTCTATGCCCTCGGAGGGCCCTCCGGCACCATGGGGAGGAACCCAAGCCCCGCTCGTCGAATCTCCATCTGGGGAACGGGGAACCTTCGAGAGGAGCCGGGACCGTGCGAAGACGGTGGGCCATCCCCGTCGCGGCGGCCGTGGCCGTGGGGTTGGCTTCGCCCACCGCGGCCGTCCTTCCCTACCCGCCGGCTCCGGGCGACCCGCACGACTATCCCGCCTACCTGTTCCTGGAGGACGGCAACTGCACGCCCCCATCCCCCGAGCTGCCCTCGGACTTCGACTGCATCGGGGACTGGAAGTTCACCGATCATCGGGACACGAACACCTCCCCCAACCAGCAGTACGATCCGCTGGTCGCCAACAACCCGCAGGAGCTCTACGGCGTCAAGGGCGTGGGCACGAACCGGGCCTGGGAGATCTCCACCGGCCGTCCCGACGTGGTGATCGCCGTCCTCGACTCGGGCATCCGGTGGGAGGAGCCCCAGCCCCGGCTCATCCGCAAGTACTACCTGAACCGCCTCGAGCTCCCCATGCCCGAGGGCGGTCCCAACCCGAACGACGAGCGTGCAGGCGGGTACGACGTCAACGACGACGGGGTGTTCAACGCCTTCGACTACGCGACGGACTCCCGGGTGAGCGACCTCAACGGGAACGGCGACATCGACCCCGAGGACCTCATCCGGGTGTTCAGCGACGGTGTGGACGACGACCGGAACGGCTATGTGGATGACATCTCCGGTTGGGACTTCTTCGAGGACGACAACAACCCACAGGACGACACGGACTACGGCCACGGCACCGGCGAGGCGGTGGACTCCACCGCCGAAGCCGGCACCGGCGGAGACGGGCAGTGCCCGAACTGCATGATGATGCCGATGCGCGTCGGCGACTCGTTCATCGCCGATGTGAACCACTGGGCCGAGGCGGTGATCTACGCGGTCGACAACGGGGTCAGCGTGGTGCAGGAGGCCCTGGGGACGCTGAACCACACCTCGTTCGGGCAGGCAGCCGCCGACTATGCCTACCGCCACGGTGTGATCATCAACGCCTCCGAGGCCGACGAGGCCGCCGGCCATCACAACTGGCCCGCCGCGTACGACCACACGATGGTGGTCAACTCGATCCGGACCTCGGGGGTGGACCCCGCGGGGCGCCCGAACAGCTACCTGTACCTGAACGGGTGCACCAACTTCGGAGGCTACACGTTCGTGTCGATCCCCTCGACGAGCTGCTCTTCGGAGGCCACCGGCCGCTCGGCCGGCGTGTCCGGCCTCCTGTACTCGGCGGCCTGGAACGCCATCGAGCGGGGCGACATGACCCGGTACGTGCGGGACGACGGCGGGGTGGCGCCGTGGCCGATCTCAGCGGAGGAGGCCATGCAGCTGTGGCGGTTGTCCGCCGATGACATCGACTTCTCCTCGAGCTGCGCCCCGCCCGCCCCTCACGACTTCTGCGACGACGCCCCATCCGACGTGCTCGTACCGTCGGCGCCGCCGAACAACTACGAGACCACCATCCCGGCCTCGGCCCGCTACCAGAGCGTCAAGGGGTGGGACTACTTCTTCGGCTACGGGCGGAACAACGCCGCCCGCCTGCTGCGGTTCATCGGACGGCCGGGCCGCGAGTACGACTCGGCCAGCCCCGGCCCGTACGCGGTCACCGCGGACGACGCGTTGACCGCCCAGGAGCGCATCCCGCCCGAGGCCGACATCTCTTCGCCCGCGTGGTGGCGGCAGTACGGGTACGGGGACGGCTTCAAGCTGCTGCTTCCCGACGACCCCGGTGATCCCGGCGTGGTGGTGGTGGAGGGACGGGTGGCCGCCAACCGGGTGACCGCGGCGGGCGGGACGTTCGACTGGGTGCTGGAGTGGGCTCCCCATGTGCAGGGGTTGAAGGCCCCGGCCGGGACCCGCAGCGCCCCCGGGAGCGAGGAGCACAGCGACGGGCCCTGGACCGGGGTGGCCGCAGGGGAGGGGCTGACGGGCGCGCTCCAGGGGGAGCTGGGGCGCATCCCGGTCGCCGACCTGGCCTCGGCCCTGGCCGCCAACCCCAACCCCTTCGATCCGGCCACCGATCCCACCAGCGAGTTCCAGCCCGAGCGCTACGCGATCCGGCTCCGGGTGCGGGTCATCGCCCACCCCACGAACCCCGCGGACACGGTCAACAACGAAGCGGTCATGCAGAAGCAGGTCGACGTGTACCCGGCCTCGGAGTCGGCGGTCCGCGACGACATCGGGCTGGCCGGGAACCCCTCCGGGGGAGCCGGGGCGCCGTCGTTCCACGACCTCGACGGTGACGGGACCGACGAGCTGCTCCTCCCGACGGAGGACGGCGTCGTGCACGCGTACACGAACGTGGCCACCGGCCAGGAGCTGCCCGGGTGGCCGGTCATGACCCGCCCGTACCCCGGCGCCCGGCGCCCGGGGACGAACGCCTATTCGGGGCGCATCCTGTCGGTCCGCAAGCCCCGCAGCTCGATCCTGCTGGGGACCGTGGGTGTGGCGGACCTCGATGGGGACGGCGACCTGGAGGTGGCCACCTCCGACCTGGAGGGCCGCCTGTACGTGTGGGAGCATACCGGGCGGCCTCGCCGCGGGTTCCCCGTGTCCGTCGACCGCTCCCTGTCGAAGGAGCCGCCGTGCGGCCCGGCCACCATCCCGAACTGCGACGACTACGCCCCCGGTCCCTCGCAGCCGGGCGGGATCCGCGACCGGTTCAACGACCGAGACTGGGGTATCAACTCCGCCCCGGCAATCGGCGACCTCGATCCCACCACGCCCGGGCTGGAGATCGTGGTCGGCTCGAACGACGGCCACGTGTACGCCTGGCACCACAGCGGCAGGCCGGTGAAGGGGTGGCCGGTGTTCCTCCGGGACCCGGCCAAGGTCGCGGCCATGGATCCGGCCACCCGCCACGTGACCTACGTCGAGGGAGCGGGAGCCCTGCGCGGCACGAAGGTCCTGGTGGCCCCCAGCCTGGGCGACATCGATGCGGACGGGGACCTCGAGGTGGTGATCGGGGTCAACGAGGAGTACCGGGAGACGCCGAACGCGGACCTGATCTCCGACCCGCTGATCCAGGTGCTGGCCCAGGCGGGGGTGGGGCCTCCGGGCAACACCCGGCTGTACGCGCTCCACCACGACGGCGCCGCCCACCCGCAGTCGCCGGCCACGGCCGCCACGTCCCATACCCACGACCAGGCGTACGTGGGGGGCTGGCCGGTGCCGATCGCCATGCTGATCACCGACCTGCTGCCGTACGTGGGGGAAGGCACCGCCAGCCAGGCCGTCCTGGCCAACATCACCTCGCCCGCCGACACCGACGACGAGCTGGAGGTCGCCTTCACCTCGTTCGCGGGACCGGGATACATCCTCAACCATGACGGCTCGTCGTTCCTGGGGGTGGGCCCCACGGGCCGGTACCGAACGTTGGCCAGCGCACCGCCCGGCCCGGCCAGCACCTCGACCGATACCCCCAGCTACGTGGCCGCCGGGTCGCTGTCGATCGGCTCCCTCGACGGGGGCCTCCACCTGACGGTCGCCGGGCCCGGGGCGGGTCTGCGCCGGGCCGTCGACATCCTGTTGCCCGCGCAGCAGCTCCGGGCCGAGGACCACCTGTCGATGTGGAACGCCTCCACGGGGGCATACGAGCCGAACGCGCCGATCACCGTCAACGACCTCCAGTTCTTCGTCCAGCCCGTGGTTGCCGACGTGACCGGCGACGGCCTGGCCGAGGTGATCCAGAGCACGGCCGTCAGCGACCTGGTGGCGGCGGGCCTCACCAGCACGAACCTCACGGCCACTCGGTACTTCACCGGCGGGTGGGGGGTGACCGCGGCGGCCGTGGGTGACGCCCCGATGGGGGCCGCGGACGACGGACTGCTCCAGATCGCCATGGTCACCCGCGAGGGCTGGCTGCGGCTGTTCCCCACGGCGGTCCCCGCGGGGTCGCCGGCCGCGTGCACGGCGCTCGGCCAGTGGCCGGAGTTCGGCCACGATGGGCACAACTCCGGCAACTACGAGATTCCCCGGGAGTGCTGAGGGCCGGGGGCGGGGTCAGCCCCCGGCCCGGCGGACGGTGAGGCGGTCCACGGCGGCCTCCTGGAGCGCCTGGGGGAGCGGCTCCACCCCGATCCCCGGTCCCTCAGGGACCCGCATGGTGCCGTCCGGCTCCACCACGAACGGGTCGGTCAGGTCCCGCTCGAAGTAGCGGTCCGAGGCGCTCGTGTCGCCGGGAAGGGTGAACCCGGGCATGGCGGCCAGGGCCACGTTGGCCGCCCGGCCCACGCCCGTCTCCAGCATCCCCCCGCACCACAGCGGGACGCCCGCCTGTCGGGCCAGGTCGTGGATGGCGACGGATGCGGCCAGCCCGCCGACGCGCCCGAGCTTGACGTTGATGACCCGGCAGGCGCCGAGCTCGATGGCGTTCCGGGCCACGGCGGGCGAGGTGATCGTCTCGTCCAGGCACACCGGCGTGGCCATCCTCTGCTGGAGGCGGGCGTGGCCCAGCAGGTCGTCCTCGGGCAGCGGCTGCTCCAGGTACTCGAGCCCGAGCTCGTCCAAGGCCGGCAGCATCCCGGCCGTCTCCTCCGTGTACGCCGCGTTGGCGTCGGCGGACAGGGGCACCTCCGGGAACGAGGCTCGGACGGCTCGCACCACGTCGAGGTCGCGGCCCGGCTCGATCTTCAGCTTGACCCGTCTGTACCCGGCGTCCACGAACCGGCCCACCAGCTCCAGGAGATCGTCCAGGTCCTCCTCCAGGCCGAGGCTGACCCCGCACGGGACTCGGTCGCGAACGCCTCCCAGGTGGGCCGCCAGGGGGATCCCTTCCCGACGGAGGCGCAGGTCGACCAGGGCCACCTCGACGGCGGCCCGGGCCATGGCGTGGCCCTGGATGCCCGCCGGCCACCCCGCCACCGCGGCGGGGGCCAGGTAGTCGCGGAGCACCAGCCAGGCCCCGTCGTTCCATTCGCCGGAGTACAGGGGGTGCTCCATGGCCACGGACTCCCCCCATCCCTCGGCTCCATCCCCCCCGATGGCCCGCACCAGGATGGCCTCCTTGACCGCGGTCGTTCCGAACGACGTCGTGAAGGGCCGCACCAGTGGAAGGCGGACCCTGATCAGCTCGACGGCCTGGGGTGCCGGCTCGGTCACCGGCGCTCCAGGACGTAGGCGCCGGATCGAAGGAAGCCGGTGGCCCGCCACCCCCGCCCGATCGTCCCCTCCAGGGCGTCCCCCACCGCGGATCGCCACCGGGCGGCGGCCCGCGGATCCGCCTCCCGGAGCCCGTGGTAGTCAAGCGGGACCCGGATGAGCAGGCGGGTCCCTTCGGCGTCCGGGTCCGGCCGGGGGAGGCCGTTCTCGACCCCGAGCAACGCGGCGGCACCGGTCTCCGACGGCTCCGGAAGGCCGGGCCCCAGGGCCTCCTCGACCCGCGGGGATCGCAGCTGCCACCGGACCTCCAGCCGGTCCGAGCGATCCCCGCGGTTGAACGCGTCGGCCATCTCCCCGTAGAAGTCCCGGTGGAAACGGTCGGCCTCCGCCCCAAGCTTCTGGAGGTTGAAGTACGCGTTCCGGGCCACCAGCGGATCGAACGTCCACGTCACCACCTCGATCCCCCGGTCCAGGCACCACGCGCGCTGGGCGACCTTGAGGGCGTGGCCCACGCCACGGTACTGCGCCTCGGGGGCCACGCCGGTGATGTGCGAGTGCAGGAGCAGCTCCTCCTCGGTCCGTCCCACGAAGGCCACCTGCGCTCCGACCAGCAGGCCCTCCTCGAACGCGCCGAGCACCTCTCCGCCGTGGGTGGCCAGGGCCCGCAGCAGGGCCGGTGGAACGTTCCGGGGTTGGCCCCAGATCCGGTCGATCAGCTCGGACGCCGCGGTGACCTCCTCCATCGAGGCCAGCTCCCGGACCTCCAGGCCTCGGGGCGACGCCTCCGTCTCCGGGGTCTCCGGCTCACCCATCGGCGGGGCGATCCGGGGCATCGGCCACGAGGTCGAGGATGAGCGCCGCCACCATCTCGGCGCGGCGGGGCATCTCGGCCACCAGCACGTGCTCGTCCCGGGCGTGGGCGCCGCCGCCGACGGGGCCCAGCCCGTCGAGGGTGGGGACGCCCAATGCCGCGGTGAAGTTCCCGTCGCTGGCGCCGCCGACCTCGGCGGCGGGCAGGTCGTAGCCGAGCGCGACCAGGCGGCGATACAGGCCCTCGGAGGCGGACCGCTCGAGCGGGCCCCGGTTGAGGGCGCCCCGGACATCCAGCCGCGCCCCCTCGAGCACCGGGCGGAGGGCGGCGAGCTCCCGGGCAACCCGCTGGCCCTCCTCCTCCGTCCACATCCGCACGTCGATCGTGCACCGCGCCTCCTCGGGGACGACGTTGGGGGCCGTCCCCGCATGGAGCGTGGTCACCGTGACCGTGGTTCCCTCCTCCGGCCGGGCCACCCGCTCGACCGCCAGGACCTGGCGGGCCAGCTCCACGGCCGCGTTGATGCCCGCCTCCGGCGCCAGGCCCGGGTGGGCGGCGCGGCCGGTGACCTCGATCGTCCACTGGCCGACCCCCTTGCGGGCGGCCTTCACGGCCCGCCCGGCGGCCGGCTCCAGGACCAGCACCGCCCGAGCGGTCCGGGCCTGGGCCTCGATCAGCTCCCGGGAGGTGGGGCTGCCGATCTCCTCGTCGCCGGTGAACAGGATCGACACGGGTCCCTCGGTCTCCCTGACCGCGGCCAGGGCCTGGACGATGCCCGCTTTCATGTCGAAGGTCCCCGGGCCCCGGGCCACCCCGTCCTCCACGGAGAACGGGAAGTCCCGGAGGGTCCCGGTCGGCCACACGGTGTCGAAGTGGCACAGCAACAGCACCGGTCGGGGGCCGGCCCGCCGCCACAGCCGGTGAGGGCCGATCGCCTCCGGCCCCGAGCCGAGGAGGTCCCGGCACAGCCGGTCGATGACCCCCCCGCACCGGGCCACGCCCTCGGGATCCTCGGAGTAGGACTCCGCCTCGACCAGGTCTCGCAGGGCCTCGATCATCGCGGCCTGGTCCACCCCCGGCTCACCCCCGCGGGTCGGTGATCGCCACCTCTCGGCGGCGCAGGATCCCGTACTCGTAGGCCAGGGCCGCCAGCGTCCCGCCGATCACGGGCCCGATGAAGTAGATCCACAGCCCGGCGTAGTTGCCGCCCACCACCGCCGGCCCAAGCGAACGGGCGGGGTTCATCGATCCCCCGGTGAACGGGCCGCCCATCATGATGTCCATGGCGATCACGAAGCCGATGGCCAGCCCGGCGACCTTGGCGAACGCACCCTCGGTGTCGATCGCCGTGGCGTACACCACCCACACCAGGAAGAAGGTCAGCACCGCCTCGATGGTGATGGCCTGGGCCTCGGAGATGGTGGGGGCGATGAGCGTGGCCCCCAGGTCCGAGGCCTGCCAGGCCGCCGTGGGGGTCACCGCCCGCAGCAAGCCGGCTCCGGCGAGCGCCCCCGCCGCCTGGCTCAGGACGTAGGCGACGGCGTCGCCGGAGCCCATGCGCCTGGTCACCCATACCCCCACCGTGACCGCCGGGTTGAAATGGCCCCCGGAGACGTGGCCGACTGCCGTCACCATCGTCCCGATGGCCAGCCCATGGGCCAGGGCGATCGTGACCAGCCCGGCGCCGGGGAAGACGTCGGTGATGGGGGAGCCGGCCGCCACGATCGATCCCGCCCCGATGAACACGAGCGCGAACGTGCCCACGAACTCAGCCAGCAGCTTGCGTCCCACGGCGCCACCTCCCTGTCGGTCGCGGGTCACTCGTACTCGGGGCGGCGGCGGGTGTCAAGCGGCTCGGCTCCCTGAGGGCCTGCCGCCGGCGAGTAGCGTCCGTCAATAGGCAGTAGGCACTCCCTGCTCTCCATGGCCTCCCCGGTCTTCCGAGGATGGCGAACAAGCCCTCACCTTGAGGGCCGGAGAGCCTGGTGGTTCTCGGTCAGCCGATCA
>JBOGVZ010000038.1:0-15468 GCA_050692985.1 Actinomycetota bacterium
GATCCCCCTGGAAGGGGCTCCGGTCGGGGCAGGTCGCCTGGCCGACCTGCTGGTCCTCCTCCTGCAACCTCCTTACTCCGCGGTGGGCCTGGCTCCCGCGACGCTGGTGACCATCGACCGGGACGGACGGGTCCGACAGACCACGCTCGAGCTGATCAGCGCCGGCTTCGACCCCCAGGGTGAAGACCCGGACGACGATGTTGGGTTCCAGGTGACGCCGGGCCTGGCCGTCGATCCCGACGGTCGGCGGGCGTTCGTGGTCGGGGCAGGGGAGCCGGTCGCCGAGGTGGACCTGGACGATCTGGAGGTCGAGTACCACTGGCCCGCCGAGGACCGGGCGCTGTTCGCGGGCCTGCTCCCCGCGGCAGAGGCCAAGATCGCGGATCACCGCCTCCGCAGGGCCGTGTGGCTCGGCGATGGTCTCCTCGCGGTCTCAGGCCACGACTGGGAGATCACCGGGATCGGGAGGGATGGCAAGGAGTTCGGCCGCCCCGCTGGGGTCACCATCATCGACACCAGGACCTGGACGAAGTGCGCCCTCACCCGGGGGATGAGCCTCATCGCCGAGGCAGGCGGTCTCCTCCTGGCCCACAACAGCTTCCTCGGCACCTGCGACCAGAAGGGGAACGGGGTCGCGGCCTACGGCCGGGACGGGGCGAAGCGGTGGCACCTGCTGGAGGAGGAGTGGGTCGACCTCCAGGTGGCCGGTCCGTACGCCTACGCGGCCACGAGCTGCGCCCGCTGGCGGGTGTCGGTGATCGATCTGGTCTCCGGGGAGGTGATCAACGAGAACGGTCGGCGTCCACCGGCCATCCTCTCGCCGTGAGCCACCCAGCGGACGTGACGGAAGAGGTGAAGGAGGAGCGGTCACGCGGGGGGGTGCTACTCTCCCGGCCATGAGGGGGCTGGCCCCGGTTGCCGCCTTCGCCCTCCTCGTCGCCTGCGGTGGCCCGGAGGCGCCTCCGGACGCGCGGGCCGCACCCGAGGCGGCATCCCCGGTGGCCGGAGCCACGGCGGCGGCCCTCGGCCGGCAGGGCTGTGACCCTCCGTCGCCCGCCACCGGCCACCCCCGCTTCTTGGAGGTCCAGGGGAGCTCCGATCAGCCCGGGGACGAGCTGTGGGCGCTGGTGTTCGGACGCCTCCAGACCGGCCGGACGATCAAGATCGTGTGGAAGGTGACCGGTGAGGGGCCGTTTCGCGCCGCGGCGTTCCATCCGAAGGGGACCTGGCTGGAGCCGGCGTGGGGCCCCGAGCTGCACGGCAGCTCGAACTGGGAGCGTCCCGGTCGCGAATGGGGGGCCGGCTTCCAGTTCCCGCTGGCCGGATGCTGGCACGTCCGCGTCTCCGCGGGGAGCGCCAGCGGACATTTCTGGTTCGAGGTTGCCAGGCCTTGAGGATCTCCCGGTGCGCGATCCAGGGCCGGAGCTGATCGACCTGGGACTCGTCCGTCCATCGGTAGGCGGACCGAGCACCCATTCCTGAGCTCCTGCACCAGAAGCTTTCAGCCTCGGCCGAGCCCCTCCAGCCCGTAGATTCGGCACGGCCGTAAACGGAACGAGGCATGCTGCGCGTACATGGGTGTGATGGATGAGGTCGTGACGGCACTCGAGATCGACGCGATGGCCTCCGACCCCGATCACGCCCGCTCGGACTTCGAGGCGTTCTTCGCCGACCAGCACGGGCGACTGTTCCGGGCGCTCGCCCTCCTGACACGCGATCGCCACGAAGCCGAGGAGGTCATGCAGGACGCCTTCCTGGCGCTGTGGGAGCGATGGGAGCACGTGGCGGGTGGCCCCGACCCGGTCGGCTACCTGTACAGGACCGCGCTGAACGCGTGGAGGAGCCGCCGCCGGCGTGCCGCCGTCGCCGTGCGGAGGGCGATCCACCAGATCCCGAGCGACGACGAGATGGCCGCCGTGGAGGGCCGGGACGCTGTCGTGCGGGCCCTGGCGCGGCTTCCCGCCCGCCAGCGGGCCGCGGTCGTGCTGATGGACGTGCTCGATCTCTCCTCCGAGCAGGCAGGGGAGGTTCTGGGGATCAGCCCGGTGACCGTGCGCGTCCTGGCGGCACGGGGGAGAGCCACATTGGTGAAGGAGATGGGTGATGACGATGACTGATGTGCGGAGCAGGCTGCGCCGAGCGAGCGCGCACGTGACACCACCTGATCGAGCGTTCGAGCGGATGCTCGAGCGGCGGGAAGGGAAGCGGCGAGCGGAGAGGCTCGTCTCCGCCGCAATCGCCCTGGCCCTGGCCATCGCCGTCATCGGCGGAACCATGGCCGTCCTCTCAGGGCTGGCCCGCGACCGAGTGCAACCAGGCAAGAACGGCGTCAGCGGGGTCGACCCAAGTAACCCCAGCCTTCAGGCATGCATTGAGAGGACAGGGTACGACTGGGACAAGGTCTATCCCCTCTTGACCTCAGGTTCGCCTCCACCGGAGGGCTCGGTGTTTGCCGATCCCGCGTTCCGGCGAGCCTGGGAGGCCTGTCTCGTGGAGACGGGGCTCGTGGGACCGTTCGATGCAGAGGAGAGCCTCCCCCAGCCGAACCGGTACGACGAGGAGAGGATCGCCGAGGAGAACAGGGACGTGCTGGCGTACCTGCGGTGCATGGGTGTCCGAGGGTGGGACCTCCCCGATCCTGAGCCCTGGCAGGGTGAGCCGCACCCCGGCCTCCTGACTGCTCGCCACGCAGTGCCAGGGGACCCGGAAGCGGCGAACCGGTACTTCCGGGACTCAGCCGAGTGCGGGCACCCGTTCTTCAACAACCAGGGCAACCTTCTTCCTTTGGGAGAGTGACGGCGACCTTCTCCCGTCCTACCGCTGCCAACGGGCCCATGGCACCGTTCGGACGTGACGGTACAGCGGCGATCAGGCCGAGCCGCCGCCCCTGAGTGGTTCGGTGGCCATGACCGATCCGCCGGCGTCCAGGGCCACCATTTCGCCACGGGCGCCCTGCGGCAGGAACTCGACGAAGAATCGACGGGGGACGCCGAGCTCCGGAGGAGGATCCAGAAGGTCGGCCACGATGACCATACCGTCGTCGAGCCGAAGCTCGAGGGAGGCCACGACGGTGGACAGGACGCCCACGGCCAGATTCGATCCCTCCCCGGCCACGGGGACAGTAGCTCGCTCGCCGATCGCCTCGGTCGCGGCGCCAGCCAACGGAGAGCACCCGCCGGGCGGCACCCGTTGGCCGTGGACGACGGAGGTGAGAGGATCGACGTCGAACCCCCAGCAATAGACGTCGTTGCCCTCCGCGTTCTGCCTCCAGAGCTCCAGGCGCTCGGGGTCGTCCACGTTCTCACCGCGCCACACCACTAGGCGCCACGGCTCTACCGCGTACTGACCCTCCTCGATGATCCCTGAGGCCAGAACGTGCCGGGGGCCACTGGGGACGGCTTCCACCGGTTGCCACTCGCCGCAGGCGATCCTCGCTTCGGACGTCGGTTCCTCTGGAGGTTCCAGGACGAACATGCTGTCCCGCTCCCGCTCGTGCTCCGGCGCGAGCGAGGTGAACTCCCTCGTGAACACGACCTGCCCCTGGGCGTCCAGGACCTCGGTGCGGCACACGGCCCCGAGGTTCGAAGGGATCGGTCCGGTCCAGTAGAAGGCGCCGGCCACGCTCAGACCGGTCTCCCCGGGGACTCGGATCGGGCGGACCGGGAGGTGGATCTGCAGATCAGCGGGAGCCTCCGCGGGCTCCGTGTAGCCGATCAGGCGATCGCGATGGGCCTCGGTGAACGTCCCCGAGGCGTCAGCCACCACCAGGTCCTCTCCGTCGGGGACGACGGTGAGGAAACTGTCCGCTACCTCCCGGTCGCACCCCCGGTCTTCCGGGGGGGAGGCGCAGAAGGCGGCCGTCCAGCCCCCCTCGTCCCGGCTGATCCCGACGTAGTCATAGGGAACCAGCATCCGGAAGGCGGGCTCATCCCCAGGGGCATCCTCCGAGGGGATCATTCGGATCCCGTCGCGGAGCCCCGCGTCCGCCACTGCGGCGATGGCCACGGTGGCCGCCCTCTCGTCGGGAGAAGGCAGGTAGGCGCCGGCTCGGAGCGGACGATCCCGTTGGTCACCCAAGAACGCTCGCCCAGCCAGAGCGAGACCGCCCGCGGCCACCACCAGCGCCACGGCGGTGGCCCCCAGGCGTCGCCACGGTGGGCCCGGCGGCGATCGGGACGGTCTCCGCCCCCTGATCTCCGACAGGAGGTCGGGGACGGGAACCTGGTCGAGGCCCCGAAAGCGCTCGCGCAGGTCAGTCATGGTCCTCCTCCAGGAGCTCGCGAAGCCTCCTCCGGCCCTGACTGAGGTGGACCCGAACCGTGGTCGCGGTGGACCCCATGATGTCGGCGATCTCCCGGGCCTTGTAGCCGGCGTAGTAGTGGAGGACCAGCGCCGCTCGCTGCCTCGGAGGGAGGAGCCGGAGCGTGGAGAGGAGCTCTCCGGTCGGCTGTGGAACCACTGGCGGGTCCACCGGGAGGGGAGAGCCCTCCCTTCGGCGCTCCTTCAGCTCCCCGGCGGCGATCCGGAACGCCGCCCGCCAGATCCAGCGGGCCGGCGACCTCACGGCCGACCCCCGCTGGAGGTACTGGGCAAAGGCCTCGGCCACGGCGTCGCTGGCGACCTCGCGGTCGCCGGCGTACGCGTACAGGGCTCGCCACAGCCGTTCCGCATGATCCAGGTAGAGGGACTCAACACTCTCATCTCGGTCCACGGTCACCCGCGCATCGTGCACCTCACCCGTACAGGGGCGCCAAGAGGCGAAAAGGTGTAGTCGAGTATGTGGGCTGTGACCGGACCCTCGGCCCCGCGAACCCAAGCCGTACCGACGGCGTCTACCTCCATAGGACCCGGGCCTCAGGAGGCAGGTCGATGCGCAGCAGTTGGGGATCGGTGGTTCTGGCAGCGGCCGTGGTGATGCTCCTCCCGCAGCCGGCGGAGGCCGGAGGCTCCTGGCTGAAGACCGATCGCGAGTATTTCTCGGTGGGGGACCACGTGGTGGCCCGCGGCACGTTCGGGACCGGGAGCCTGGAAGGGAAGGTCAGCGACGGCCCCTTCTACGCCTACCTCACTCCCGGGGATCGGGCATGGGACGACCCGCTGGCGGAGGAGGCCATCAACCTCGGGCCCCTGACCATCACCAAGGCGACAGGACAGTACTGCTGCTGGGTGGCCGAGGTCGAGTTCACCGTGCCCGACGTTCCTGTAGGCCGGTACCGGATCGACTACTGCAACGATCCCTGCACGGTCGACGGGATCGGCGACCTCATCGGGGGGATGATCTTCGTGGGCGACACCGAGCGGGAGGCTCGGTTCGCCGCGCGACTGGAGCGAGCCAGGGCGAGGGTCGACCGACTGAGGGAGCGCCTGGACCAGGCTGCCCAGGATGTCGCCACGCCGGAGTCCCGGGCGGACCTTCCGGGCGATCCGGAGGCTCGGGTGGCCCCCGCAACCCCTCAGATCTCAAGGACCCCTCCAGGGGAACGTCCCGTGATCGGCATCGAGGGTGCGACCCTGATCGCGGGGGCTCTCCTCGTGTTCTCCGCCTCTCTGGTCCTCCGCCACAGAGAGTCGAAGCGGCATACGGCGAGTAGTTATCCGATCGTGCGGAAGGTGGAAGTCCCGCCAGCCACGGCGGAGGGCCCCGAGGATTCTCGGGAGAGGAGCGGCGCCGAGTCCTTGGCCCCCCCAGAGCTGAGCCGGGATTCCCGACCACTGGCGAGAACCTAGGCAAGCCATGCCCACAGGAAGGCTCGTCGCTCGACGGACCCGACCACCTGAGCAGCCTCGCGGATGGGGAACGAGGATTCTTCGATGGGAGCGGGCTCCTGGCCGAGAGATAGCTCCCGGCGGCGACAGCTGGCTCCTCTTCCAGCGCCTCGCCATCAGCCTCGTGGCGCTCGCTGTGGCCGCCGCGGGTGTGGTCCTGGTCGGTTCGGCCTTCCTCCGCGACGATGCGACGAGCCGTGCACGCCCACAGCCGCAAGCCGAAACAGGTGGCCCGTTCAGGCCAGAAGTTGCCGCGACGATTCCGGTGGGCTCCGGCCCGACCGGAGTTGCCGTCGGCGAGGGTTTCGTGTGGGTCGCCACCTACGACCCAGTAGGCATTGATGGCGATGGCTGGGGAGTGGTGAAGATCGACCCCGAGACGAACCAGGTCATTGACGCCATCCCGGTGTCTGACGCGACCGACGTCGCCGCGGGGGCTGGGGCCGTGTGGGCGACGTCGTACCACGGACGGGACGGCGTCATCAAGCGCATCGACCCGAGTTCGGGCAAGGTGATGGCGACCATTCCGGTTGGCCGCCACCCCAGCGACGTAGAGGTCGGGCTGGATGCCGTATGGGTCACCCTGAACCTCCCGTCCAGGGAACCGGCGGGGGAGGTGGTCCGTATCGATCCGGCCACGAATTCGGTCGTTGGGCGGATCCCGGTGGATGAGGGATGGCCCCGAGACATCGTCATCGGTGAGGGGGCCGTGTGGGTCTACGGTCACTCGAAGCGTTCAGGGGGCGCGTGGGTGGCGTCCACGCTCTGGAGGATCGATCCGATCCTCAACCGTCTCGACGGCGCAGTCCTGGATCGGAACGGGTTCTTGGGCGATGGCGGCTACCTCCCCAATAACGTGGCCATCGGGGAGGATGTCGTGTGGGCGGCTGACGACCAGGGAAACGCCGTCCGCATCGACCCGTCGTCGGGAGAAGTCTCCACCTTCCACGTCCAAGGCGGCTTCTCGTGGCCGTTCGCGGTCATCGATGGAAGGATCCTCTTCGGCCTCCATCCGCTGAGGATCCTCGATTCCCGCACGCTCGAGCTGGCAGGGTCCCTAAGCTTCCCGTCCCAGGTCGCCGATGTCTCCCTGGACCCGGCGACCGGTACCCTGTGGGTGGCCAACTACGAGGACACCGTGACACGGGTGGACCTGCGCCCGGGCGTTGCCCCCTCGGCGGAGCCGGCCCCGATGTTCAAGCCAGCTCCAGGGTGGCATACGGCCCAGGCGGTCGTCGGTCCCCAGGGGGAAGCGTGGCCAGCGGCATGGGCCGCGAACGTCCCCTTCCGGGACGACCCATCGCGGTCGGGGCTCCCGAATGAGACCGTTCGCACCCTCCCGCCCGGGGGCATCGTGATAACCGTGGTGGGCCCCCGTCCGTACACGGGAGAGGAAGAGTTCCCGCCCCGAGCCCTTCCCCTCCGTGTCGCCGACGGCTTCTGCACGCACCGGTACTACGACGGCCAGCCCGCTCCCCACGTCTCCGTGTGCTACCTGGACACATGGGTCGGGGATCGCCTGCTGAACGTGACAGTCTGGCTCGGGCGGGCTGGGGACAGCCAGAGACCCTCCGAGGAGCTCCTTGTGGAGGCAGATGAGGAGCTGGCCCGGCTCCACATCGCTTAGCCCATGGTTACCCGAGAGCTGACTAGGGGGCGAAGGACCCGATTCCAGAGCTGACTGGCTGGCCGCTTAAGAGCCTCTACTCGCGCACAACGCATCCGAACGCTCGGCACCTCCATTGATCACGGGATGGCCCCTGACAAAGCAATCTTAGGAATATCCGTGCCGCGCGTTAATCGATCTCATCTGGGCACGCCCTGTCTCCCGGACGTGCAGGATGCTGTGGTGGCCGAGACGAGCGCGGTGGAGCGGCTTTACCGGGAGCAGGTCGAGCGGCTCTGGCGCTCGGTCGTGCTGTTCGCCGGGGATCGAGAGGTGGCCAATGATGCGGTGGCCGAGGCCTTCGCCCAGCTCCTCCACAGGGGTGGTGAGGTCCGGGCCCCCGACCGGTGGGTGTGGCGGGCGGCGTTCCGGATCGCGGCGGGGGAACTCAAGGCGCGCCGGCGTCCACCTCTCCCACTTCCCGAACCCGACCCGGCGCCAGAAACCCCGATCGACCTCCTGGGGATGCTGGGCCGCTTGTCGCCGAAGCAGCGCTCCTCGGTGGTGCTCCACCACTATGCGGGCTACTCGGTGCGAGAGGTGGCCGCGATCGTGGGGTCGACGCCCTCCGCCGTGGGGGTGCACCTCCACCGGGCCAGGCGGCGCCTGCGGGAGCTGCTGAAGGAGGAGGACGATGATGCCTGACCTGAACGACCTGCTGCGCCGCGCCGACCGGATGCCCGTTCCGGACCTGTGGGCCGAAATCCGCGACCGCCGCCCGAGGTCCACATCCGGGCCGTCGTCCGGACGGCGGCTGCTCGTAGCCGCCCTGGCCCTCGCTGTGGCCGGCGCCGGGATCGCGGTCGCCGTCCGTGCCTTCACCGATGACCGCAGCCCACGCCCGGCGGCATCCCCGGTTCCGGTCGACCCCAGAGTCACCGCCCAGATCCGCGTCGGCCCGTTCCCGAGGGGGATCGCCGCGGGGCTCGAGTCCGCCTGGGTCGGGGTTCCCAATCAGGGGCAGTGCGGCGGTGAGGTGGTGCGGATCGCCCAGTCGACCAACGAGATCACGGCGCGGATCCCGGTCGAGATGTATCCGAACAACATCGCCGTCGGATTCGGGGCAGTATGGGTTCAGGGGGATTTCTGTTCCGATGGGAAGCCCGGCGGGCTGCTCCGAATCGACCCGGCAACGAGCCGGGTGACGGCGACGATCGATATCGGCTTCGGCACATCGGACGTCGCGGTGGGTGAGGGCGCGGTGTGGGTGAGTGGGTTCGCCGCGTTCCGCACCGGTCGAGTGTTCCGGGTCGATCCGGAGTCCAACGCGGTCACCGATCAGGTCCCCGTTGACGGCTGGCCCGCTGACATCTTCACGGGTGCCGGTGGGGTGTGGGTTGTTCAGCAGATCCCCGAGGGGGCTCCAGGTTCCTCTGGTTACGAGCTCCTTCAGGTGGATGCGGCCACGGGTCGAGTCGTAGGCCGTGTGCCGGACGTGCTCGCGGCGGGCGCCGGGGAGGGGTACGCCTGGGCCTCGGTCTGGGTCGAGCGGTACGAATCCGGTCTCGTCAGGATCGATCCCCAAACCACCGAGATCATAGGAGCCCCGATCCCGAGGGACTTCCGGGGCTTCGCCGGTGAGCACGGCACCCTCGGGACGTTCCCCGTGGGGGAGGGCGGCGTGTGGTTCTGGGCGTTCCCCGATCGGAGCGCGAGCAGTGCCCGCGGCCAAGCTCGGATCTACCGACTCAACGCGGCGACGCTGGAGGAGGACGCCTCGGTCGAGCTGAACCCAGCCCGGGACTGGATCGACGCCGCGCTGGATCCCGGGACCCACACACTGTGGATCTCGCATTACCGGGACTTGGTGACCCGAATCGACCTCGTGAGTTGATTGGTTCATCGAGGTCTGGGTACGAACGGCGGTCGGGCATGGCACGGTAGGCGGACCCCGACAGGTCGTCGGCCGCGGGCGGAGCGGGCCGCGTCAGCGCGGCTGCGCATTGGCGACCGGATTCTGGTCGACGACGTCGATCGGGGCGTGGTGCTCTTCGGGACGCCGAGCGGGCGGGATCGACCGCGGTCGTCGAGTTGCTGGCAGACGACGGGTCGAACCTGTGGCGAGACGACCTTCAGCTGGACGACTGAAGTCCCATCCACCGTGGGCCCGGGCTTCGCGCCCGGCGGCCGGCGATCACCCGGTGCTGGCATCCGCTCCGGATGCCTGCTTCGGCCGTTGCCTGGGGGATGCTCAGCGTTCGCTCGGGCGTCTGGGCCGGAGAATCTCAGGAGGTGAATCACGAGTGGGCCGGCTCGAGGAGTTCGAGCCTTCAGGCGGGCAAGGAGGCACGTCCGTGGATGCTCTTCCTAGGCTACCCACCCGACGATTGAGCGCCACGTCTCCCACCCGCCGGTGAGCCTCCTAGCAGGCTCACCACCCCAAGGGTCGATGATTCGCATATCCTCCATCCCTTCCCACACCCCGACGGCCAGCCACCGACCGCTCGGCGACCACGCCAGATCGGTGATGGCGGGGATCGGCTGATCGGGGGGAGGTCCCGGGTCGACCTCCTCCAGGGCCATGAGGAGCCGATCCTCATTAGCCTGGGGGTCGAGGAGACGGACCTCGCGGATGTTGTAGGGGCCCTGCCCCCGGGTGTAGGCGAGATGGTCGCCGGCCGGGGACCAAGCCATGGGCTCGGGGAACTCCGTGCTGGGCTGCCCCAGAGCGGCAACCTCTCCAGCTTGGGTGAACACCACCGGGACATAGGTGAACCGGGAGTCCTCAAGGTTCGCCAGCGCCGCCAGGTACCGGCCGGATGGAGACCACATGGGGGCGACGAGCTGAAAGGTGTACCCGAGGCCGGCTTCCCGAAGAGCCCGGTTGATCGGGGTGTCTCCCTGCTGGGACACGGCGTTCGTGACCACCCCCGCACCCACGTCCAGGAGCCGGAGCGGCTCGGCGGGGGGACCGGCGATGACCAGGCTGCTTCCGTCCGACGACCAGGCGAACGTGTAGACGCCCCCCGCTTCGGGATAGCACTGCGGCTCGTCCGGGGGAACCGAGACGAGGCACAGGGTGCTTCGGTTCGCCGGGTCTTGGCTCCCCACGCTGAAAGCGACCAGGGTGCCGTCCGGCCCCCACCCGGCCAAGGCCTGGAGCTCGTCGGGAGGCTCCGGCCGCACCAGGACGAGCCGCTCACCGGTGGAGACCTCCACTGAGACAAGAGCCCCGGCGTCGTTGACAAGAAGCCGCGATCCGTCGGGTGAGACGTCGAACACGTGGCTCCCTGCTTCCGCCGGATCGCCGTGCTCGGCTCCCACCACAAAGACCTCCACCCCGGACCCCGTCCAGAGGAACAGGCTCCCCTCCGGCACGCCGGTGGGGGAGGCCGGGACGAGACTGGGAACTGGCTGCCCGCGAGGCCAGGGAGGCCCCTGGCCCGTGAAGCTCCGGACCGCCAGGAGGACACCGGCTGCCGCTAGGACCATGGCGGCGACAGGGACGCTGAAGCCCCGCATCCGGTCCACGAGGCGCTCTCCCGGTGGAGGAATCTGCATTCTGGTTTCGGTCTTCCGCTGCGTTAGACGCCTCGGGACCACCCGGGGTTCGGAGGTAGGGTTCCTCAGCCTTGACGGCCTCCCACCCGCCCGAACCGAAGGCACCCCCGGTTCGTCAGATAGGGCGACGGTGAGGGATACGGCTGAACGCCTCGGCCCCTCGAGGGCCAGCCGGGATCGTCAGCTCGGGCGGGAGCGGCTGGCGGCCGCCCTCGCTCTGGCCATCGCCGCCGGCGGTGTGGCCCTCGCGGCGAGGGCGTTCCTCGCGGGAGAGGCACCACCGTCGGTCGCAGACGCCCCAGGAGCCCCTCCGACGGTCGCCCCGCCCCCGCCCGTCCGTCCCACGGTCGCCGGGAGGACGGTGGTCGGTCCGTTCCCCAACGCGGCGGCGGTGGGCGAGGGCGGGGTGTGGGTGAGCGTTCCCGACAGCGACGGGACCACCGCCGGACGGATCGTCAGGCTCGACCCGCGCTCGGGGGAGGCGGTGGCCGAGATCCCGGTCGAGACCACTCCCACCTGGGAGACGGGCGGGGGCGGACTAGCTGCCGGGGGAGACAGCGTGTGGGTTATGGGGTCGGCCGATGCCCCCGGCGGCGTGAACGCCCCCGGCGGTGGAACCGACGCCCTCCTCCTCCGGCTCGATCCCGACGCAAACGAAGTGACCGAGCGGATCGTCCTCGGCGGGGTGCTCGGTGCGGACGTCGTAGTGGGGGATGGCGTCATCTGGGCCCTTATCTTCAGCAGCACGAACGAGCTGGCCGTTCTCTCGGTTGATCCGGCCACCGGCGAGATACAGGCGAGGATCCCCGTGGAGGGCATCTGGGCTCAGGACCTCTTCTGGGGCGAGGGAGCGGTATGGGTAAACGCCGCGCAGCCCCACCCTGAGTTCGACAGTACCGTCGGTGCCAGCACCCTCACCCGGATCGATCCGGCCGCCAACGCGGTGTCCTGGACCCTTCCCGAGGCTCAGTACGTCGAGTCGGTGGAGGATGGGGACGGTCTCATCTGGGCGGTGACCCACGACGGCCTGGCCCGGATCGAGGCGGACACCGGCCGCCTGGTGGATCGGTTGAGGGGGCCGGACGCCAAGCCGACCCTCCTCAGCCACGGCGGGCTGACGCCCTTCATCGTCGACGAGGCCGGAGGGGCCTGGTTGGTCGGTACCCGCCGCGACGACTGGACGATCGCCCGGCTCGCTCTAGCCACGGGGGAGATCGACGTCGAGGTCTCCCTCGGGCCCGGGACCAAGGACAACGCGTGGTGGATCGTGGACGCCGCACTCGATCCGGCCTCCCCGACACTGTGGATCGTCCACTACCGGGATCACGTCTCTCGGATCGAGCTCCACGAGAGTCAGTGAACCTCCCACCCAGCGGCCCGTCGCCGACTGGCGGGACGCGGTCACTTTCAACTGGGCGCCTCACCGACCACTCGGTTCAGCGGCGGCTACGTGGTCGCCCGCGCATTCACCTGGCCCGGCTGCAGATCGTTTAGTCCATGGTCGTCCGAGCGAAGGGGGCAACCAATTCAACGTGCTTGACTTGCTGGCCGCAGAAAAGCCGCACGCCGCATACAAACCGGTGTGAACTCATAGTAGCGCTGATGTTCATGGGATCGCCCTAACCAGCACTTCTAAGAGTCTCTGCAGGTCAGCGGTCGGTGTGTTCGCGGGCTCATAATCCGTCGGTCGCTGGTTCGAGTCCAGCCCGCCCCACGAGGGAAGCCGCAGGTCAGCAGCCTGATTGAGACTCGTCCGCGCCGCCCGGGATGCGATCTGCCCCGCGGTGGCCCCGCTTCGGACAACAGTGAGTCTGCCTTTCCTCCTCTCGATGTGTACCTAAGATGCCGATCGATGGCGTGGCGCGGGGGTGATCGCCCGATCCGCAGTCGACGTCGGGGATCCGGGGAGGACCTTGACGGTCGTTTAGCGTGTGTGCTAAGTTTCCCTCATGGCTGAAGCTGTGACGTCGGTTGCGTACTATCGGGTGAAGCAGGGCATGCTCGACGCGTTCCTGGACGTGATCGACCGTCACCAGGCAACGATGCGAGACCTCGATCTCATCACCCCGCGCGAGGTCGAGGTGTTCGTCGGCGAGGAGAGTGAGAAGAACGGCCCACTGGTCGTCGAGATCTTCGACTGGACCGACGAGAGCGCTTCGGATCGCGCTCACACCCATCCCCAGGTCAGCGAGGTCTGGGAGGCGATGGGTCCGCTCTGCGAGCCACGCGCCGGACGCCCAGCGTTCGAGTTCGCGAACCTTCGCCGGCTCGAGCGCGGGTGAGCAGGGAGGAAGGTCGCGGCAAGCTCCCCCGCGGCCTGCGTGAGCTCGACGAGATCGACGCTGTGTTCGCTGCGTTGTCACACCAAACGCGGCGTCACATCCTCCAGGTTCTGGCGGCGAGGGATGGGGAGATGACCGCGGGAGACCTGAGCGCTCGATTCGCGCATTCATGGCCGACCACCACCCGGCATCTGGGTCTTCTCCTGGAGGCCGGCCTCGTGACCGTCGAGGCTGTGGGACGAGAGCGCCGGTACCAGATCGCTCGTCAGCGTCTCGGCGACGTCCTCGCGCTCTGGCTGGGGAGCGTCGGGTTCGGTGTGCACCGCTTGAAGAACGGCAGAACGGCAGAGGAGGATCCGATGAGTCGAATGAGCCGCCTGGAATCCATCGTGTCGAAGCTCCCGGAAGCCGAGCGCGTCGACATCGAGGAATGGGGGGACCACCCGTCCTTCCGCGTGCGGGGGAAGAACTTCGTCTTTTGCGACGCGGCCGCCAAGCACCTATCCCTCAAACTCTCGAGGGAGGAGGCCGAGGCCGTGGTAGCGACCTACTCCGCGGCCGAGCCGACGGGGTACGGATTGGGACGGCACGGCTGGGTCTCGCTCACCGTGGAGCCCGACGCGAGCGACGAGCGCTGGCAGCAGATCGCCGAGTGGGTGCGGACGTCGTACACACTTGTTGCACCGAGATCGCTCGCCCGGCTCGTCCTGGCCGACGACGGTCTCCGGTGACGGCGGCGCAGGCCGCGCTCGTTCCTCGCTCGGATTACCCGGCGCTCCAGGAGTGCACCTACCTCAACCAGGCAGCGCTCGGGCTGGTCCCGGCGCAGGCTCTCGACGCCATGACCACGTTCCTGCGCGATGTGGCACAGCACGGCAACCTCCGACTCTCCGACGAGGAGGAAGAGCGTGTCCTCGATGACCTGCGGGCCGCTGCGGCCGGGCTCCTCGACGCGCCGACGACGTGGATCGCGATCACCGGGGGTGCGAGCGAGGCCCTCGGTCAGGTCACCGCGGCCTTGGGATCGATCGATGGGTCCGTCGTCTTGGTCTCGTACGATTTCCCGAGCGTGACCTATCCGTGGCTCGCGGAACGGGAACGCCGCGGCACAGAGATCGTCTGGGTAGATGACACGCCGGAACACGATCTCACCCAGGAGCTGGTCCGGGCGATCGACGCTTCCACTAAGGCGGTGTGCATCAGCGCTGTGCAGTACGCCACGGGTACCGCCGTCGATGTGCCCGTAGTGACGGAACGAGCCAGTGACGTAGGGTGTCGGGTCATCGTCGACGCCACTCAGTTGGCGGGCGCCGGCCCGGTCAGCATGCGGGAGTGGTCCGCGGACGCCGTCGTGTGTAGCGGTTACAAGTGGTTGTCGTCACACGGCGGCGTGGCGCTTCTGGCGCTCGCGCCAGACCTCATCGCGGCGACGCCACGCCTCGTCGGGTGGAAGGGGAGCGACGAGCCCTTCTCCTTCGACCCGAAGACCCTGCGACTGGCCCCGGACGCTCGGCGGTTCGAGCTGTCGACCATCTCGTATGCGTCCGCCGTCGGGCTCCTCACCTCGATCGGTCTGCTTCGGGACTGTGGGATCGAGAGGATCGCCGCCCACGCTCGGGGCCTGGCAAGCCAGCTGATCGACGGCGTCGAACCGCTAGGGTGGTCGCCGTACCGACCGCTCTCCGATCCTGCGTCGAGCAACCATATCGTTGCCCTGCGCCACCCCGTGGCCGACGTCCGGCACGTCCAACGCGTCCTCTCCGAGGAGCACCGGATCATCTGCAGCGGCCGGGGAGGCAATCTCCGGATCTCCCTCCATCTGTACAACGACGCGAGCGACGTCGAGGCCTTGGTCGATGCCCTCAGCGCCGTTGGGGTCGTTCCCCGCGACCGGTGAGCTGGCGGGCTGGATCGGTGCACCCAGCTGGACAGAAGTGGAAGGGATGCCTCGCATGCCGCGGAAATGCCGCAGCTTGCATACAAATTTGTCCAAACTGATGTCGCCGGCGTGCCGGCGGGCCGGGCGCAGGTCCCGGGCGAGTTCCTCCCAGCTCAGGGTGCGAGCGAGCGCCCCGCTGGGGAGGTCCCGAGCCCCGCTCCCGGTGCTACTGACCGCGATGGCCTCCGCGCGATCCAACCCCCGCCCCGAGCGCAGCCGACTGAGACTGTGTGGTGAGATTCCGGGGGTGTGGGGCGCGAGAGAGGAGGGACGATGGTTCTCGCTCGGGAGCTTCGTTTCTGCTTCATCATGGA
>JBOGVZ010000039.1:0-24227 GCA_050692985.1 Actinomycetota bacterium
GGCCAGAGCGCCGCCGCCGCCGGGGCCCCCGCCGACAGGAGCAGTGACGCCGGCCCGGCGGTCGGCCCGGGCCGACATCCGGCGGAGCGAGCACGAGTCCGGCCTCCGACTGGTCACCGAGCGCATGCCGTCCGTGCGCTCGGCAACGCTGGGCGTGTGGGTGTCGATCGGCTCCAGCGACGAGCACCCCCGCGTGGCCGGGGCGTCCCATTTCCTCGAGCACCTGCTGTTCAAGGGCACGAAGACGCGGAGCGCCCGGGAGATCGCCGAGGCCTTCGACGCCGTCGGCGGCGACCTGAACGCCTTCACCGGCAAGGAGCACACCACGTTCTACGCCCGGGTCCTGGACCGGGACCTGCCGATGGCCGTGGAGTGGGTGTGCGACATGCTCCAGCACTCCCTGATCCGGTCTGAGGACCTGGACGCCGAACGGCAGGTGATCCTGGAGGAGATCCACATGCACGAGGACGCCCCCGACGAGCTCGTCCACGACGTGTTCTGCAAGACGCTGTGGCCCGATCATCCGCTGGGCCGGCCGGTGCTCGGCACCGAGGAGACGATCTCCTCGATGAAGCGTGAGCAGGTGCGGCGTTTCTGGAAGAGCCACTACGTGCCCGGCAACTTCATCGTGGCCGCCGCGGGCAACCTCGACCACGACGAGGTGGCCTCCCTGGTGACCCGGTGGATGGACACCGGCCCCGGGATCCCCCCGGGCCGGGGTCCGGTCCGCCGGGGTCGGGCCGCCCCCGTGCCGTCGGCGGCGACCACCGTGCGGCGGCGGCCCACCGAGCAGGCCCACATCTCCCTGGGGACGGCGGGCCTGGCACGGAGCGATCCGCGGCGGTTCGCGTTCGGCGTCGTCAACGACGCCATCGGCGGAGGGATGTCGTCCCGGTTGTTCCAGGAGATCCGGGAGAAGCGGGGGTTGGTGTACTCGGTGTACTCCTACCACTCGATGTTCGCGGAGACCGGCATGTTCGTGGTCTACGCCGGCACCACCCCGGCCAGGGCCCACGAGGTCCTCTCGCTGGTCCGCAAGGAGCTCGACGAGGTCGCGGAGAAGGGCGTCACCGGGACCGAGCTCGACCGGGCCAAGGAGCACATGAAGGGCTCGATGGTCCTCAGCCTCGAGGAGACCAGTGGACGGATGAGCCGGCTGGGCAAGTCCGAGCTGGCGCACGGCGAGATCCTCACGGTCGACGACATCCTGGACCGGATCGATGCCGTCACCGCGGACGACTGCCGCCAGGTGGCCGAGGCCGTGCTCACCCGGCCCCGAGCCCTGTCGGTGATCGGGCCGTTCGACGACGACGCCTTCGAGGACTGGGACCGGGGATGATCCGCGTCGCCGTCTTCGGCGCCTGCGGGAAGATGGGCCGGATCCTGTGCGGGGCGATCGAGGACGACCCCGAGCTCGACCTGGTCGTGGCCATCGATCCCTCCCGCTCGGGCACGTCCCTGGCCGGGGTGCTGGGGCGGCCGGACGTGGAGGTCACCGTGTCCGCCGACGCCCAGGCCCTGACCGATGCCGGCGCCCAGGTGGCTGTGGACTTCACCCGGCCGGACGCGGTGTTGTCGAACGTCCGGGCCGCGGTGGAGCGCGGTGTCCACGTCGTGGTGGGGACCACGGGGATCACCGGCGAGTCGCTCCGGGACATCGAGGCCTGGCTGGGCGACGCCCCCGGGGTGGGGGTGGTGGTGGCGCCCAACTTCTCGATCGGCGCCGTCCTGGCCCAGCGGTTGTCCGAGGAAGCGGCGCGGTTCTTCCCGGCCGCCGAGGTCGTCGAGCTGCACCACGACCAGAAGCTCGACTCGCCGTCGGGGACCGCGGCCGCCACCGCTCGCCGGATCGCCGCGGCGCGCACCGAGGGATGGGCCGGTCCGGAGGGGGGGCCGTTCCGCGGCGGGGAGGTCGAGGGGATCCGGGTCCACAGCGTGCGGCTTCCCGGCCTGGTGGCCCACCAGGAGGTCATCTTCGGAGGCCTCGGTCAGACGCTATCGATCCGCCACGACACCACCGACCGGGCCTCGTTCATGCCGGGCGTGCTGCTGGCCATCAAGGAGGTCGGCTCCCGCCCCGGCCTCACGCTCGGCCTGGAACCGCTCCTCGACCTCTAGATCCGCGGCCCAGGCCGTCCCGGGCCGAACCCTCAGGACCCCTCGACCCGGACCTCTTCCGCCTCCCCGATGACGTGGGTCACCGGGACGCCGCAGGCCCGCTCCATGCGGTGGGGCAGATCCTGCTTCAGCCACCGCGAGATGCCGGCCGGCAGCGTGGACAGGATGATCTCGTCGTACCGCTGGATGGCCTGACAGTCCCGGACGGCGTCCATGGGGTTCTCGTCCCCGACCTCCCCGTCGGCCTCCGCGCCCAGCTCACGGAACCGTGCCAGGGTCAGCTCCAGGCGCTTCTGGGCCAGGGCGTTGGCCTCGCCCTCGGTCCACACCGCGTGGTCGGCCGGCGACGTGGCGGGGACCACGACGTGGAAGGAGCAGGGGCCGGAAGCCAGGATCTCGCGCACCTTCTCGATCAGGTGCTCACCGCCGAGGGTCTGGTTGGCGACCACCAGGTAACGGCGCATCGCTCACCTCCCGCAGACCATCATAGAGAGTCCGGCGAACTACGGGAGGTCCACCCGGAGCGAGGCGCCCTTCTGCATCCGGCCGTAGTCCCCGGACCCGTAGTGCCAGGCGATCACCCTGTCCGGGGCGAGCCGCAGCACGACCCGGTCGGGCTCCTTCAGGGCACCGGCCAGCCACCGGAGCCCCTCGGCTTCCCCGTACCTGGTGGCGATCCGTTCCAGCCAGGACTCGCGGTCCTCGGTCCATACCTCCGGGGTGCCGTAGGCGAGCACGGCCCGGTAGGGCCGTTCCTCGCCGGCGATCGACACCGCCACCGGTGATCCCGCGGTCACGTCGGTGCCGGTATGCCGGGACTCCAGCCGGGTGGTGAACCACAGGGCCCGGTCGGCGTACAGGTACCACACGGGGCGCACCCGGGGCTCCCCGTCGGGAGCCACGGTGGCCCAGTGGGCCAGCCGCACCTCCTCCAGGAAGGCCCGGAGCGCTTCACCTTCGAGCGGCAGCTGGATCACCTCTACCCACCGGGGGGTCGCTCGCCGGGTGGTGTCACCGCTTCATCCTCCCCTGGCGAGCTACCCCCCCGGACCCCCCTCCGGTACTCCCGGGCCAGGCGGACCTCGTCGCCGTCCTCTTCGAGCAGGATCCCCTCGCATTCGGCCAGTGGCTCGACCACGGCGCCGGTGAGCCCGTAGGCGGCCGCTTCGATCAGTGGGGAGTGTCCCACGGCCAGCGCTCGGCCACCGTCGGGCAGGCCGGCCAGGAGGTCGCGAGCGGCTCCACCCAGCCGGGCGGACTCCCGCTCCACGAGGTCGGGGTCCTGTCGCTCGAGGTCGTCGATCCGCGAGGACCCGGCGGCCTTGGCCGAGGCCTTCCACCGGTCCTCCACGGGAGAGGCCAGGCCGTCCACGGCCCCGTGCAGGGCGGGGAGCTGCTGGCCCAGCCCCCGCAGGAACCACGCGGCGGTCTCGGCGGCCCGCTGGGCGGGGGAGGTGTACACGGCCACGTAGCCGCCGGGGAGGTCACGGCTCACCTCCTCGGCCAGCCGCTGGCCCTCGGCCGACAGCCGGTCGGCGTCGGGATCGCGGGGCCCGTGGCGACGGAGCTCCAGGGCTCGCACCTACTTGACCGAGTGCTCCTCGACGAACAGGAGGCCGAACCCGGACGTGAAGTTCCCCAGGTCGTTCGTGGACCTCGTGGCCACCTCGCTGCCCATGTCCGCCTTGAACCCGTCCCGGTCCGGCCACTCGAGGACGGCCACACCGTCGTACGGCTTCTCCTGTCCCTCGGGGACCCGGGTCACCAGGTGGACGGTGTACCCGGACAGGTGCTCGTACCCCTCCCCGGCGATGGGGGCGTGGACGTTCAGCCAGTAGTCCTTGAACTCCTCGTCCGTCATGGCGTCGCTCTTGCGCAGCCAGATGTGTGCCTTCATCGTTCCTCCCCGTCTGGTGGTCCCCCGAATCCTACCCGCCCGCCCCCGGCGTTCCCTAGACTGGACGACCGTGAGGTGTCCCACGTGCGGCACGGAGAACCCCCGCCGGGGCATCGTGGCTGCGGGCGATGAAGATCGGGCCCGCCGGGCCCTCACGCGGTGCATGGCCGTGTTCGAGGAGATGTCGTCCATTCGGGAGCTCGAGCGAGCCCGGGTGCTGGCCGCGGAGGTGGCCTAGCGGCGGCTCGGAGGTTCTCCCTCCCCGGCCGTGGCACGGGCCAGCACGAACAGCAGGTCGGACAGCCGATTCAGGTAGCGGACCGCCTCCGCGTTGACCTCGCCACCTCCTTCGCGTAGCTCCACGACGCGTCGCTCGGCGCGCCGCACCACGGTCCTGGCCAGATCGAGCGCGGCCGAGAGGGGCGTGGCCCCCGGCACGATGAACTCCTGAGGCAGGGGGTGCTCGGCCACGGCCTCGTCGATCCGGCGCTCCAGGGCCTCGACCATGTCCGCGGTGACCCGGGAGATGCCCGGCCGGAGCTTGCCGCGCTCGCCCGGGTTCGTGGCCAGGTCGGCGCCGACGACGAACAGGTCCCGCTGGAGCTCCAGCAGGACGGCTCCCGGCGCCGCCTCGGCCTGGGCCCGGGCCACCCCGAGCGCGGCCACGGCTTCGTCGACGGCCCCGTAGGCCTCCGTGGCCGGGTCGGCCTTGGAGATCCGGCCTCCGTACAGCAGGCCGGTGGTGCCGTCGTCGCCGGTCCCCGTGTAGATCCTGGGCATCCGCCCTCCCGCGGCCGGCCGCTCCCGGCCCAGTCCGCCCCGCTAGGATAGCCTCGCGGGCCCGCCGGTCGGGCCGGGCGGCTCCCAACCGGGAGGTACGGTGATCGACGTGACGAGGGAGGCACGGGAACCCCGGGCACCACGCGTGGCCCGGGAGCCTCTGTGACCACTCGTTCAACAGGTGGCTCGTGTGGGACTTGTGGCAGAAGTTGTGAAGTGTTAGCATCGCCGGCAGCGTGGGGGCGGGCCGGCCGGGCAATGCGGGACTCCCGACTGGCGCCCGGCCGGTCACCCGCGCTTCCCGCCGCCGGCCCGAGCGGTTTCCGCGCGTGCCGCGGGACGGTGAGGAGGTAGGACATGGCCGGTAGGTTCGGGGCGGTCATCACCGCCATGGTCACACCCTTCGGCGACGATCTGTCGCTGGATACGGGCCGGGCCCAGGAGGTGGCCCGGTGGCTGCTGGGGCACGGCAGCGACGGTCTGGTGGTGGCGGGCACCACGGGCGAATCCCCCACCCTGACCGACGAGGAGAAGCTGGACCTGTTCGGGGCGGTGATCGAGGCCGCGGAGGGCCGCCCGGTGATCGCCAACACCGGCACCTACGACACCGCCCACTCCGTCCACCTCACCGAGGTGGCCGAGAAGGCCGGTGCCACCGCCATCCTGGCCGTCGGTCCGTACTACAACAAGCCGCCCCAGACGGGGCTGTACGAGCACTTCAAGGCCATCGCCGAGGCGACGTCCCTGCCGGTGATCCTGTACAACATCCCCGGCCGGACGGGGGTCCGCATCGCCCACGAGACGCTCCTGCGGCTGGCCGAGATCGACAACATCGTGGGGGTCAAGGACGCCACCGGCGACGTGGTCGGCGCGGCCGAGCTGGTGGCCGCGGCGCCGTCGGACTTCGAGCTGATCTCGGGCGAGGACGCCCTGACGTTCCCCCTGGCCTGCCTGGGGGGGACCGGGGTCATCTCGGTGACCTCGCACGTGGCGGGGGAGCGGATGCGGCACATGCTCGACCTGGTGTCCTCCGGCGACGTGGCCTCGGCACGCAAGATCAACGAGGAGCTGATCCCCCTGTACCGGGCCCTGTTCCTGACCACCAGCCCCATCCCCGTCAAGGCGGCCATGGGGCTGCTCGGCCAGCCGGTGGGCCCGCCCCGGCTCCCGCTGGTCCCCGCCACCGACGACGAGGTGGCGCGCATCGGGAAGGCGATGGAGGATGCCGGAGCCCTCTAGGCTCGTCTTCCTCGGCGGTCTCGGCGAGGTGGGCCGGAACATGGCCTGCCTCGAGCAGGGCGGCCGTCTCCTCCTGCTCGACGCCGGCCTGTCGTTCCCCGGGGAGGACATGCCCGGGATCGACCTGGTCCTGCCCGACTTCCAGTACCTGCGTGAGCGGAAGGATCGCATCGAGGCGGTGGTCCTGACCCACGGCCACGAGGATCACATCGGCACGCTTCCGTACCTCCTCCGGGAGATGCCGCTTCGGGTTCTGGCCACGCCCCTGACGATCGGGCTGCTCGGCCCGAAGCTCGAGGAGCACGGTGTCACCGAGCGGGTCACCTTCACCGAGGTCCACCCCGGCGAGGCGGCCACGCTCGGCCCGTTCTCGATGCGGTTCCTGCGGGTCACCCACTCGATCCCCGACGGCATGGGCGTGGCCGTGGACACCCCGTTCGGCACCGTCCTGCACACCGGAGACTTCCGCCTGGACCCCACGCCGATCGACGGGCGGGTCACCGACCTGCGGGGCTTCGCCGACGAAGCGGGCCGCGGCGTGCACCTGCTGCTGTCCGACTCGACGAACGCCGAGGACCCCGGGACCGTGCCCAGTGAGCGGACCGTGGGCCCCTCGCTGCTCCAGATCTTCGCCGGCGCCCAGCGGCTGGTGGTGGCGGCCTGCTTCGCCAGCCACGTCCACCGGATCCAGCAGATCTGCGACGCCGCTCGGGCGGTGGGGCGGAAGGTGGCGTTCCTGGGCCGGAGCATGCACCAGTCCACGGGGCAGGCCCGTGCGCTCGGCTACCTGGACCTGCCCGGGGACGACGTGGTGGACATCGAGGAGATCAAGCACCTCCCGCCGGAGCGCGTGGCCGTGGTGTCCACCGGCAGCCAGGGAGAGCCGCTGTCGGCGCTGTCCCTCATGGCCGCCCACGAGCAGAAGTACGTGAAGCTCGAGGCCGGGGACACCGTGGTGCTGTCGGCCTCGCTGATCCCCGGGAACGAGACCGCGATCAACCGGGTCATCGACGGCCTGTACAGGACCGGCGCTGATGTGTTCCACACCGGGAACGCCCACGTCCACGTGTCCGGACACGCCGCCTCGGAGGAGCTGAAGCTGATGCTGAACCTGGTGGCGCCCCGGTGGTTCATCCCGATCCACGGCGAGCGGCGGCACCTGGTGAACCACGCCCGGCTGGCCGAGGAGACCGGTCTGCCACCGGAGCGCGTCCTCATCTGCGAGGACGGCGCCGTGGTGGAGATCGGAGAAGAGGTCCGGGTGGCCGACCACATCGAGGCCGGGATGATCCTCGTGGACGGCCTGGGGATCGGTGACGTGGGCGAGGCGGTGCTGCGAGACCGCCGCAAGCTGGCCGGCGACGGCGTGGTGGTGGTGGTGGTCACCGCCGACGCCCACACGGGAGAGGTCCTGGCCGGCCCGGACATCATCACCCGGGGCTTCGTCCACGACGAGACCTCCCCGGAGATCCTGGAGGAGGCCGGCCACCGCACGATGCTCTCGCTGAAGGAGGTGGCCGACGAGGAGGTGGGCGACCCCACCATCCTCAAGCAGCACATCCGACGCACCCTGGGCCGGTATTTCTTCGAGGCCATTCAGCGGAAACCGATCATCGTGCCCGTCATCATGGAGGTGTGATGGCGACCAGGACCAAGCGCAGGTCGAAGAAGAAGAGGAAGAAGCGGTCCCAGCGCGGCCCGGTGTCGGCCGCGGCCCGCTCGGTCGGCCGCCACCTCAGCCCCCAGCTCGACGATGCGGCGGGGATCGCCCTGGTGGTGCTGGCGCTGCTCGGCGTGCTGGGCGTCTGGTTCGGCTCGGCGGGACCGGTGGGCGATGCGCTGTCGTTCCTGGCCCGGGGCACGTTCGGCCTGTTCGGCTACGCGGCCCCGGTCCTGGCCCTGTGGTGGGGGATCGTGCTGGTTCGCGGGACCGCCGAGGACGAGCGGGGCCGCATGCTGGTGGGGTTGTGGCTGGTGCTCATGGGTGGCCTCGGGTTCGGCTCGCTGGTCGCCGGGAACCCGGCGCCGCTCGACGGGTTCGCCGCCCTGGCCCGCACCGGCGGGCTGGTGGGTGCGGTGACCGCGTGGCCGCTGTCGGAGCTGCTGTCGGTGTACGGGGCTGCGGTGGTGTGCCTGGGCCTGCTGGTCCTGGGGGGCCTGGTGTTCACGGCCACGCCGATGTCGGCGGTGATCGAGTTCTTCCGCCGGCCGCGCGAGGAGCGCCCCGAGCCGAAGGCGGAGAGGCCGCGGGGGGCCCGGCGCCGCACGGTCCCCGTCGTGGACGAGGGCGAGACGATCGGCGCGCCGATGCCCGAGCCCGTGGTGGCCGCCGAGGGGGCCGTCAAGGAGGTCCCGGTGCCAAAGCCCGGCACGGGGGGATACCGCCTGCCGCCGCCCGACCTCCTGCGCCCGGCACCCCCCGCGGGAGCGGCGGGCCGCGACGAAGCCCAGATCATGAGCGCCCTGGAGCAGACCCTGCGAAACTTCGGCGTGGCCGCCCGGGTCACCGGGTTCACCCGAGGCCCCACCGTGACGCTGTACGAGGTCGAGGTGGACGAGGGCACCAAGGTCAAGAAGGTCCTGGCGCTCTCGGACGACATCTCGTACGCGCTGGCCACCCCCGAGGTCCGGATCATCGCCCCCATCCCCGGCAAGTCCGCGATCGGCGTCGAGGTGCCGAACAAGAGCCGCGACTTCGTGGTGCTGGGCGACGTCCTCCGGTCGAAGACCGCCAAGGCCGAGAAGCACCCGCTGGCGGCGGCCCTGGGCAAGGACGTGCACGGCCGGTCCGTGCTGGTGAAGCTGAACCAGATGCCCCACCTGCTCATCGCCGGGGCCACCGGCGCCGGGAAGTCCTCGCTGATCAACACGTTCGTGACCTCGGTGCTGATGCGGGCCACCCCCGACGACGTGAAGCTCGTGCTGGTCGACCCCAAGCGGGTGGAGCTGTCGCACTTCGCCGACCTGCCTCACCTGCTCTCACCGGTGATCGTCCACCCGAAGCGGGCCGCCGAGGCGCTGGGGTGGGTGGTCCGGGAGATGGAGATGCGCTACGAGCAGCTGGCCACGGTGGGCCAGCGCGACATCGACGCCTACAACGCCGGCCTGGCCGCCGGAACGTTGCGGGTCCCGCCGGGCAGGGACGCGGAGTTCGGAGCGCTGCCCTACATCCTGGTGATCATCGACGAGCTGGCCGACCTGATGATGGTGGCCCCCCGCGACGTGGAGGACGCCATCTGCCGCATCGCCCAGATGGCCCGGGCGGTGGGCATCCATCTGGTGGTGGCCACCCAGCGGCCGTCGGTGGACGTGGTCACCGGGCTCATCAAGGCCAACATCCCCTCCCGGATCGCCTTCATGACCGCCAGCGCCGCCGACTCCCGGGTGGTCCTCGACGTGGGCGGGGCCGAGAAGCTGGTGGGCCAGGGCGACATGCTGTTCATGCCGTCCTCGGCGTCCCGGGCCCACCGGATCCAGGGGGCGTGGGTCACCGAGAAGGAGATCGAGGACGTGACCACGTGGGTGCGCAAGCAGCGCGAGCCCGAGTACGTCCAGGGCATCGAGGGCCTGGGCAAGCCCCCCGCCGACGACGAGGACCTCAGCGGGGACGACTCGCTGCTGGAGCAGGCCGCCGAGCTGGTGATCCGGTCCCAGCTCGGATCCACCTCGATGCTCCAGCGCAAGCTCAAGGTGGGCTTCGCCCGGGCCGGGCGGATCATGGACCTCCTGGAGGAGCGGGGGATCGTCGGTCCGTCGCAGGGCTCCAAGCCCCGCGACGTCCTGATGACCTGGGAGGAATGGACCGAGTCCCACACCCCCGCCGGCTGATGCTCAGGCGGCGGAGCGTGCCCGCAGGGCCCTGATGCCGAGGGCCAGCAACAGGAGCAGGACGGCGATCGGGAGCAGGTAGCCCAGGCCGACCACGATCGCGGAGATCACGTCGAGGGCCCCGGCCAGGGCGCGGCTCCACGCCGAACCCAGCTTGCTCGGAGGAGCCGCTTCGGCCACCCCTTCCTCGTGCATGGCCACCCGGATCGTCCCCAGGTCCGTCTGGTCCCGGAGCACCCTGAGCTGGCCGCGGAAACGCTCGATCTGGCCCTGCACGTCCTCCAACCGGCGATGCACCTGGAGGGTCTCCCCGATCGAGTTCGCCTGGCGCATGAGCCGCAGCAGGACCAGCTCCTGGGCCTCGAAGTTCCGCAGCCGGGACTGGAGGTCCACGAACTCGGCGGTGACGTCCTGGCCCTCGACGCTCTCGGATCGGAGCACCCCCAGCTCCTTCAGGTCCGCCAGCGCCGACTCGAACCCCCCGACCGGCACGCGGATGGTGAGGTTGCCCGAGCGGGCGTCCTGACCGGTGGTCCCGGAGGCGCTGACGAACCCCCCGTGCTGGGCCGCGATCGTCTGAGCGTCCGCGAAGGCGTCCTGGAACCGGCCCTCGCGGACCTCCAGGGTGAGCTTGGCGGTCTTGATTACCTTCGGCCCGGTCCCCTCGATGGGAACCGGCGAGAGGGATCCGGTTCCCGGCGCCGTGGCCGATTCTTGCCCGGCCTGCGGGAGGGGGGACGGCCCCGCAGCGTGGGGCTGAAGCGCCGGGGAGGTGTCCTCATCCGTGGTGATCCCAAAGAAAGACCGGCCGCTCGTCTGACGAACCCCGTCTCCGGGCTGGACGCCGGGAGCCCCGCGACTCACAAGGCTGCCGATGACGCCGGCGCTCCCCAGCAGGGCCACCAGGGAAAGGGCCGCCCCGGCCTTCCGCAGCCGTCCCCGGCGACGTCCCCGCCGGGCCATCCGGCTCACGGGCGGCTCCTCCACCCGCAACGTCTCCGCCAGGGCGGCCAGCCGTCCCCGGACGTTAGCGTCGAGCGTCATCCTCGGCCTCCTCTCGCAGGAACTCGCGGAGCCGGGCCAGGCCCTGGGAGGTCAGCGCCCGCACCGTGCCGGGCTTCTTCCCCAGCGCCCGGGCGGTCTGGTCGACGGACTGGTCCGCGTAGTACCGGAGCACCACGGCGGACCGCTGGGCCGGGGTCAGCGAGGTCAGGGCCTCCAGCAGCTCCAGGTGGGCATCGTCGGCCGTGGGCGCATCGGGCACCTCCAGGTCGGCCCGGGTCCGCACCCGCCGTCGCCGGCGCCACGAAAGGGCCAGGTTGGCCACCACCCGCTGGAGCCAGGCTCCGGGGCGGTCCAGCTGCGACACCACCTTCCACCGGGCGAATGCCCTGCCGAACGCCTCCTGGGCCAGGTCCATCGCTTCCTCCCGGTCGCCCGTGATGAGGTACGCCGTGCGGACGATCCGGGCGTACTCGTCCCGGCACAGCCGATCGAACCCCTCGATCCTCTCCTCGTTCACGGGCCCATCTGTACGACGCTCCAGCGCCCCATTCCGCTTAGGGCATCTTGGCCCGATGGCCGAAGCGGCGCGGGGCCGCGTACGATGGGGGCCACGCCCGGGCCACGGCGCCCGGGCCGTTTCCCATGGCGGCGCAACGAACGGAGACCGGGATCGGCCGGGCCCTCAGGCGGGCTCGCCTCCAGCAGGGCAAGAGCCTTGAGGACGCGAGCCGGGACACCAGGGTGCGGACCGACTACCTCGATGCCCTCGAGCGGGAGGACTGGGGGGCCCTGGCCGGCGACGTCTACGTCCGGGGGTTCCTGCGCTCCTACGCCAGGTATCTGGGGCTGAGCCCGGACAAGGTGATCTCCGTGTACGAGCGGGCCAACCGGCGCTCCGCGCCGCCCCCGGCGCCGGTGGAAAGGTCCCCCGGCGTGGCCCCCAGCGAGGTCGTGGTGCTCACGGGCGGATACCGGCGGCCGTCGTGGCTCCTGGCCGCCGCGGCCGCGGCCATCGCCCTGGCGGCGGCCGCCGGGATCGGGCTGTTCAACCGCTCGGCGTCGGTGCCCGAGACGGCCGGCGTGTCCGTGCCGCCGTCACCGGTGGCGAACAGGCCCGTGACCGTGGATCTGGTGGCGATCGGCCCGGTCAACGTCGAGGTCATCCCCGACGATGATCCGGCCATCGTCGCCCACTTCAAGCGGGGGGAATCCCAGTCGTTCCAGGCCGACGAGCAGATCGTCCTCCACCTCTCGCGGGGCGGCCAGGTGGAGGTCCGGGTCAACGGCGTCGACCAGGGGACGCCCGGTGTGCGCGGCCGTCCCTTCCAGGAGACCTACGAACCCACGGACTTCCGGGGGTACCCATCGCCGAGCCCTCCCGCATCGCCGTAAGCCCCCTGGGGCTCGGCTGGCCGAACATCATCTCGGTCGCCCGGATCCTGCTGGCCCCGGTCCTCGTCGTGCTGATCCTGTCCCGCTCGGGCCTCGCCGGATACCTGGCCGCCGGCCTGTTCGTCCTGGCGGCGGCCACCGACGGGCTGGACGGGTACCTGGCCCGCCGGTACTCGACCACCACCCGCCTGGGCCAGTGGCTCGATCCGCTGGCGGACAAGGTCCTGGTGGCCGCTCCGATCGTGACCCTCACCGTCATCGACCGGTTCCCGGTGTGGGCCGCGGCGGTCATCGTGGCCCGGGAGCTGGCGGTGTCCCTGCTGCGGGCGTGGCTGGGTACCCATGGCCGTTCCATGCCGGCCTCGTGGTGGGGGAAGTGGAAGACGGCCGCCCAGATGCTCGTCATCGTCCTGTACCTGCTCCCGGACCTGGGTCCCACCGCTCGCGGCGCGCGGTTCGGGGTGCTGGTGGTGGCGGTGGCCCTCACGGTGTGGTCGGGCCTGGACTACCTGATCAAGGCCGCCCGGACGGCGCCGGCGAGATGAGGGCCGAGGTCGTCGGGATCGGCACGGAGATCCTGCTCGGCCAGATCGCCAACACGAACGCCCAGCACATCTCCCGGCGCCTGGCGGAGATCGGTGTGGACGTCCTCCATCACCAGGTGGTGGGGGACAACGTGGGGCGGATCGCCGAGGCGTTCCGCCTGGCGATCTCGCGCTCGGACGTGGCGATCGCCACCGGCGGCCTGGGTCCCACCGGCGACGACGTCACCCGCCAGGGGGTGGCCCGGGCCCTGGGCCTCCGCCTGGTGCGCCGGCACGAGATCGAGGAGTTCCTGCGGGAGAAGTTCCGGGCGCTCGGGCGGGAGATGCCCGAGTCGAACCTGGTCCAGGCCGACGTGCCGGAAGGGGCGCGGTACATCCTGCCCGAGCGGGGGACGGCCCCGGGGCTGGCGCTCGAGGCCGAGGGCGGCAGGCTGTACGTGGTCCCGGGGGTCCCGGCCGAGATGCGCGAGATGCTGGAGGGGGTGATCGTCCCGGAGCTCGTCGAGCTGGTGGGGCGGGTGACGATCCGCTCCCGGGTGCTGCGCACCACCGGCATCCCCGAGGCCCGGGTGGGGGAGCTCCTCCGGGACCTGTTCGAGAGCCACACGAACCCCACCGTGGCGTTCCTGGCCTCGGCCGGCGAGGTCCGTGTCCGCCTCACCGCCAAGGCCGGGACCCCCGAGGAGGCGGAGGCCCTCATCGCCCCGGTGGAGCGGGAGGTCCGGGAGCGGCTCGGGGAGGCGGTGTTCGGGGCGGACGAGGAGCAGCTCGAAGCGGTGGTGGGCCGGCTGGTCGAGGAACGGGGGGCCTCGATCGCCTGTGCCGAGTCGCTGACCGGCGGGGAGCTGGGTGCCCGGATCACCTCGGTGCCCAGGGCGTCCACGTACTTCAAGGGCTCGGCGGTGTGCTACTCGCCCGACGCCAAGCGGGAGGTGCTGGGCGTCCCCCAGGAGATCATCGACGGCCCCGGAACCGTGAGCGAGGAGTGCGCGGTGGCCATGGCCCAGGGCGCCCGGAAGGTGTTCGGTGCGGACGTGGCCCTGTCCACCACCGGCGTGGCCGGTCCCGACGCGCTGGAGGGCCAGCCTCCCGGCACGGTGTGGGTGGCCCTGGCGGCGGACGGTGCCACGGAGGCCCGGACGTTCCGGGCCCCCGGCGGCCGCGAGCAAGTCCGTCGGTGGGCCGAGCAGGCCGCGCTCGACCTGCTGCGACGCCACCTGCTCGGCGAGCACGGCTGATGGCCCGGGACCGCTCCCGGCGCCCCGGCGCCGAGGCCCTGCGGCTGTTCGTGGCCGTGGACCTCCCGCCCCGGGCGATGGAAGCGGTGGAGGAGGCCATCGGGCCCTGGCGCGAGCGTTTCTCGACCGGCCGGTGGGTCCGGCCGGAGAATCGGCACGTCACGATGAAGTTCCTGGGGCGGACCTATCCGCGGCTGGTCGCGGCCGTGGAGGAGGCCTGCCGGGACGCGGCCAAGGCCACCTCGCCGATCACCGTGGGGCTCACCGGGATGGGGGTGTTCCCCGGCCCCACCCGGGCCCGGGTGCTGTGGGTGGGCCTCGACGATCCCGACCGGTTGCTCACGGCCCTGGCCGAGAACCTCCAGCAGCGGCTCCCCGAGGAGTTCCCGCCGGAGAAGCGGGCGTTCACCGCCCACCTCACCGTGGCCCGGTTCAACCCGCCGGTGCCGGCTCGCGAGCACGTGGAGGACCTCGCCTCGACGGTCCCGGACGCTCCGCCGTTCACCGTGGACCACCTGGTGCTGTACCGCAGCCACCTCTCCCCGAAAGGGGTCCGGTACGAGCCCCTCCAGACGTTCCCGTTCGGGGGCTAGGCGAGGGCGGCCTTGTCCTCCGGGACCACCGTGGTGCCGAGGGCCCGGGCCACCACGATGGGCTCGGTCAGCAGCTCGGCGTCCGGCTTCCCGGGCTCGGCGGCGATGACCTTGCGGGCCTCGAACTCACACGTCCTGGACCGCCGGCCCACCCGGGTGATCCGGCCCCGGGCCTCGATGAAGTCGCCGGCGTGGACCGGCGCGGTGAACACCACCGACTCGTACCCGGCCAGCAGGCCCTCGTCGCCGTCGTGGCGGATGGTGATCTCGGTGGCCAGGTCGCCGAAGATCTTCATCATCGTGGCCCCGGCCACCAGGTCGCCGCCGTAGTGCGCGTCCTCCGACCCCATCCGCATCCGCAGGGTCACCCACTCCTCGCTCATGGCGCTCCCTCCTCTCGTGGCACCACCAGGGCGTCGACCGCCACCACGTCGTCGCCCACGCACAGCAACGGGTTGATCTCGATCTCGCTCACCGGGCAGGCCGCCGTCACGGCCATCAGCCGCAGGAGGGCGTCGATGACCCGGCCCGCCGGGAATCGCCGCCCCCGGGTTCCGCGGAGCAGCAGCCGGCCCCAGGCCGCGCCTTCCAGGGCCTCCTGCACGGACGCCGCCGTGGCCGGTCCCGCGATGACCACCGCCTGGCCCAGCGCCTCCGTCCACGCCCCTCCCAGTCCCAGCAGGCCGCACGGCCCGAACTGCTCGTCCACGAAGGCGCCGGCGATGACCTCCAGGTCGGCCCGGCGGTGCTCGGCCACCAGCACCCGGGGCCCCAGGGCGAGCAGCTCCTCGGCGGCGGCGGCCACGTCTTCCTCCGAGGCCAGTCCGAGCCGCACCCCGCCGGCCTCGGTCTTGTGGGCCACGCCCTCGCCGGCCATCTTCACCACCACCGGGAAGCCCACCTCCCGCGCTGCGGCCACGGCGGCGGTGGGGTCGGCGGCCTCCCGTTCCCGCGTGACCGGGATCCCGGCGGCCGCCACCACCTCCTTGGCCGAGTGTTCCGTCCACTCGGTGGTGGCCCGGAACGCCGCCCGGACGGCGTCGTCGTCGACCGTGGGCCCCGCGCCGTCGTCGGCCGGCCGGTCGCGGCCTCGCCGCCACGCGGCCATGGCCGCCAGGGCCGCCAGGGTCCGGTCGGCCCCACGGGTCACCGGGATGCCCCGCTCCCAGCATCCGCGCAGGACCTCCGGGTCGGCTGTTTCCGAGCCGCCGAACGCCATCAGCACCGCCGCCCCCGGCCGGTCCACGCCGCGAAGCCCGGCCCGGACGAAGGCCAGCTCGGACTCGGTCCGGGCCAGGAACTTGTCCACGCCGAACACGACCAGGTGCGGCTCGCGCTCCACCACGAGCCTCACCCCGTCGCGGTAGCTGTCCTCGGGGTCGCCGAGCGCCCACAGGTCCAGGGGATTGGCGCACGGGTCGAGCGAGGGGAACCGCTCGCCGAGCGCGCGGCAGGTCTCCCGCCCGAGCGCGGGCAGCTCCACCCCCCGTGCGGCGGCCAGGTCGGCGAACAGGTTGGCCTGGCCCCCGGAGTCGCCGACGAACACCACCCGGCCGGGGGGGCGGCGCAGGCCCTTGCCGAGCAGCTCCAGCGTCACCTGGAGCTCGTCGAGGTCGGCGATCTCGGTGGCACCTTCGGCGCGGAGGACGGCGGAGAAGACCCGGGCGTCCCCGGCCAGGGCCCCGGTGTGCGACACCGTCCCGGCCCGGGACAGCTCCGACCGCCCCACCTTGAGGGCCACCACCGGCTTGCCGGCCTCGGCGGCCCGCCGCAGGGCCTCGCGGAACGCGTCGGGGCGGCGGACCCCCTCGATGAACAGCCCGATGGACCCGGTGCCGGGGTCGTCCACCAGGAACGCCAGCGCCTCGGTCAGGTCGACGGAGGCCTCGTTGCCCACCGAGACCACATGCGACAGGCCCACACGCCACGGCATCGTGGTGAACAGCTCGCACACCGAGCCGGACTGGGACACGAGCCCGACCGTCCCGGCCTGGAGGTCGGGGTCGAGCGTCCCCACGTAGGGCACCACCCGCTGGTGGAGCGAGGCGAACCCCATGCAGTTGGGGCCGACCACCGCGATGCCGGTGTCCTCGACGGCCCGCCGGAGGTCGTCCCAGATGGCCCGGCCGCCCTCGTTCGCGCCGGAGCCGGGGACGATCGCCCCCGGCACGCCCGCCGCGGCCGCCGTCCGGAGCGCCTCGACCACGCGGGGGGCGCCCACGGCCAGCACCGCCAGGTCCACGGGCCCCCCGGCGTCGTCGTAGGAAGCGAAGGTCTCGATGCCATCCACCGGCTTGGCGGATGGGTGGATGCCCACCACGCTGCCGGAGAAGCCGAGCCTCGTCAGGTTGTCGATGGTGATCCGGGCCAGCTCGTTGCGCTCCGAGGCCCCCACGATGGCGATGGACCGGGCCTCGGTCATCTCCCGCAGCCTCACGGGCCCAGTGTCACGGGCGGCGCCCGTCCGGTCAAAGCCTCCAGAGCGGGCAGCGGACCTGTGATGCTTTATCTGGTATCATGAGGCCGAGATGGATCCAGCCAGGGTGCTCCGCCAGGCCCGGCGCAGGGCCGGGCTGACCCAGCGGGAGCTGGCCGCGCGGGCCGGCGTCCCGCAGTCGCGCATCGCCCGGATCGAGTCGGGGGCGGTGGTGCCCCGCGTGGATACCTTCGACCGCCTGCTGGAAGCCTGCGGCGAGGGGCTGGAGTCGGTGCCCCGTCCCGGCCGGGGCCTCGACCGCACCGTCGCGCGCAAACTCCTGGGCCTCAGCCCCGACGCGAGGGCCCGAGCGGCGACCCGGGCGAACCGCACGAACATGGAGGTCCTCCGTCGTGTCAGGAAGCGTTCCGTACGAACCGGTTGATGCCCTCGAGGTGCTGGTCAAGCACCGCGTGCGGTTCGTGGTCATCGGAGGGTACGCGGCGCAACTCCGAGGTTCGCCTTCGTTAACGCAAGACACCGATGTCTGCTACGCGCGAGACGATGAGAATCTGGATCGGCTGGCCGCCGCCCTGCGAGCGCTCGACGCCTCGTTGCGCGGAGCGCCAGCATCGGTTCCCTTCGTGCTCGATGTGAACACGCTTCGGGCGGGAGACCACTTCACGTTCGATACGGAGGCCGGCGCTCTGGACATCCTGGGGACGCCGTCGGGGATCCCCGGGGGATTCGAGGAGCTCGACCGGGCCGCCGACGACATGGACCTCGGGGCGGGATTCACCGTGCGGGTGGCCTCCATCGACGATCTCATCCGCATGAAGCGGGCCGCCGGTCGGCCCAAGGACCTCATCGAGGTGGAGGTGCTGGGCGCGCTCAGGGACGAGATCGACGACCAGGCCCTGGCGCGTCGCCGGGCCGCTCGGCGGGGCGGACCCAGCGGACGTAGCCGAGGTTCGGGGTGACCGAGGCGGTGGCCGGGCGGTACTCGGCCACCCCCGGCGTGCGGTAGACCTGGGGCCTGAGGCGCCACGCCCGGATCACCGCGGAGGAGCCGTCGTCCAGCGCCAGGTAGTGCCGGGGCTTGTTGTTCTCCCCGCCCTTGAAGGTCCGTCGCCGGAGCACCAGCCCGGTCATCTCGCGGGGGGCGCGCAGGTCCCCGATGGCCAGCACGAACATGACCACGCCTCCCACGGCGAACAGGAGCGGGATGCCCACGAACAGCAACCCCAGGAGCCGGAACGGCCCCAGCTCCGGGTCGGTCCACCCCAGGCGCAGGGTGACGCTCAGGAACAGCGAAGCCATCCCCACGAGCGCCACGCCGACCACCGCCGCCGCCCACGGGTTCATGCCCCACCCAGGCGGCAACAGCCGCGGGTAGCGGACCCGCACCTGCCGCCACTGGCCCGAGGCCGCGGTCCAGGCCCGCCGGTCGTCGTCCGCGCCCATCGGCAGGGGCCGGACCGCCCCGGCCGCCACCCCCAGCGCTGCCGCGTAGGAGAGATAGCGCTCCCACACCGCCACGGCGGTGGGGGGGAGATCGGCGAACGCCCCATCACGGAGGTAGCGGCGCGCGCCGAGCCAGCCCGCCACTGCCCGCAGCCCGGCCTCGGTGTGCCGCTGGCGGCCCCCTCCCTTCGCCGCCGACAGCCCCGTTACGGCCGCGACGAAGAACACGATGCCGGGCGCCTCGTGCAGCGAGGCCAGGGCCACCAGCGCGGCGGGGACCACGGCCAGGATCCCCAGCAGCCTGAGGACGCCCCCGTTCCACAGGTCCTCGGACAGTCCCCTCGCCTTGGCGTCGGCCACCACCTCACCCCGGAACCCGCGCCACCACGAGCGGGCGGGTTCGGTGGGGCCGGTGGTCAGGGCCTCCGCGGGGACCACCCCCGCCACCACCTTCCCGCCGAGCAGCCCGTGGACCCGGGCCTCGTAGGGGGTCAGCCCCTCGGGCTCGGCCCGGCGAAGGCGGACCTCGTAGGAGCCGCCCGAACCATCGATCTCCACGATCCGCCGGGCCGCCAGGTCGAGGAGGGTGGCCGGGAGCGCGTCGCGGGTCACCCGGAAGTCGTTCACCAGCATGTTGGCCACGGCCGGCGGCTCGGGTCGGAGCTCGGCGGTGGCCGGCCCGGCCCGGGGGGTGAGCGGCTGGCGACGGATCCGCACCGTGGCCACCGCCCCCAGCCACAGGGCCACGCCGGCCGCCGCCGCGACGATGAGCGGGACCCGGAGCCGGCGGATCGCCTCGCTCTCCCGCATGGCATCGACCAGGGCCCCGACGCCGGCCACGACCCCCAGAACCACGGCGATCAGCAGCCCGACGATCAGCACGCCTCCCAGGCACCCCGTGCGGATGTTGATGGCGGCGGGCGCGTGCGGCGGGGGCGTCCTGGTGTCCGTGGGCTCCCTCCTTTGGGGTCATCATTCGGGCGGCGGTCACCGGGGTCAACTCCCCGGGTGGTTGACACCGAACAGGTGTTCGAGTAGCGTCGGGCCATCTTGCGAACGAGAATGACAGGGGTGTAAGTTTTGTCACAGGCTCTGGCTAGGGTGGCGGCGACGCCACACGAGGAGGTCCCCAGGGTGGAACGAGAACGCATGCTGGACATGGCGCTCCAGCAGATCGAGAAGCAGCACGGGAAGGGCGCGGTCATGCGGCTGGGCGAGCATCCCGCGGGCCAGGGCACCGCCGTGACCCCCACCGGCTCCCTGGCGATCGACGTCGCCCTGGGCATCGGTGGCATCCCCCGCGGCCGGATCGTCGAGGTCTACGGGCCCGAGGGATCCGGCAAGACCACCGTGTGCCTCCACGTGATCGCCGAGGCCCAGGCCAAGGGCGGCATCACCGCGTTCATCGACGCTGAGCACGCCCTGGACCCCACCTACGCCCGCACGCTCGGGGTGAACATCGACGAGCTGCTGGTGTCCCAGCCCGACTCCGGCGAGCAGGCCCTGGAGATCGCCGACATGCTGGTCCGCTCCGGGGCCATCGACCTGCTGGTGATCGACTCGGTGGCCGCGCTGGTCCCCAGGGCGGAGATCGAGGGCGAGATGGGCGACTCCCACATGGGCCTCCAGGCCCGCCTGATGTCCCAGGCCATGCGCAAGCTGGCCGGCTCGCTGTCCCGCTTCGACACCACCGCGATGTTCATCAACCAGCTCCGGGAGAAGATCGGCGTGGTCTTCGGACCCACCGAGACGCAGCCTGGAGGACGGGCGCTGAAGTTCTACTCCACCGTGCGGATGGAGGTCCGGAAGGTCGACAACCTCAAGGACGGCACCGAGGTGGTCGGCTCGCGGGTCCGGGCCAAGGTGGTCAAGAACAAGCTGGCCCCGCCGTTCCGCCAGGCCGAGTTCGACATCATCTACGGCAAGGGCATCTCCAAGGAGGGCAGCCTCCTCGACGTGGGGGTGGACGTCGAGATCATCCGCAAGAGCGGGGCGTGGTTCACCTACGAGGGAGAGCAGCTCGGGCAGGGCCGGGAGAACGCCCGGCAGTTCCTGATCGAGCACAAGGACATGGCCCGGGAGATCGAGCGCAGGATCCGCGAGGCCGTCGGGCTGACCTCGTTCGGCGAGGACGAGCCGATCGATGTCGGGAACGTTCCCGCCGCCGCGGAGAAGCCCGCAGCGGAGAAGGCCCAGGAGCCGACCAAGGCCACGACCGGGTAGGAGGTGAGGCAGGCGGAACGTCCGCGCACGCCGGTCAAGGACCGGGCGCTCCGCCTGCTGACGGCCCGGTCCCGCAGCAGCGAGGAGATCCGCCGTCGCCTCCTCCGGGCGGGCTACGAGGACGCCGAGGTGGCCGCGGCCATCGAGGATCTGGAGTCGGTGGGCCTCGTGGACGACGAGCGGTTCGCCCGTGAGGTGGTTGCCCACCAGGTCGGCCGGAAGCTGGCCGGCCGGCGGGCGGCGGTGGGGGCCCTCCGCCGGGCCGGCATCCCCACCGAGGACGCCGAACGGGCCGTGGACGAGGGGGCCACCGGAGACGAGGAGGCTCGGGCCGAAGAGCTGGCCCGCACCCGCTTGGGACGGCTGTCGTCGCTGGAGCCCGGCGTGGCCTTCCGGCGGCTGGTCGGCTTCCTCCGGCGCCGGGGCTACGACGCCGGCACCGCCTATACCGTGGCCCGGCGGGTGATCGAGCGGTGAAGCGCCCCAGCGAGCGCTACCTCCGTGACCTGGCCGAGCGGTGGCGCCTGGCCGCCGACGAGCCCCGGCGGGAGATGGTCGAGGACCTGTTCCGGGAGGTCCTCGTCGGCCTGGGGCCGTTCACCCAGGACGAGATGGACGTGTTCTGCCGGGGGGTGACGGTCTCCGCGCTGGCCACGGTCATGGCCAGCCTGGGCCGGCCCTTCGCCGACCCCGACGAGGCCCTGACGTTCGTCCAGCTCCTGGCCTGCCGGGCCGCGGTCGAGGCCGGGAACGCCCGCCGGGCCTGAGCCGCCTGCCGGAAGCCCCCAGGAGGATCTGGGTACCTTGGCCCGCCCGAATGAGGCCGTTCCCCTCTGGGCAGGTCACCTCGGAGGGCCCAAGATCGACGTGTGAGCGGACGGGGGGTCATGGCCATCCTCACGGTCTTCGGGACCCTGCTGGCTCCCATCCTGGACCGGCTGTCGCGCTGAGACTGTTGCGTTCGCGGGTCCGACGGCCTACATTGTGAACAAGAGAGCCGTAACCGAACTACGGAGCCGGGGACGAGGACGACGACAAACCCAGCGAACCTGACGACCGCAGGAACATCACCGACAGCGAGGTGTCCGGCGGGGCCGTAGCGGTCCCGAGTTCACGCACACGTCGTTCCTCGTCTCCAAGCCCCGGGCGGGTCGGCACGACCTGGCCCGATCGGAGTTGGGAGGAACGATGACCGTCGCAATCGCCGCAACCGCGGCGCTCCTGGTCGGCCTGGGGATCGGATTCGCCCTTCGCAGGCTGTTCGCCGGGCGCCGCCTGGCCGCCGCCGAGACCAGGGCTCGCAAGCTCGTCTCCGAGGCCGAACGGGAGGCCGAGCAGACCGTCCACAAGGCGCTCGTGGAGGTCAAGGAAGAGATCGCCGGCATGCGGCGGGAGGCGGAGGGAGACATCCGCCAGCGCCGCGAGGAGGCCCGCCGCCGGGAGACCCGGCTGGCCAAGCGGGAGGAGCAGCTCGACGCCCGGGGCGGCGAGCTCCAGCGAGCAGAGCGGGCCGTGGCCACCAAGGACCGTCAGCTTGACCAGGCGCGGGAGGAGCTGGCCCGCGCCGTGGGCCAGCACCGCGCGGAGCTCGAGCGGGTGGCTCGCATGACCGCCCAGGAGGCCAAGGACGCCCTGCTCGCCCAGCTCGTGGACGACGCCAAGCGAGAGGCCATGGGCCGGGTCCGTGAGATCGAGCAGCGGGCCCGGGAGGAAGGCGAGGAGCGGGCCCGGAAGATCATCACGATCGCCATCCAGCGGGTGGCCTCCGAACAGACGGCCGAGTCCACCGTGTCCGTGTTCACCCTCCCCTCGGACGACCTCAAGGGCCGGATCATCGGCAGGGAGGGCCGCAACATCCGGGCCTTCGAGGCGGTCACCGGGGTGAACCTCATCATCGACGACACCCCGGAGGCCGTGGTGCTGTCCTCGTTCGACCCCGTCCGCCGCGAGGTGGCCCGGATGACCCTGGACAAGCTGGTGCAGGACGGCCGGATCCACCCGGCCCGGATCGAGGAGATGCACGGCCGCTCGCAGAAGGAGGTGGAGGAGCAGGTCCGCCGGGCGGGGGAGTGGGCGGTGAACGAGGTGGGGATCACCGAGATCCACCCCGAGATGATCCGGGTGCTGGGACGGCTCCAGTTCCGTACGTCGTACGGACAGAACGTCCTGAAGCACCTGGTCGAGTCGGCCCACATCGCCGGGGTGATGGCCTCGGAGCTGGGGATCGACCCCACGCTGGTGCAGCGTGGCGCCCTCATGCACGACATCGGCAAGGCCCTGACCCACGAGGTCGAGGGTTCCCACGCCCTCATCGGGGCCGAGCTGGCCCGCCGCCTCAAGGAGCCGCCGGAGGTGGTGCACGCGATCGAGTCCCACCACGGCGAGGTGGAGCAGCGCACGGTCGAGGCCGTCCTGGCCCAGACCGCCGACGCCATCTCCGGCAGCCGGCCCGGGGCCCGGCGCGAGTCGATCGAGCAGTACGTGAAGCGGCTGGAGCGGCTCGAGGAGATCTGCGAGTCCTATCCGGGGGTCAGCAAGACCTTCGCCATGCAGGCCGGGCGGGAGGTGCGGGTGATGGTGAAGCCCGAGGAGGTCGACGACCTCACCGCCCAGGTCATGGCCCGGGACATCGCCAAGCAGGTCGAGGAAGAGCTCCAGTACCCCGGCCAGATCCGGATCACGGTGATCCGGGAGTCCCGCGCGGTGGAGTACGCGAAATGAGACCCGGCCCGGCCCCCGCAGACCGGTAGTCTGGAGACGTGGAACGGCGATATCTGATCCGCACCTTCGGGTGTCAGATGAACGAGCACGACTCCGAGCGGATCGCCGGGCTCCTCACCGCCGACGGTTACGTGCCGACCGAGGAGGCCGCGGACGCCTCGGTCGTCGTGTTCAACACCTGCGCGGTCCGCGAGAACGCGGACAATCGTCTCTACGGGAACCTCGGGCACCTCCGTCCGCTGAAGGTGCGGAACCCGCGGATGCGGATCGTCGTCGCCGGATGCCTCGCGCAGAAGGACGGCGGGACGATCCAGCAGCGGGCGCCGTGGGTCGACGTCGTCGTCGGGACCCATGCGCTCCCGGGCCTCCTCGACCTCCTGCACCGCGCCGAGACCGAGGGCCCGCAGATGGACGTGAGCGAGGTGACCGAGGTCTTCCCGAGCGCCCTGCCCGCGCTCCGGGAGGTGGCGCACCACGCGTGGGTGTCGATCGCGGTCGGCTGCGACAACTCGTGCACGTTCTGCATCGTGCCGCTCGTTCGGGGGCCGCAGCTGTCGCGCCCGATCGGCGATGTCCTCGCGGAGGTGCAGGGCCTCGCGCGCCGGGGCGTCGTCGAGGTCACGCTCCTCGGGCAGAACGTCAACACGTCCGGCCGCGACCGTACCGGTCCGGCCTCACCCCGCAGGCCGCTGTTCGCCGATCTGCTCCGCGTCGTGAACGGGGTCGAGGGACTTCGTCGGATCCGGTTCACGAGCCCGCACCCACACG
>JBOGVZ010000040.1:0-51024 GCA_050692985.1 Actinomycetota bacterium
GCGGCGCTCTGGCCGCTCGCCGCGGCCGGCGGGCCGCTCGCCGTCGCGCGCTCCGCCCTCCGCGGTAGGAGCGGGACCGCCCTCCGTGGTGGGAGCCGGGCCGGTGTCCGGGGCCTCCTCGTCGTCCCACACCGCGTCGAGGCTGATGCGGCCCATCTTGTCGACCTCGCGGACCACGACCTTGACCTCGTCGCCGACGTTCAGGACGTCCTCCACGGCAGACACCCGCCGCCCCCGGCCGATCTTCGAGATGTGCAGCAGCCCGTCCTTCCCGGGGGTCAGGTTCACGAACGCGCCGAACGTGGTGGTCTTGACCACCCGTCCATCGAACACCTCACCGAGCTGGGGCATCCGCGGGTTGAGGATCTCCTCGATCATCTGCACGGCCTTGTCGGCGCCCTCGGCCTCCTTCGAGCCGATGAACACCCGGCCGTCGTCCTCGATGTCGATGTCCGCGCCGGTGAGGGCGATGATCTCGTTGATCCGCTTGCCCTTGGGCCCGATCACCTCACCGATCTTGTCCACCGGGATCTGCTTCATCACGACCCGCGGCGCCTTGTCGGACAGGGCCTCGCGAGGGCCGGGAAGCGTCTCCAGCATCCGGTCCAGGATGAACAGGCGGGCCTCGCGAGCCTGCTTGAGCGCCCCCGACAGCACCTCGATGGGCAGCCCGGTCACCTTGGTGTCGAGCTGGAGCGCCGTGATCAGGTCGCGGGTCCCGGCGACCTTGAAGTCCATGTCGCCCAGGGCGTCCTCGGCGCCCAGGATGTCGGTCAGCGTGACGAACTCGCCGGCCTCGGCGATGAGACCCATGGCGATCCCCGCCACCGGGGCCTTGATCGGCACCCCGGCGTCCATCAGCGACAGCGTGGAGGCGCACACGCTGGCCATGGAGGTGGAGCCGTTCGACATCAGCACGTCGGACACCAGCCGCAGCGCGTAGGGGAACTCATCCTCCCGGGGGATCACCGGCACCAGGGCCCGCTCGGCCAGGGCCCCGTGTCCGATCTCCCGGCGCTTGGGGCCACGCATGAACCCGGTCTCCCCGGTGGAGTAGGGCGGGAAGTTGTAATGGTGGATGTAGCGCTTCGACTCCTCGGGGTCGAGGGTGTCGATCATCTGGGTCATCCGCAGCATGCCCAGCGTGGTGACGTTGAGGACCTGGGTCTCGCCCCGCTGGAACAGCGCCGAGCCGTGGGCCTTGGGGATCAGCCCGACCTCGCTGGAGATCGGCCGGATCTCCTCGGTGCCCCGGCCGTCGATGCGGACGCCATCCTGGACCACCCGGCGGCGCATCACGTCCTTCTGGAGGGCCTTGAAGTACTTCGACACCTGCTGGACGCGGGCCGCGTAGGCCTCCTCGTCCCACACCCCGGCCAGGTGGGCGGACAGCTCGTCCTTGAGCGCATCGAGCGTGGTGCTCCGTTCGGTCTTGTCGGCGATCCGCAGCCCCTCCTCGATGCGGCCGGCGGCGAAGGCGTCCACGGCCTGCCGGACCTCGGCCTCGAAGTCCTCCTCCATGGGGAACTCGCGCTCCGTCACCCCCACCGTGTCGATGAACTCCTGCATGAGGTCCAGGATCTCGCCGATGGCCCGCTTGGCCTCCTCGAGCCCCTCGGTCACCACCTCCTCGGTGGGAGCGGTCCCTCCCTCGGCGATGTGGTCGACGGCCAGCTCGGGGGCCTCGGCCTCCACCATGAGGATGTCGACGCCCCCCGCGTCGTTGCGGCGTGCGGCCACGACCATGTCGAACGTGGACAGATCGGCGTCCTGGTAGGTGGGGTTGACCTTCCACCGCCCGTTGATGAGGGCCACCCGGACCGAGGCAACGGGGCCCTCGAAGGGCAGCCCGGCCAGGGTGACGGCCAGGCCGGCGCCATTGATCCCGGGGATGTCGTAGGGGTTGGCCTGGTCGGCCGACAGCACGGTGCAGACCACATGGACCTCCTGGCGGAAACCCTTACGGAAGGTGGGCCGCAGCGGGCGGTCGATGAGCCTGGCCGTGAGGATGGCGGTCTCGCTGGGACGGCCCTCGCGGCGGAAGAACCCGCCGGGGATCTTGCCGGCGGCGTACATGCGCTCCTCGACGTCCACGGTGAGGGGGAAGAAGTCGATCCCTTCCCGGGGCGGGCCGCTGGTGCACGCGGCCAGGACCTGGGTCTCGCCGATCGTCACAACCACCGAGCCGCCGGCCAGCATGGCCAGCTTCCCGGTCTCGAGCGTGATCTCGGATCCCCCGATCGTACGGGTCAGTGTGGTGCGTCCCATGGGTACCTCCTTGCGGTTCGCAAGGGGCGGGGGTGGAAGCCAGTTCTCAGTGGTGGGCCTCGGAGGTTGGTCCGGGGTCCGCTACTGATAACTGACCTCGCGCTCGCCCGCTCCTTCTGTTGACGGTCGAGTGGTCGGGTTCGGGGCGCCTCCTCCCTACCGGCGAAGGCCTAGGCGTTGGATCAGCGTCCGGTACCGCTCCACGTCCTCACGCCTGAGGTAGTCGAGCAGTCGCCGGCGCCGACCCACCATCTGGAGCAGGCCGCGACGGGAGTGATGGTCCTCCTTGTGGGTCTTGAGGTGCTCGGTGAGCTCGTCGATCCGCTTCGACAGGAGCGCCACCTGGACCTCTGGGGAACCTGTATCCACGTCGGCCGTCCGGTAGTCGGTGATGAGCTTCTGCTTGTCGTCCTTGGTCACTGCCATGAGCGGCCAGGGTATCACACCAGGTCAGGCCGCCCCCGAGTCGACCAGGCGGCGGGTCTCCTGCACGTCCTCCTCGATCCTGGCCGCCAGCGCCTCCGCCGAATCGAACACCAGCTCGTCGCGGAGCCGGGCCCAGAACTCGACCCCCAGCACCCTCCCCCTGAGGTCCCCCTCGAAGTCCAGGAGGTGGGCCTCGAGGTGGAGGGGCTCGCGGCCGAAGGTGGGGTTCACGCCGATGTTGATCGCCGCGGTGAAGACCTGCCCGTCGAACAGGGCCCGGCCGGCGTAGACGCCCCGGCCGGGGAGCAGCAGGGCGTCGGGAGTGCGCAGGTTCACGGTGGGGAAACCCAGCCCCCGGCCCCGCCCGGCCCCGGGGACCACGGTCCCCTCCACCAGGTACCGCCGGCCCAGGGCCCGCTTGGGCCAGTCGAGGTCCCCTTCCGCCAGGGCCTCGCGGACCGAGGTGGAGGAAACCGGGCGGCCATCCACCTTGAACAGGGACATGGCCTCCACGGTGAACCCGCGGGCCACACCCAGTTCGGTCAGCACGTCGAAGTTCCCCGCGGCCTTGTGCCCGAAGGTGAAGTTGGTCCCCACCGCCACGTGGCGGGCGCCCAGGCCGCCGCTGAGGACCCGGTCGACGAACCCCTCGGGTGTCCACCGGGACACCTCGTCGGTGAACTCCAGGACGAACAGCACGTCCGCCCCGAGGGCCTCGATCAGCGCGGCCTTGCGCCGCAGGGTGGTCAGGAGCTTGGGGACCTTGCCCGGTGACAGGGTCTCCAGGGGGTGGCGATCGAAGGTGACCGCCACGGCCCGGAGGCCCCGGTCCCGGGCCACCTGAACCACCCGCCCGATGACCGCCTGGTGCCCGCGGTGCACCCCGTCGAAGAACCCGATGGTGAGCGCGGACTCACCTTCCACAGGCAGGGACGATGTCCCCTGGACGACCTCCATCCCGCCGAGCGTACCGGATGCGCCACGGCGGTCAGAGCCCCTTGCCGGCGTCCCCACTGTTGGAACGTCGCACGGCGATCCGAGCGGTGATTGAATCCGCATACCGAGGCCCAGGCGACGACCCAAAAGTCCCAGTTCCAGGCGCAGGAACGAGCGGAAGCATGCTTCGGTATCGGTTCTCCGTGAATCCTCGGGCAGGACCCGATCTCCGGCAGCGCGATGCTGACAAAGAGATACCCGGCCTGGAGGTCTCGGAAGAGCCTTCCGGCCGAGCCGGGGAAACACTCAATCGCGTCGCTCGGAGATGAGGCGGAGAGCCAGATGGGCCAGGGTGACGCCGATCCCGGCACCGGTCGGGATTCCGAAGAAGATCCCGACCCCCACCCACTCGAACACGTCGAACCCGCAGGAATGACACAGGGCCGCGCCGATGGAACCGCCACCCCAGCCACCGAGCGGGAACCCGAGCACCCCGGCAGCCAGGATCACGGCCCTGCGGGACGACCACAAGCGAACCTCGCCGCGGCGCTGCGCGTCTCGCCTGAGCACGTACCCGACGAGCGCTCCGGCGCCACCTCCGGACAGCGCCAGGAACAGGAGCGCCGTGGCTGGGAGGCCAAACGCTATCTCCGGGGCCCCGACGGTCAGCCACAGGAGGGGCCAGGCCGCGACGGCGGCGGCGGCCCCCATGGCCAGCCCGGCGAGCATCGTTCGCACGCGCTGGGGCCTACCTTCCGGGGGGAGCCAGTCGAGCGGCTTGCGGCTCCAGTCAGCACCCGGCCTCATCGGCCCGTCGCCCGGTCGGCTCGCCGGCGGTGACGCCAGCGCTGGAGGTCCAGGGTGATGGCCACCGCGAGCGGAGCTCCGACCATCGCGCCGACCGGCGCGATCACCACGACCTGCGGGGTCACTCCCAGGAAGGGGTCGTCCACGAGCGTCAGCGAAGAGGCAACGACGGCGCCCACGAGGCCTCCGGCCACGCCGGCGACGACCCGCGCCCACCGTGCCGGCGGCACCGGTTCCCGCGGAGACAGCAGCTCTCGCGGGGTCCGCTCCCAGGCCTCGCCGGTATCGCTCCTCATCGGCCGGTCACCACCACGTCGCGGAACCGGTGGTACAGGAGCGAGCCCAGCAGGAGGAGGAGACCCAGGCCGGTGAAGCCCACCATGCGGTGCAGGGGCTGGAGCAGCCACAGGTCGGCTACCACGAGCTTGGCCGCCACGACCGCGAACAGCGCCACGGCCAGGAGCCGGGCCCACCGGACCCGCCACACGATGCCCGCCGCCAGCACCGCCGCGGCGTACAACGCCCAGATCGCCGAGTAGGTGAACTGGAGGGTCCGGTATCCCTCCACGTCCACGACGCTGCTGGGGTGACCGAAGGCCGCGGCGGCCTCGAAGCTGAGCCACAGCAGGGCGAGGACGTTCGCCCCCACGGCGAGCGCCGTCGCGGCTTCCGGGTCGGTGCCCGCGGCGTGGGCCAGGAGCCAGGCGGTGACGCCGAGAGCGGCGACCTGGATGGCCAGCGTCAGTGACTCGACGGACAGGAGCAACCGGTCCGGGCGGTAGCCCGCGCCGAAGGCGAACTCCACCGCGACCGAGGCGAGCAGCGACAGGGCCACCACGGCCAGCCCGGAGACGCGAGCGGCCACCATGCCGGTGGCCCGTCCCAGCCACACCAGGATCACGCCCTCGACGGCCCACACGATGGCCACGATGGGCCCATCGAGCTCGATCGGCACGGCCACCGTGAGGAACAGCGTCCCCAGGCCGAGGAGGGTCAGCCACAGGGGCCGGTCATCGGCGGCGCGGTCCCGGGCCAACAGGCCGGCGGCGAGATGGGCGATCCCCAGGGCCACCGAGAACTCCCCTCGCACCCCGTCGAGCACGAGCATGCCCACCCCGAAGTACGCCATCGAGTTGAGCGTCAGGAGCCACACATCGAGCGAGACGTCGGCCCCGCCCTCCGCCCGGCGGGGGGCGATGCCGGCGACCATCGCCCGAGCGGCGAAGACGAGGAAGAACACCGTGGCGAACCCCTGCACGACCGCGGTCCGGCCGGCATCGATCCCCAGCAGGACCACGCTCCAGGTGGCCACCACCGCCGAGGCCTCGAGCCCCACCCACCGCCGTCGGGCCACCAGCGCCACCACCCCCAGGTCCAGCAGGAGGACGTAGCCGAACAGCGCGGCGGTCATCCGGTCGATGCCGGTGACGTAGGGGTTCAGGAACCCGCCCCCGAGGGCCAGGACCGCCAGCACCTCGGAGTCGTGGCGCAGCGCCAGCACGACACCGGCGATGGCGACGCCGGTCAGCAGCGCGAACATGGGCACCGCGGAAAGCAGGCCGTAGCGGGCGAACGCGGCCCACAGCGACAGGTACAGCAGGCCCACGCCTCCACCGGCCAGAGCCTGGCCCAGCCGAGGCCACCGGTGCCGGACCGCCCGCTCCCCAGCGACGATGAACGCCACCCCCGAGGCGAGGCCGATGGCCACCCGGGCCGCCGGGCCGATCAGCCCCCGCTCCACCGCGTACGCGAACCCGAACGCGGCGCCCAACAGGACGGCGACCGCCCCGGCCCGGGCGAACCACGTCCCCACCACGGCTGCCTCGCGCTCGGGGTCGGCCCGTCGGTGGGGAGGCGGTGGGAGCGGCACCCGCACCGGTTGGGAGGGAGGCGGGACGGGTGCCGGGGGTGCCGGGGGTGCCGGGGGTGCGCCGCCGGGCACGGCCCGCCGCAGCAGGGCCACGTCATGCTCCAGGGACTCGACCCGCAGCTCCAGGTTCCGAACGTGGTTCCGCTCCGCGTCCATCGGATCACCTCCACCGCCGATGATGGAGACCGGGCGACACCCGCGGTAGACGGAGAAGCGCCCAATTCGGGTGGGGAAGGGCCCCATCTCGGCCTGGGTACCTTCGGAAGCTACTCGGGGGCGCGGTCCAGGCCCTTGTGGATCGCGTAGCGCATCAGCTCGTAGCGCCGCCGGAGCTGGAGCTTGGTGAGGATGTTCTGCACGTGGTTCTGCACGGTCTTGTGGCTGATGAACAGCCGCTCGGCGATCTCGCGGTACGTGTAGCCCTTGGCCACGAGCTTCAGCACCTCGTTCTCCCGAGGGGTGAGCGACGGCTCGTCGGGGTCCTTCGCCGCCAGACGCCGGAACTCGTCGAGGACCAGTCCGGCCAGCGACGGCGTGAACACCGGCTCACCGGCGTGGACCCGGCGGACCGCGTCCACCACCTCCTCGGACGTGGAGCTCTTGAGCAGGTAGCCGCGGGCCCCGGCCTTGACGGCCTCCAGGACGTCGGCCTCCTCCCCGGACGCGGACAGGACCAGCACCCGAACGTGGGGCGACTCCTCGACGATCCGCCGGGTGGCCTCGGCCCCGCCCACGGTGGGCAGCTTGAGGTCCATGACCACCACCTCCGGCATCTCGGTCCGGGCCAGCTCGATGGCCTCGCCGCCGTCCGAGGCCTCCCCCACCACCTGGGCCACCCCCTCGCGCTCCAGGTCCGCGCGAACGCCGTCCCGCCACACGGGGTGGTCGTCGACCACCAGCACCCGGATGGGGTCGGTCATCCGCCCTCCGCCGCCGGGATGCGGAACTCCACCTCGGTGCCGGCCCCCAGAGAGGAGTCCACCCGCATCGTCCCGCCCAGGTCCTCGATCCTGCCCTTCATGCTCCGCAGCACCCCCACCTTGCCGTCCGCCCGCAGCCGATCCTCGTCGTAGTCGAAGCCCGCGCCGTCGTCCCGGACCGACACGACCACCCAGCCGTCCTCGGTGTCGGCATGCACCACGGCGTTCGAGGCGCCGGCGTGCTCCACCACGTTGTCGAGCGCCTGGCGAACCGCCGCCGCCGCTTCCCGCACCCGTTCGGCGGGAAGCCAGATCGGCCCGACGGCCGCGACCACCACGGGAAGCCCGCCGACCGCGCGGGCCTCGGCCTCCAGCACGTCCCGGAGCGAGGCCGTCCCCGAGGGAGCCTCCTCCGGCTCCCTGAGGATCAGGGCCCGCAGCTCCCGCTCCTGCTCTCCGGCCACGGCGGCCAGCTCCTCCACCTCCGCCGGCCGGACCGCTTCACGCCCCGCCAGCTCGCGCCCTCGCTTGTGGATCAGCGCCAGCGCCTGGAGGACCGAGTCGTGGATCGTCCGGGCCAGGGATTCGCGCTCCGCCAGCCGGGCGGCTCGCTCCCGGGCGGCCATGGCCTCTTCCGTGGCCGAGCGGACCTCTGCCGCGGAGCGGTCCAGGAGCCGGGACACCACACCGACGGCACCACCGGCCAGCAGGTAGTTGATGGCCCCGTTGGCCACGCCCTGGACCTCGCCACCGGGGAGCGCATCGAGCGGCACCCCGTTGAGTGGCCGGGCCAGCACGTAGGCCGCGCCGAGGACCACCCCCGAGAGGAGCCCCCCCGCCGGTCCATGGGCCGCCCCCCACACCAGGGCGGCGGTGATCGGGTACGCGGCAGCGAAGAACGGACGGTCGCCGATCCGCTCCGGCCCCACGACCAGCCCGGAGATCAGCAGGAGGCCTGCCGCCAGCGCCAGGTCGAACCATCTGGCAACCGCCTGGTGCTGCGTGCCGGAGACCGTCAGCCAGGCCGACCAGACCGCCGCCGCACCGATCGAAGCCCACACCAGCTCGGGGCGGTGGTGGGGCTCTCCTGCGGCAAGGGCCAGCACCGCCATCCACGCCAGCGCCGCCCACCGGTAGACCAGGATCCCGACCCACAGGGTCCGCTTGGCCCGGTCAGGCTCAGCCGTCATCCGCGGCGATTGTAGGCCGGGGGCTCCCCCGCGGCGGCTACTTCTCGCAGCTGATCAGGGTGTCCTTGCCGGGGCCGCCCTTGCACGTGTCGATCCCGGGGCCGCCGTTGAGAAGGTCGTCGCCGGCGCCACCCTTGAGAAGGTCCTGGCCGCCCTGGCCCCTGAGCGTGTCGTCGCCACCCCCGCCCTTCAGGACGTCCTTCCCGACGTTGCCCAGCAGGACATCCTTGCCTCCGCCGCCGGCGATCGTGTCGTTGCCGCCCTGGCCCTTGATCCGGTCGGCCCCGGCACCTCCGTTGACATCATCCTTTCCGCCGCCGGCGCAGATGAGGTCCTTGCCGCCGAGCCCCTTGATCGTGTCCGCCCCTCCCTTCGCCACGATGACGTCGGGGCCGGCCGTGCCCGTGATGGTCTCCGCGACGGAGGTCCCCACGATCGTGGCCGGCTGTCCGAAGCAGTTCGGGGGCGGGGCCACCGGGATCTCGAACGCGCCGATCCGGGTCTGCCAGCCGCGCGGGGACGTCACCGGGTAGTACTCGTTCGTGTACCAGAAGGTCGCATCGTCCACCGGGTCCACGCTCATCGCGCTGTAGTCGCCCCACCGTCCGGAGTTATCGGTCTGCGAGCCGCTCCCCGCGAACAGCGTGGCCTCCCCCTGCGCCAGCTGCCCCACCCCATCCGTGGCGGCGCGCCCCGCGTAGCGGATCGATGGAAAGGCGCTCCCTCCGGAGCTCGAGTAGCCGATGCCGATGCTCCCGTCACCGTTCATGGCCACGGACGGCATCCACCGGGACAAGCCGCCGGGGGCATGGGTGCCCTCTTGGAACAACGTCGGAGGGTTCCCGGCGGGGTTCCGCAGCTCGTACCAGCGCACGCCCGCCCGGCTGGGGCCACCGGCCCCGTTGTTCATGACGTCGACCGTATGGCTCAGCACCAGGGACTCGTGGGTGCCGAGGTTGCGATAGGCGTTCCGATGCATGAGCCGGTCGGCCAGCTGGTCCAGCCGGCGGCCGGTGTTGGGTTGCGGGATGCACGGACCGAATCCCTGGCCGCCGCAGCCGAACAGGATGTCGTAGGAGGTGGTCGACCGGGCGGTGGGGCCGGTCAGCGTGGAGTTGGCCGGGGTGGCGAAGTCCACGTGGAACCTCCACACGTTGAGGCCCACCGGCGGCGGGAAGAACACCGGGTCCCGCAGCTCGACCAGGTAGTTCGGGGACCCGGCCGGCGGCGCCGGCCCGTCCACGTCGGAGGGGAGCAGCGTGAACGAGTTCGGGCTGATCCCCGACAGGTCGAACTCGATCAGACTGGCGGGGTCCCCGTTCAGCATGGCGTCCCGATCCAGGGCCGCCACCGAGGCGCTGTTGTAGTCGCCGTTCAGGTCGAACTCGTTCACCGACAGGTAGTAGGCGTCGGGCCACACCCCCAGCTTGGGGTAGTCGTTGAACTCGGTGTTGCTCCAGAAGAAGTCGTAGCGGTGGTACTGGCCGGTCGGGTCGGCCGTGGCCGACACCGCCACGCACTGGTGGAAGGGAGCGATCGGATTCCCGCTGAGGTTCACGTTGAAGGCGAACTGGCTCACCACCCACCGGTCGGCCAGCGGGTCGTACCGAACGATCGGGTCGCCCTGGTTCGTGGTCTCGCACAGGCCGCCGAGACCGGCCCAGAACGTGTTGTTGGTGACGGGCCCGAAGACCGTGGCCCCCTGCTTGTCGAAGATCTCGGTGACCACGTTCGTCATCTGGACGTAGTGGTTGGGGCCCACGTCCCCGACGGTGTCGGGCGGGATGGGCAGGCCCTCGCCCAGCAGCTCGTTGTCCTCGTTGCTGACGCCCTCGAACGTCAGGGTGGGATCCGGGATCGAGGGACTGCCCGACCGGGCCTGGGAGGAGGACGGCTCCCCGGACGGGGCGGCGGCGGCCCCGGCGGGGGGCTCCCGGCGCAGCGGTGGCCGTTCGTACCGGGGGGCGGTCGGGGCGGGAGCCCGGCGGGCCAGGACCCGCAGCGGCGGCGACGTGTCGTGGCGGGAAGCGGCCCGGACCCGTGGCTCTCGGTCGTTCGGAGGCCCGGCCCCGGCGGTAGGGGGCGGGCCGGAGGCGGCGATGGCCAGGACCCCGGCGACAGCGGCTGAAACGGCTCGTAGCGACAATCCCGATCCTTTCCCCAGGAGGGTCGTAACCCTACCACCGATCCCCGGCCGCTTCACGTCGCCCCGGCCGCTCCCCACACCCGCTTCCCGGCCACCCAGGTCTGGAGGACCGTGGTCCTGGGGTCGAAGGGGTCGGCCGACAGGACCGCCAGGTCGGCCTGCCGGCCGGGGGATATGACCCCCTTCCGGCCGCCCACACCCGCCGCCTCGGCCCCCGCCACGGTGGCCGCCCGCAGGGCCTCTCCCCTTGTGATGGCCTGCCCCGGCGCCAGGGGCTTCCCCTCCTCGGTCCTGCGCTCCACAGCCACCCGAAGGATCCGAAGCGGCTCCCACACGGCCGTGGGCGCGTCGCTCGACAGCGCGACCTGTACGCCCGCATCGATCAGCGTGCGGGCCGGCACGGGCGGGAGGAACCGCGCGATGCCCGCATCCGCCACCAGGCTGCCGTAGGACCACAGGTGCCCGGGCTGGATCACCGCCGTGACTCCCAGCCGGGCCATGTGCTCGGCGTGGCCCGGCGTGGCGAACATGGCGTGCTCGATCCTGGCCCCCTCCGGGCCCCCTCGCTCCAGGGCGCTGAGGGCCTGTTCGATCGCCTCGTTCCCCAGGGCGTGGACGGCCACCGCGAATCCGGCCCGCCGGGCCCGGCGCACGGTCTCGGCCAGCTCCCCCGGCCCGTAGTGGAGCGTGCCGGTGCGCACCGATGCCGGTCCGAGACGGGGGCGCAGCATCCGCCAGGCCTGGAGGGGCGTGGTGCCTCCGGCCCCGGCCACGCCGGCGGCGCGAACGGCCGCCCGGTACGGCACCCGCATCGCGCAGCGCTCCCCGCCATCGGCCACCAGCTTGAGGTGGCCGATCCGGAACCGCTCGTCGCCCTCGTCCGTCCTCGGGCCTTCGAGCACCGCCCCCGGCGAGGCGTACCATCCCCGCTCGCTGACCGGCATGGCGGTGACCCCGAGGGGGAGGTCCGCGTCCGAGGCCCGCTCGATCTCCGGCGGCGTCAGCAACGCATCGGCGATGTGGGTGATGCCCTGGGAGAGGAGGTCGCCAGCGACCGCGCCGGCCCGCTCGGCCCACCCCGTCCCCAGGGCCTCCAGCGTGGAGCGGTGGGCGGCGTGCTCGACCACCCCGAACGCCCGCTCCCACAGCCGGCCGTTCGGCCGGCCGCGGGCGTCTCGCTCCAGCTCGCCGCCCGGCCACCGAGGGGTGGCCCGGCCGAACCCCACGGCCGCCAGCGCGGCCGAGTTGGCCACCCCCGAGTGGAAGGAGCCGTGGATCACCAGCGAGGGCCGGTCGGGCACGGCCGCATCGAGGTCCTGCCGGGTCAGCCACCGCCCGGTGCCGCCCAGGAGCTCCCGGAAGCCCCAGCCCACCACCCAGGATCCCTCGGGGGCCCGGGCGGCGGCCCGGGCCATCCGCCCGACCACCGCCCGTGCCGAGCGGACGTCCCGCAGGTCCACCGCCGGCGACATGGCCACCACCGTGGCCAGGTGGAAGTGGGCATCGACGAAGCCGGGGACCACCACGGCCTGGCCCAGGTCGACCCGCCGGTACAGGCGCCCGGGCGGCCGGGCCTCGGGGTCGTCGCCGACCCAGGCGATGCGGTCGTCCTCGACCAGGACCGCGGTGGGGCCCGGACGGGGCGGATCCCCCGCGTACACGGCCCGGGCCGTGATCAGGATCCTGGCCACGAACGGAGCCTAGCGGCCAACCGGTGAGACCGCTTGGAAACTCCGAACCTTCGGGGCCTTCCCGTCGTATCTTCTGACAGTGCCACAAGGAGATGGACGGGCGAGGGCCGGTCGGGGCAGGAGGTACCTGCGTAGGATGCGGAGGGCCCTGGGCGAGGTCATCCTGAGGCCCCGGGAAGCCTTCCTGAACCGCCGGTGGATCTTCCAGCAGCTGGGGTTGACTCGGCTGTTCCGGAGGAGCGAGCGGGGCCGGGTATTGGGCCTCGATCCCAAGTTGCGCGAGCACTGCTAGCCGCTGATGCGCCCCCCGACCGTCCCGGCCGCCGATGCGTACCAAATGCGAGACGACGACCTGGTCCTGGGGGTGGCAGTGAACGGGGTGGCCCGCGCCTACCCCTGGTGGATCCTGGACGACCATCACATCGCCAACGACGTCGTGGGCGGGCGCCCGGTCACGATCGTGCTCTGCGAGGTGTGCAGCAGTGGCCTGGCCTTCGATCCCGTGGTGAATGGGCGCCTCCTGACGTTCACGCTGCGCCACGTCTACAACGGGACCCTCACCATGGATGACCACCAGACGGACTCGATATGGTCCCCGGTCCTCGGCACGGCGCTGGCCGGCCCCCTGAAGGGAGCCGCCCTGTCGCTGATGCCGTTGTGGCAGATGGAGTGGGCGGCGTGGCGGGAGCTGCACCCGCACTCCGACGTGCTGGTGGGGGAGCTCGGGAGCCGAACCGGACACGGGAGCGCGGAGACCATCGGGAGCCCCCGGGTGGGCGGCCAGATGCGGGCCAGCATCCTTCACTGGGACGAGCGGCTTCCGCACAACACGCTCGTGCTTCTGGTGCGCGGGGGCAAGGCTTCCAGGGCCTACCCGTTGTCCGCGTTCGAGGGGCAGGGCGTGATGAACGACGAGGTCGGGGGCGTGCCGATCGTGATCCTCCACCACGCGGCCGAGGGGAGCTACGGAGTCGTGGCCTACTCTCGGGCGCCCGGAGGGCGGGTCCTGACCTTCCGCAGCGGGCCCCGGGGGCCGATGGACGAGGAGACCGGTTCGGTCTGGGCCACCGATGGCAGGGCGGCGGAGGGATCGCTGGCCGGCACCCAGCTCACGTTCGTGCCCTCCCATGTCTCGGAGTGGTACATCGTCGGCACCTCGTATCCGGGCATCGAGATCCACGGGCTCGCCTGGGCCTGAGACGAAGGATCGATCGCCTCAGCCGGCCAGGACGACCTCGGGGCAGGACTTCGTCCCGGTGTCGCGCCACACCCCGATCAGCCGGGCGTCCGGATCCACCAGCGCGTATGGGCCCTCGATCCCGGCCGGGGCCAGGCACCGGCCGTGCCTGGCCGCGGCGGCCTCCTCGACCCCCACCGCGTACGAGGGGAGATGGGCCACGGCGCGCTCGGGTGGCAGCGGCCGGCCCGGATCATCGAGGGAGACGGCCTCGCTCAAGGTGAAGCCGCCGATCGCCGTGCGGACCAGCCGGATGAGGTGGGCGCCGCAGCCCAGCCGGACACCGACCTCGGCCACCAGCGACCGGACGTAGGTCCCGCCGGAGACCACCGCCCGGAACTCGAAGTCCCGGCCGTCCCTCGCCAGGAGGTCGAACGAGCGGACGTGGACGGTCCTGGCCGGCGCCTCGACCGCCTCTCCCCGGCGGGCGGCCTCGTACAGCTTGCGGCCGCCCACCTTCACCGCCGAGTACGCCGGGGGCCGTTGTTCGATCTCCCCGACCAGGCCGGCCATCGCCGCGCGCAGCTCGCCCTCCGATACCCCCACCTCCGCGGTGCGCACGACCGTGCCTTCGGCATCGAGGGTGTCGGTCTCTTCCCCCAGGCGGCCGGCACCCTCGTACGTCTTGTCGAGGTCGCCCAGGAACCGCAGGAGCCGGGTGGCCCGGCCCACTCCCAGGACCAGCAGGCCGGAAGCCATCGGGTCCAGGGTCCCGGCGTGCCCCACCCGCCGCACCGCCAGGGCCCGCCGGACCCGGTCGACCACGTCGTGCGAGGTGACCCCCCGGGGCTTGTCGACGAGCAGGATCCCCTCGGCCACGCCGGTCAGGGCCGGGCGGTCTCGGGCCGGGCCGCCACCAGGGCATCGACGAGGCCGGTCACGGTCTCCTCGAGCGAGGCCTTCGACGTGTACCCGGCGGCCAGGCGGTGCCCGCCGCCGCCGAAGGCCTCGGCGACCTGGGCCACGTCGGTGTCCCCGCGGGAGCGCATCGAGACCTTGAACCCCCCTTCTCGCTGCTCCTTGAGGACGGCCGTGACGTCGGCCTCCCTGCTGGTGCGCAGGACGTCGATCAGGTCGTCGGTCTCCTGGATCTCCACCCCGGCCGCCTCGAGGTCCGCCCGGGTGACGTGGCCCCACACCAGGTTGGCCTCGGGCACGTGGGTGGCCCGGGCCAGCACCGAACCCAGCAGCCGCAGGTAGGCCAGGGAGTTGTCCTCGTACAGCGACTGGACCAGGCGGGCGTGATCGAAGGGTTGCTCCCGGAGGCGGGCGGCCATCCGGAGCACCTCCGGGGTGGTGGCCTCGAACTGGAACCGTCCGGTGTCGGTCACCAGGCCGGCGTACAGGCACGCCGCGGTGTCCGGCGAGAGATCGCCGCCGAGCCGCTCGATGAGCCGAAACACGAGCTCGGCCGTGGCGGCCGCCTCCGGATCCACCAGGTTGACCGTGCCGAACCCGGGGTTCGTGCGGTGGTGGTCGATGCACACCACCGCCCCGGCCCGCTCGACCAGGTGGGAGAGCCCGTCCAGGCGACGCACGTCGGCGGCGTCCAGCGTCACCAGCACCTTCGGCTGCTTGGGGAGATCGCCCGGTTCCACCAGGTGCTCCCGCCCCGGCAGGGCCTCGACCCACCGGGGAGCGGTGGCGGGACCGTTGGGCCACGAGGCCCGTACCTTCGCGCCCCGCCCGGCCAGGTGGACCGCCAACCCCAGCATCGAGCCGACGGCGTCGGCGTCGGGGTTGACGTGGCACACCAGCGCGACCTCGTCCACCCCGGCCAGGACCCGGGCGGCATCGTCGAACGCGCTATCCGGCAGCATCGTCGTCCTCGATCCGGCGCAGCAGCTCGTCCACGCGGTCGGCCTGCTCCCGGGTGTGGTCCTCCTCGAACACCAGCTCCGGAAGGAACTTCAGCCGGACCTGCTCCCCGATCACCGCCCGGAGATGGCCCCGGGCCGAGCGCAGCCCCGCCCGGGTGCTCTTGCGTTCCCCTTCCTCCCCCAGCACGGTGTAGGAGACCACGGCCCGCCGCAGGTCGGGGCTGACGTCCACCCCGGTGACGGTGACGAAGCCCACGCGAGGGTCCTTCAGCTTCGGGATCTCCTCGGCCAGGATCTCCCGGAACTCCTCGGAAACCCGGCTCGGCCGCTTCCCCACGGGCATCGTCAGTCGTCCTGGGAGTGGAGGGTCATCCGGTGATCGATGAGCTCAACGGCCGCCTGGGCCGACACGAACCGCTCGACCTCGTGCATCACCTTGCGGAGGTGGAACCCCTGGGCCCCCACGGCGGAGATCCCCAGCGTCGTGCGCTGCCACAGGTCGTGATGGTCCACCTCGGCCACGGCCACGTTGAACTTTCCCCGCAGCGTGGCCGTGAGCGCCTTCACCACGTGCCGCTTCTGCTTCAGCGACGTGCAGCCGGGGATCCGCAGGTCGAACGACGACAGCGCAACCATCATCGGGTCACCGGTTCCCGGCAGGCGCGCGGCGGCGCCTACAGGGACCGAGCCACCTCCCGGATCTCGAAGGCCTCCACGACGTCGCCCTCCTTGACGTCCTGGAAGTTCTCGAGCCCGATCCCGCACTCGAACCCCTCGGCAACCTCGCGCACATCGTCCTTGAACCGCCGAAGCGAGCCGACACGGCCGTCGTAGGCCACCGCTCCATCGCGCACCAGGCGCGCCCGCGCCCCCCGGGTGATGGTCCCCTTCGTCACGTAGCACCCGGCCACCATGCCCAGGCGCGGCACCCGGAACGTCTGCCGGACCTCGGCCCGGCCCAGCTCGACCTCCTCTTCCGTCGGCGCCAGGAGGCCCGACAGCGCCTGCTTGATGTCGTCCACGGCCTGGTAGATCACCCGGTACAGCCGGACGTCCACGCCCTCCCGTTCGGCCAGCTCGCGGGCGTTGGGGTCGGGCCGGACGTTGAACCCCACGATGATGGCCTGGGAGGCCTGGGCCAGCGTGACGTCGCTCTCCGTGACGGCACCCACGCCCCGGCGCAGGATCCGCACGGCCACCTCGTCCGTGGACAGCTTCTCCAGGGACTCGGTGAGGGCCTCCACCGATCCCTGCGTGTCCGCCTTCAGGACCACGTTGAGCTCGCTGATCTCGCCTTCGCGGGCCGCGGACAGGAGGTCCTCGAGCTTGATCGCGGGCCGAGCGGTCACCAGCTCCGCCGCCCGGAACTTGGCCTCTCGCTCCTGGGCGAGCCGCCGGGCCTCCCGCTCGTCCGGGACCACGCGGAGGTCGTCCCCGGCGTCGGGCACCCGGGACCACCCCAGGACCTGAACGGGCCGGCCCGGAGGAGCCTCCTCCACCGGCAGCCCGTGCTCGTCGAGCATGGCCCGCACCTTGCCGTGCGCGGTCCCGCACACGATCGCGTCGCCCACCCGGAGCGTGCCCCGCTGGACGAGCACGGTGGCCACGGGCCCCCGGCCCTTGTCGAGGTGGGCCTCGATGGCCACGCCCCGGGGCAGGGCTTCGGGGTCGGCCTTGAGCTCCTGAAGCTCGGCCACCACCAGGATCGTCTCCAGCAGCTTGTCGAGGTTCTGGCCGGTCTTGGCCGACACGTCCACGAACTCGAAGTCCCCGCCCCACTCCGAGGTCTGGATGCCCTGATCGGCCAGCTGCTGGCGCACGCGCATCGGGTCGGACTCGGGCTTGTCGACCTTGTTCACGGCGACCACGATCGGCACCCCCGCGGCCCGGGCGTGGTCGATGGCCTCCACAGTCTGGGGCATGACGCCGTCGTCCGCCGCCACCACCAGGACCGCGATGTCCGTCACCTGCGCCCCCCGGGCCCGCATCGCGGTGAACGCCTCGTGGCCCGGCGTGTCGATGAACGTGATCACGTCGCCGTCCTGATGGACCTGGTAGGCGCCGATGTGCTGGGTGATGCCCCCGGCCTCGCCCGACACCACGTCGCTCTGGCGGATCGCGTCCAGGAGCAGGGTCTTGCCGTGGTCCACGTGGCCCATGACCGTGACCACCGGCGGCCGCGGGCGGAGGGCCGCGGGATCGACGGGCTCCTCCTCGACCTCCTCTTCCTCCTCCTCCTCCGGGGAGACGATCTCCACCGTCTGCCCGTACTCCTGGGAGAGCATGCCGATGGCCTCGTCCGACAGGGACTGGGTGATCGTCACCATCTCCCCCAGCTCGAGCATCTTCTTGATGAGATCCGTGGCCGGGACGCCCAGCTTGTCGGCCAGCTCCTTCGTGGTGGTGCCCCGGCCCACCTGGAGCGCCGCGATGGGCGGGGCCTCCGCGGGGGCGGCGGCCTCCGGCTCCGCCTCCGCCTCGGGCGCGGCGGGGACCGGCTCCGCCTCGGCCGCCGCCACTCCTCCGCCCTCGCCGCGAGCCGGCTCCGGTGCCTGCTCGGGGCGCCGTCGCTTCGGCGGGAGCGGCTCCTCGGTGACGACCTTCGGCTTGCCCCCGGGCGTGGCCTTTCCCCCCGAGGCGCGCAGGCGGGGGACGGCCTCCTCGGGAACGCTGGAGGACGCGGTCAGCCCGCCGTAGCCCATCTGTTCCAGAGCCTCGACGAGATCCCTGCTCTTGGTCTCCAGCTCCTTGGCCAGCTCGTGGATCCTCACGGCGCCTCGATCTCCTCCTTCACGCTTGCCTCTAGGGTAGCCAAATCGCCGGGTCCCAGGGGCACGCGCAGCGCGCGCCCCAGGGCGCCCTTCGTGGTGGCCAGCCGCAGGCACGAGGGGTCATCTCGACACAGATAGGCCCCTCGTCCCGGAGCCTTCCCCGAGCGATCGACGTTCACCGCTCCGTCCGGGGCCCGGGCCAAGCGGAGCAGCTCTGCCTTCGGTCGCCGTCTCCGACAGCCGATGCAGGAGCGCTCCGGCTCCCGCCCGCTCATCAGGCCGGCGCTGCCTCCTCGCCCTCCGGCTGGGGCGCCGCCTCCAGGGTCTGCGGAGAGGGTTCCCCTGGAGCCACCTCCCCCGGATCGCCCTCGGCCGGATCGCCCTCGGCCGAGGCCTCCTCGTCGGGTGGGCCCGCAGGCTCCTCCGAGGGTGCTTCGGCGGGCTCCTCCGGGGTGGGGGGCGCCTCGGCCGGCTCCTCCGGGGTGGGGGGCGCCTCGGCGGGCTCTTCCGTGGTCGCGGAGGCCCGGGCGGCGGCCTGCTCCGACATCTGGCTCTCGCTCCGGATGTCGATCCGCCAGCCGGTCAGCCTGGCCGCGAGCCGGGCGTTCTGGCCCTCCTTGCCGATGGCCAGCGACAGCTGGTAGTCGGGCACGATGACCTCGGCGGTGTCCTGGTCCTCCAGGATCCGGACCTCCTTGACCGACGCCGGGGCCAGGGCCTTGGCCACGAACCTGGCCGGGTCGTCCGACCACTCGACGACGTCGATCTTCTCGCCCTTGAGCTCGTTGACCACCATCCGGACGCGTGACCCCTTGGCACCGACACAGGCGCCTACCGGGTCCACGCCGGGCTCGTGGGACACGACGGCGATCTTCGAGCGATGTCCGGGCTCACGTGCCACGGCCTTGATCTCCACGATGCCCTCGGCCACCTCGGGCACCTCCAGCTCGAACAGCCTCTTGATCAGCTCGGGGTGCGTTCGCGACACGATGATCTGGGGGCCCTTGCTGGTGCGGCGGACCTCGACGATGTAGGCCTTGAGCCGCTCCCCGTGGCGGTAGGACTCGGAAGGAACCTGCTCCTGGACCGGCAACAGGGCCTCCACCTTCCCCAGGTCCAGCAACGTGTACCGGTGCGAATCCTGCTGCACGATGCCCGTGACCACGTCGCCCTCGCGCCCGGCGAACTCCTCGTAGGTGATCTCCCGCTCGGCGTCCCGGAGCTTCTGGAGGATCACCTGCTTGGCGGTCTGCGCGGCGATGCGGCCCTTGAAGTCCTCGGACACCCCGAGGGGCTCCTCGGACGTCACGTTCCCCTCCTCATCGAGGGTCTGAAGGAAGACGCGGATCTCACCCGACTCGGGGTCCAGGGTCGCCCGGACCCCCTCGAGCTCGTTCTCCTCCTCCTCGCTGGTGTGCCCGCGCATGTACGACTTGTATGCGGACGCCAGGGCCTCCTCCAGGCCGTGGAGGATGGTGTCGAACGAGATCCCCTTCTCGCGCTCCAGCTCGCGGAGCGCGTCCACCAGCTCAGCGCTCACTTCTTGCTCCTATCCCACTCGAAGACCGTGCGGGCCGAGGTGATGTCGCCGTGGGCGATCGTTCTCTCCCCGGCCTCCGTGGCCACGGTGACCGATGCCTCGTCGGCCGCCGTGAGCGTGCCCAGGTGCGAGCGGGACCCCTCCACGGGCACCGCGGTCTTGACCCTGACCTTCTCCCCCACTCGACGGGTGAAGTCCTCCGGTCGCCGGAGGTCACGCTCGAGTCCAGGGGAGGACACCTCCAGCGTGTACCTGCCGAACCCCTCCACGTCCAGCCGCCGCGACACTCGCTCGCTGGCCGCGGCGATGGCGTCGAGGTCCACGCCACCCTCCCGGTCCACGGTCACACGGAGGATCCTGCGGCCGGACTCACGCCGAAACGTGACGTCGACGAACTCAAGGCCCGCGGCCTCGACCGCGGGTGCCACCATCTGCTCCAGCTCCATCGCCCCCAAAAAAAAGGTGGGCCCGCGCCCACACGGTGAACGTCTCGTTTCCAACAGAAAGTATAGTCCCCCTCGTCCGTTCCTGACGGCCGGGCAAGGCGGGGGGGCGCCTTTCACGACCACGGGGGCCCGAGCCGCTCTCGCAACGTGAGAGCCAGGCCGCATCACCAGGAGATCGCGGATCCATCACGTTGCTCCGCTTGGCCCCGTGGGTCGCTGCGGCGCCCCTCTTCCGCCCTCATCATGCGGTGGATCGCTGGGCCATCCAGGCAGGCGTCGTTTCCCGTGGTGGGTGCTAGAGGGCGCGGCGCTGGCCGCCGGGTTCGCCCCAGTGGTCGCGTCGGTTCATCCGCCTGACCATCCGGGGGTCCCACCCGTGGTGGAGGCGCACGCCGAGCTCCCGACACGCCTCCTCGGCCGCCTCCTGCGAGGGCAACACCGCCCTGGTCCAGTTGCCATCGACATCGATCAGCAGGCAGTCGAAGGTGTTCAGGCCGCACCGCTGGATCACGGCCTCGACGTCGTTCCCCAGCATGGCGAACCGGCGGAGGTCGCCGGGAACCTTGACGGCCACGAGCCGAACGGTACCGGCGTCCTTCGGAGGCGTCAACTCCGCCTCCCGCGCCGGCCCGCCGCGCCCGTCGTCCGTTATCCTCGCGGGGCGATGGCGCTTCCCAAGCAGGACGACGATTTCCCCGCCTGGTACCAGGAGGTGGTCAAGGGGGCCGAGCTGGCCGAGCCCTCCCTGGCCCGGGGCACCATGGTCATCCGGCCGTACGGCTTCGCCATCTGGGAGGCCATCCAGCGAGCCGTGGACGACCGCATCAAGGCCACCGGGCACCAGAACTTCTACTTCCCGATGTTCTTCCCCTACCACCTCTTGGAGAAGGAGGCCGAGCACGTGGAGGGGTTCAGCCCCGAGGTGGCCGTGGTCACCCACGCCGGCGGCGAGGAGCTGGAGGAGCCCCTGGTGATCCGGCCGACCTCCGAGACGATCATCTGGTCGACCTACGCCCGGTGGATCCAGTCCTACCGGGACCTGCCGCTGCTCTACAACCAGTGGGCCAACGTGGTCCGGTGGGAGCTCCGCCCCCGTGTGTTCCTGCGGACCACCGAGTTCCTGTGGCAGGAGGGCCACACCGCCCACGAGACGGAGGAGGAGGCCCGGGCCGAGGCCCTGCGGATCCTCCGCGAGGTGTACCTGGACGCCTACGAGCAGGTCATGGCCGTGCCCGCCCACGCCGGGCGGAAGAGCGAGGCGGAGCGGTTCCCCGGGGCCGTGGAGACCTACACGCTGGAGGCCATGATGCGGGACCGCAAGGCCCTGCAGGCCTGCACCTCCCACTACCTGGGGACGAACTTCTCGGTGGCCTACGGGGTCACGTTCCTGGGGCGGGAGGGCCGCCAGGAGCACCCCCACGCCACCTCGTGGGGGCTATCCACCCGGGCGGTGGGGGCCGTGCTCATGACCCACGGCGACGACCGGGGCCTGCGCCTGCCCCCGGCCGTGGCCCCGGTCCAGGTGGTGATCGTGCCGATCTACCGGACCGACGACGAGCGGGGCCGGGTGCTGGAGGCCTGCGCGAATCTGGCCCAGGACCTGTCGGACCATCGGGTGAAGGTCGACGACCGGGAGGACCTCCGGCCGGGATTCAAGTTCAACGACTGGGAGCTGCGGGGGGTCCCCGTCCGCCTGGAGGTGGGCCCCCGCGACCTCGACGCCGGACGGGTGACCACGGCCACCCGCCTGGATGGCGAGAAGCGGGAGGTCCCCCTCGGCGAGGTGGCCTCCGGCGTGGCGGCCCTGCTCGGCGAGGCCCAGGCCGGCCTGCTGCGCCAGGCCACCGAGTTCCGCGATGCCCACACCTTCCACCCGAAGGACCTGGCCGAGCTGGCCTCCCTGGTGGAGGACCCCGGGGGATTCATGGTCACCGGATGGTGCGGCAGCCCCGACTGCGAGGCCAAGGTCAAGGAGGAGACCAGGGCCACGATCCGCTTCCTGCCGCTGGAGCCGGGAGCGGCCCAGGGCGCCTGCATCGTGTGCGGCCGGGAGGCCGCCGAACAGGCCACCTGGGCCCAGGCCTACTAGTCACAGGCGACTGACGTCCGGTCCCGGCCGATACGACGGGAGCCCCGCTACCCGGTGGCCGGAGAACCTGCCCGCTGAACGAGGACCCCGCTGGCCAGGAGGATCCAGGCCAGGAAGCCGAAGAACGAGATCTGGCCGAACACGTCGCCGATGGCCAGGAAGCCGGTGTCCACCGCCAGGCCCGCGGCCCCGTGGACCAGGATCGCAATTCCGAACAGTCCGCCCAGCCACCCCAGCCAGGACGGCAGCCCTCCCTCGCGGAGGGTGACCACGGCGGCGGCCGCCAGCAGCACGGCGGCCGGGAACGTGGCCATGTGGAACGTCACGTTCCCCAGGGTGTGGGTGAACCCGATCACGCCCTCGGTTCCGCTCTGGGGGGCCAGGTACAGGGCGGCCACGGTGAACAGCGCCCCCGCCCCGTAGGCCAGGGCCACCACCAGCAGGCCGGCCCCGAAGCTCACCGCCGACAGTCGCCCCGTGCCACCCTCGGCCGTGCGCAGGGCGCTGCGCAGGCTCCCCAGGAACCACAGCAGCGCCGCGCCCCCAAGGGCGAACACCACCGACTGGATCAGGAGGCCGTCCCGATTGCCGGTGTAGTACCCGGCGATGTCCCCCGCCGGCGCGTTCGGCGCCGGTGGCTGGGGGGCCAGGAAGTACGCGACCGCCGCCAGGACCACGAACAGGATGCCGGTGCCTGCGGCCAGACGCTCCCACCCAGTGTCTGCCATGAGGCCCTCCCCTCGTCTGGAAGGGCCATGGTGGCAAAGGCCGGCCCCCGGAAGCAAGCCGAGCGGGTCTAGTCGGGTGGGTCCGCCTGGGCCTCGCGAGCCAGCCTGCGTGCCTCCTCGACGAGCACCTCGACGAACCGGTCCTCGGGGATCCGGTTGGCCTGGACCTCGCCGCGGACGATGAGCTGCCCGTAGCCCTTCCCGGCGGCGATCCCCAGGTCGGCCTCCCGGGCCTCCCCGGGGCCGTTCACCACGCACCCCATCACCGCCACCCGGATCGGGGCGGTGATGCCCTCCCGCTCCAGGGCCTCGTTCACCTGCTTGGTCAGCCCCAGCACGTCCACCTCGGCCCGGCCGCAAGACGGGCAGGCCACCAGGTCCAGGCCCCGCTTCTTCAGGCCCAGGGAGGACAGGATCCAGTTCCCCACCTTGACCTCCTCGACAGGGTCGTCGGTGAGCGAGACCCGGATGGTGTCCCCGATCCCCTCGGCCAGCAGGGTGCCGATCCCCACGGCCGACTTCACCCCGCCGGAGGGCATGGGGCCGGCCTCGGTGACCCCCAGGTGGAGGGGGTAGTCGCACTTCTCGGCCAGCATGCGGTAGGCCCGGACCATCTCGGCGGCGTTCGAGTGCTTCACCGAGATCTTGATGTCGGTGAAGTCCTCGTCCTCCAGGATCCGGACCTCGTTCAGGGCCGACTCGACCAGGGCCTCGGCGCTGGGCCGGCCGTACCTGGCCAGGAGGTCCTTCTCCAGCGAGCCGGCGTTGACCCCGATGCGGATCGGCACGCCCCGGGCCTGGGCCTCCCGGGCGATGAGCCGGACCTTGTCCTGGTACTTGATGTTGCCGGGGTTGATCCGCAGGCCGTGGATCCCCCCCTCCAGGGCGGCCATGGCGTACTTCCACTGGAAGTGGATGTCCGCCACCACCGGGATCGTGGCGTGCTCGGCGATCTGCCTGAGGGCCCGGGCGTCGTCCCAGTGGGGTACGGCCACCCGGACGATCTCGCAGCCGGCCGCCACCAGCGAGGCCATCTGCTGGAGGGTGGCGTTGACGTCGGCGGTCTTGGTGGTGGTCATCGACTGCACCCGCACGGGCGCGTCGCCGCCGACCTCCACCCAGCCGACCCTGATCCTGCGTGAGGCGCGGCGCTCGGTCAGCACGACTCCAGTGTAGGCCACCGCTGCGGGAGCGCCCCGCCTACTGGAACAGGTTGGGGATCGGGGCCACCACGTCCAGGTACAGCAGGGAGAACGTGAACAGGATCAGGAATCCGGCCACCAGCGCGGTGATCGGGATGAGCTTGCGGGGGTCGATGCGGCGCCGCGTGGCGGCCTCGATGCCCAGGACCGCCAGGTGGCCGCCGTCGAGCGGTGGCAGCGGCAGCAGGTTGAGGATCCCCACGAACACGTTGAAGAAGGCGAACAGCGACAGGAACACGTCGAGCTGGCCCGCGGCGACGGCCTGTCCCGCGAACCGCCCCGCACCGACCACGCCGATGGGGTCCTCGACCGTTCGCTCACGGTCCCCACCGAGGGCCTGCCCGATGCGGGTCAGCCCCTCCGGGCCGAACACTCGCCCCATGGCCCGGAACGAGTCCACGACCAGCGTCCCCACCGTCCGGCCGCTGTTCACGATCGTCTCCAGGGGCCCGGACCGCGCCCTGGCCAGCACGTCACCGGCGCCCACCACGATCCCCAGCCGGCCGGTCTCCTCGCCCTCCACCTCGGCCAGCACCGGCGTGGCCTCCAGGGAGACGCGCTCCCCGCCGCGCTCGACCACGATCGCGATGTCCTCTCCCACGTTCGCGTCCACGTACCGCAGGAACGCCTCGTAGTCCACCTGGCGACCGTCCACCGACAGGACCTCGTCACCGGGCCGGAGGCCGGCCACCGAGGCCGGGGAGGGCTCCTCGTTGAGCTCTTCCTCCACGGCCCTCACCTGGGGGGCGAATCGGGTGGGGATCCCGATCACGCCGAAGATCAGGACCAGGAAGACGAAGGCCAGCACGAAGTGGGTGGCGGCCCCGGCCACCAGCACGATCGCCCGCTGCCACTTGGGCTTGGCCCCGAACGTCCGGGGGCGGTCCTCCGGGGCGGGCTCCTGGAAGGGGTTCATGCCGGCGATGCGCACGTAGCCTCCCAGCGGGAGGGCCTTGAAGCCGTACTCGGTCTCGCCCCGGCGGAACGACCACAGCCGGGGGCCGAACCCCACGAAGAACTCCTCGACCTTGATGCCGAAGCGCCGGGCGGCCACGAAGTGGCCGGCCTCGTGAGCCAGGATCATCAGGAAGATCCCCACCACGAACAGGACGATCCCGAGCGCCATCAGACGGTCACCGCGCCGGAGCGCCCGCCATCAGCCGGCGAGCTCGGCGGCCCGGCGTCGAGCCCAGCCGTCGGCCCGCTCCAGGCTGACCACCGAGACGACCGACGCGGGCTCGTGCTCGTCGAGGACCCCGGCCACGACCTCGGGGATCCCCGTGAGGGCCAGCTTGCCCTCCAGGAACGCCATCACGGCGACCTCGTTGGCCGCGTTCAGCACGGCGGGATAGGTGCCGCCGGCTAACCCGGCCCGGTAGGCCAGGTCCACGGCCGGGAACGCCTCCCGGTCGACCGGCTCGAAGTGGAGGGTCCCCACCGAGGCCAGGTCGAGGGGGGCCACCCCCGTTCCCAGGCGATCGGGGTAGGCCAGCGCCAGCTGGATCGGCAGGCGCATGTCGGGCGTGGAGAGCTGGGCCATCATGCTGCCGTCGGCGTACTCGGCCACGCCGTGGACGATGCTCTCGGGGTGGACCACCACGTCGATCTGGGCGTACTCCAGCCCGAACAGGTAGTGGGCCTCGATCACCTCCAGGCCCTTGTTCATGAGCGTGGCCGAGTCGATCGTGATCTTCGGTCCCATCTGCCAGGTGGGGTGGGCCAGGGCCTCCTTCACCGAGGCGCGGGTCAGCTCATCATGGGTCCATCCCCGGAACGGCCCCCCCGAAGCGGTGATGAGCACCCGGCGGAGGTCCTCCCGCCGCTCGCCCCGCAGGCACTGGGCCAGGGCGGCGTGCTCGGAGTCCACGGGGACCAGCCGGTCGGGCTCGCCCTTGACCAGGTCCATGACCAGCTCGCCCCCGACGATGAGGCTCTCCTTGTTGGCCAGGGCCAGCATCTTCCCGGACTGGAGCGCGGCCAGGGTGGGGGCCAGCCCCACCGCCCCGACCATGGCGTTGAGGACCATGTCTGCATCGGAGTCCCGGGCCAGCCGCTCGGCGGCGTCGGGGCCGGCCAGGATCTCCACGTCCCGCAAGCCCTCCAGCGCGGACCGGAGCTCGGCGGCCGCCTGCTCGTCGCTGACCGCCACGGTCGGCGGCATGAACTCCCGGACCTGGCCGACGAGCAGCTCCTGGTTGGACCCGGCGGCCAGGCCCACCACCTGCAAGCGGTCGCGAGCCCGGCGGACCACGTCGAGGGCCTGGGTCCCAACCGACCCGGTGCACCCCAGGATCACCAAACGGCGCATCAACTCCAGGGTACCGGGTCGGAACGTGAATTACCGGAGACGGCCTACAGGAAGATCCGCAGGAAGTAGAAGGCCGCCGGAGCGGTGAACAGGATCGCATCGATCCGGTCCAGCACGCCCCCGTGGCCGGGGAGCAGGCCGCTCATGTCCTTGACGCCGAGATCGCGCTTGAAGGCGGACTCCACCAGGTCCCCGATCGGAGCGACCAGCGCCACCAGCAGGGCCAGTCCCACCGCGCTGGAGGCGGCGAACGGCTCGAACGACGGGACCACGGCGATCCCCGCCAGCAGCACCACAAACGTGCCGCCGATCGCCCCCTCCCACGACTTGCTGGGGCTCACGGTCGGGGCGAGCGGCCGGTTGCCCCACACCGACCCGATGCCGAAGGCGGCGATGTCGTAGAGGATCGTCAGTCCGACCACCGCCAGGAAGATCGTCCGGCCCGCCTCCGGCCGGAGGAGCATGAGCGCGAACGAGGCCATGAACGGGACGTACACCACGCCGAGCAGGGTGACCCCGGCGCTGGTCAGCACGCCCTTCCGCTGAGCGGGCGGCGCCGCCATGTACCACAGCACCGTGGCGGCCATCCCGATGAACAGCCCCAGCAGCACCGCCCCTTCGCCCCTGAGGTAGGCGCCGGAGACGATGAACGCTCCCGACACCAGGCCGAGCAGGGTGGCGGGCCGATGCCCCCGCGTCCGCATGACCGCGTAGAACTCCATCTGGCCGAGGAGGATCACCACCACGGCCAGCACGGCGAACGGGCCCTTCCCGATCGCCAGGAGGGCGATGACCGCGGCGGCCAGGATGACCCCGGAGACGAACGCGGCGGGGAGGTTCCGTCGGCCAGCCCCCGGAGGGGGCGGCCTCTCCTCCTCCGGGGGAGCCTCCGGCTCCACGGCCTGGGCCCCGCCCTCCTCCCACGACGGAGCCACCTCCGCGGCCTGGCCCGGCTCGATCTTCACCGTTTCAACCCCCGGCTGTTCGAGGTCGGAAAGCAGCTCCCGCTCCACCTCCTCGGGTGACTCCCGCATCCCCGAGGCGAAGTGATCGGCGGCGGCCTCCACGGACTCGCGCGGCGGCGCTTCGGCCTCACCCACCTCGGCCGGCGAGGTGAGTGCTCCTTCCTCCCCGGCCGGCTCGGACGGCTCCTCGATCCCTTCCAGGTCCTCGAGCGAACGGATCGTGGCTTCCTCCTCCAGGACCGGCTCCTCGGGAGGGCCGGGGAGGGCGGCGTACTCCGGCGGGGGGGTCTTCAGGTCGTCGAGCGACAGCGGGGGCTCCTCACCCGCGACGGGCGTGCCGGGGGGGGCCTGCGGCTCGGGCCGGGCCGAGGCCTCCCGGAGCGCGTCCCAGTCCTCGACCTCCATCTCGGCCGTGGCCTCGCCGATCCACTCCTGGCCCGGCGCTTCGGCGGCTCCGCCCGCCGGCTGCTCCTCCCCTTCCTCGAAGAACTCGTACGAGTCCTCGGCCCGGCCGGCAGGCTCTCCCCGGGCGGCCGGCTCCTCGGTCGGTTCGGCCCGGGGCACCAGCTCTTCCTCCTCGGGGAGGTCGATCGACAGGGCCTCGAGATCGACCTCTTCCTCGTTGGCGGCGGGCTCCTCTTCCGAAGGGGGGCCCGGGGGAGGCTCGGCGGGTTCCTCCTCCTGGGGCCAGTCCGAGCCTTCCAGCGGCGCGAAGAACTGGTCGAGATCCTCGAACAGGTCCTCGTCGGTCCCGGGTTCGCGTTCGTCCGGCGGCTGGCCCACTAGACCTCCATCAGTTCCTTCTCCTTGTAGTCGACCAGCTCATCGATCTCGGCCACGTGGGCATCGGTCCGCTTCTGGAGCTCCTTCTCCGCCCGCGCAAGGTCATCTTCGGAGATGGCGTGTTCCCGTTCAAGCCCTTCCAGGTCGTCCTTCGCATGGCGCCGGACGTTCCGCACGGCCACCCGGCCTTCCTCGGCGCGCTCCTTCACCAGGCGGATCAGCTCCTTCCGCCGTTCCTCTGTGAGCGGCGGGAACGACAGCCGGATCACGTTGCCGTCGTTGTTCGGGGTCAGGCCGAGATCCGACTGCATGATGGCCTTCTCCATGGCGGCCATTGCGTTCCTGTCGTAGGGCTGGATCACCAGCAGCCGCGGCTCCGGCACCGAGAACGACGCCAGCTGGTTCATCGGGGTCTGGGTGCCGTAGTAGTCGACGGTCAGCCGGTTGAGGATGGCCGGGGTGGCCCGGCCGGTGCGGATCGTGGCCAGCTCCTCGCGGGCGTGCTCGACCGCGCGCTTCATCTTGTGCTCGGCGTCGCGCAGCGTCTCCTCCGCCGTCATGGTCCGCTCCCGGCATGGACCAGCGTCCCGATCGGCTCCCCCATTAGGGCACGCCGGATGTTTCCTTCCCGACGGAAGTTGAACACGATGATCGGCAGGCCGTTGTCCATGCACAGCGAGATCGCCGTGGCGTCCATCACCTGGAGACCGCGCTTGAGCACCTCGATGTACTCGAGGTCCGAGAACTTCACCGCCTCGGGGTTCACGCGGGGGTCCGAGTCGTAGACCCCGTCCACACCGGTGCCCTTGAGGATCGCCTCGGCGTGGATCTCCAGGGCGATCTGTGCGGCGGTGGTGTCGGTGGAGAAGAACGGCCGTCCCAGGCCGGCCGCGAAGATCACGATGCGGCCCTTCTCCAGGTGCCGCATGGCCTTTCGGGGGATGTAGGGCTCGGCGATCTGGGCCATGGCGATCGCCGTCTGCACCCGGGTCACCACGCCGGCGCGCTCCAGGGCGTCCTGGAGGACCAGGGCGTTCATCACGGTGGCCAGCATCCCCACGTAGTCGGCCCGGGCCCTGTCCATCCCGGGGGCATCGCGGCCCCGGAAGACGTTGCCACCCCCCACCACCACCGCAGGCTGGACGCCGAGCTCGAGGATCTCGGCCAGCTGGCGGGCCAGCAGGTCCACCGAGTCGTCGGAGATCCCGAAGTCGCCCTCGGGTGGGGCGAAGGCGTCACCGGAGAGCTTCAGCAGCACCCGCCGGTAGGCGAGCGCCCCCCGGGCGTTCCCCGCCTCCACCGGGTGGCTGCTCACCCCATCACTCCCTGGTGCCGTCTCCGCCGCGCACGAACCGGGCGAAGCGGCGAACCTCCACCTTCTCGCCGACCTTGGCGCCGGTCCCGGCGATCAGGTCGCCGGTCCTTCGATCCTCGTCCTTGAAAAACGGCTGGTCGACCAGGCAGCGCTCCCTGTAGAAGGCCTCCAGGCGGCCCTCCACGATCTTGGGGATCACCTGGTCCGGCTTGCCCTCCTCCCGGGCCCCGGCCTCGTAGATCTTGCGCTCCCGCTCCACGACCTCCTCGGGGACGTCCTCGCGGGAAACCCACCAGGGGTCACCGGCGGCCACCTGCATCGCCAGGTCCCGGGCCAGGGCCCGAAACTCCTCGGTGTTGGCCACGAAGTCGGTCTCGCAGTTGACCTCGATCAGCACGCCCAGGCTCCGGTTGTGGTGGATGTACGCCTCCACCACACCCTCGCGGGCCACCTTCCCCGCTCGCTTGCCCGCGGCCGCCAGGCCCCTGGTCCGCAGGAGCTCCTGGGCCCTGGCCAGGTCGCCCTCGGCTTCCTCCAGGGCGCGCTTGCAGTCCATCATGCCGGCTCCGGTCATCTCCCGGAGCCGCCGCACCTCTTCAGCAGTGATCATGTGTCCTCTCCGCGATTGTCCCACACCGCCCCGTGCCGCCGGGATCACCACGCCGGGGATCCGACGGCAGGACGGGCCGGTCAGCTCTCGGTGGCCCGGGCCTCCTGCGCCGGGTCGGGCACGGGGCCCCCTTCCGGAAGTTCCGTGCCGGTCTCCGGCTCGGGAGGCGGCTGGGTCCCCGCGGCCTCCTCGGCCTCCCCCGCGGCCTCTCCCTCGGCCTTCCCGGCCGGCGGCTCGGGCTCCACCTCTGGCTCCGGTGCGGGCTCCGCCTCGGCCTCGATCTCGGCGCCGGGAGACGGCTCGTCGGGCTCGAAGGTGGCACCCCCGGCCCGCTCCACCATGTCCCGCCCGGCTCGGGCCTGCCCCTCCTGGACCGCGTCGGCGATGACCGTGGTGACCAGCGCCACAGCCCGGATCGCGTCGTCGTTGCCGGGGATCACGTAGTCGATCTCGTCGGGGTCGCAGTTCGTGTCCACCACGGCCACCACCGGGATGCCCAGCTTGTTGGCCTCGGTGACCGCGATCTCCTCCTTCTTGGTGTCGATCACGAACACCGCGCCCGGGAGGCGCTCCATGGTCTGGATGCCGCCCAGGTTGCGCTCCAGCTTCTCCTTCTCCCGGCGCAGGCGCAACACCTCCTTCTTCGGCAGGAAGTCGAAGGCGCCCGACCGCTCCATCTCCCGGAGCTCGCTGAGGCGGCGGAGGCGCTGGTAGATCGTCTGGAAGTTCGTGAGCATCCCGCCCAGCCACCGGGTGTTGACGTAGGGCATGCCCACCCGGGAGGCCTGCTCCTGCACGATGTCCTGGGCCTGCTTCTTGGTGCCCACGAACAGGACCGTGTCGCCCCGGCGGGCCACGTCTCGGACGAACGCGTACGCCTCCTCCAGCCCGAGGAGGGTCTTCTCCAAGTCGACCACGTAGATGCCGCCGCGTTCGCCGAAGATGTACCTGCGCATCTTGGGGTTCCAGCGGCGGGTCTGGTGACCGAAGTGGACGCCGGCTTCGAGCAGCTCGCGGCGGGTCGTGATGGCCATGCTTCTCCTTTCCGGTTCGTCTCCTCCGCTCGGTTCCTCCCCGTCCCCACCGGCGGCCCTCGGCCGCCGGACCGGAGGAACGGGTCCCCGAACGTGCGTGCTCGGCCACGATCGGCCGGCGCCTCAGTGTAGCAAGCCCGGCGGGTGCCCTAGGAAGAGGCCTGCCGGCGGCTCTGGCGGGTGGGTACAGGGGCGTTGATCGCGGCCTCCTCGCGAACGGCCAGCCAGCGGAACGCGAACGCGGCCAGCACCCCGACGTGCACGAAGCTGACCGCCAGGACGAAGGCCCACCCCAGGACCGTGGGCGTGGCCGGTGAGAGAGCCGGAGCTCCGGAGGTCGCGTACAGCGTGAACAGGAAATAGCCCACCACCAGCCCGATGTGGCGGGCACCGGGCAGCCTGGCCGCCCGCAGCCCCTTGCGAAGCGCCTCGCGGGCGGCCACGTGCTCCAATGCGGCCACCACCGGGACCATCACCAGGAAGTGCAGGGCCACCAGCGGCACCAGGATGCTGAACGAGGGACCCAGGATCCCCACGATGAGCTGGGAGGCGGTCAGGACCAGCACCACCTCGCCCACGTACACGGCGAACAGGGTGAGGCCCACCCTCGGCAGTAGGCGGAGGGTCCCGCGGACGTCGGGCCGCTCCCCCCGCAGCGCTCCGACGATGAGCAGCAGCAGGAGGCCGAACGACACGGCGCGCACCGTGGCCAGGATGATCGTGGCCACGAGGGTGAACACCGACCCGCCGGCGGCCTGGAAGAGCGCGTCCACGTCGAAGAACACGTGCAGCGGCGAGACGCTCATCTGGATGACCAGGGTCCGAAGGGTCGGCCCCGTCCCCAGGGCCACGAACACCGCCCAGGTGGCGATGGTGGAGACGAACGTCACCGCCAGGATGAGGGGAGAGGAACCCACCGCCCCGAGCCCCCTGGCCAGCGACACCCCGAACGGTGGGAACGGCGACTGCGCCGCGCCCCGGAACAGGCCCCGGGGGCGCTGACCCTCCTGCTTGGCCCGGGGCGCGCCGCGAGCGGGCCCGCCCTCCCCCGCCGTCGAGCCGGAGGTCCCCTGGTCGGCCTTCCCCGGGGCGAGGGCCCCCGGGGGCCCGTTGGCCCGGGCCCGCGCCGGCGCGGGCTTCCGCGCCCGGGACCGCTTCCGCTTGCGCTTCCGGCTCACGGGCGCTCCTCGGGAGCGGGCCCCCTGAGGCGTCCCAGCCACGGCACGGCGTAGCGGAACAGGCCCAGGATGACCACGCCCACGAGCGCCAGGGCGGCGGCGAAGTTCAGCACGGCCCTCCGGGGGGAGAGCAGGGTGGCCGACTCCTCGACCACCAGCGCGCCCTGGGGGTCGTGCTCCAGGGACACGACCCCGCCCCGTGGGCCCTGGACGACCACGTACGCGCGATCGGGGTCGGCGGCCATGGGCCCGATCGGGCCATCGCCGACGTCACGCCTCCACACCCCGACGCCCGATCCGAGGTCGATCGCGGTGACCACGCCACTGCCGTTGCCGATCAGCACCATCTCCCCGGAGACGATCGGCGAGGCCGCAACGAGCAGGTCCTCCCGGCGCAGCTCCCACCGCGGGTCCCGGAACGACCACGCCTCGTTCCCGGTGGCCGGGTCGAGCCGGTACACGGTGGCGATGTCGCTGATCACCACGTCGTCCCCGGCAGCGGGGACCGCGCCCGACGCGAACGCCTGGGCGGAGAAACCGGCGGCCAGCGCCCGATGGCTCCAGATCTCCCGACCGCTCGCCAGGCCGAGCGCGTGCACCTGGCCATCCCCCATCCCCACGAACACGGTCTCGCCGAGCACGGCCGGGGACGAGACCCCCACGGAGACCCCTTCCGGCGAGAAGGCCCAGGATCGCCTGCCGGACCGGGCGTCGAGGGCGTACACGGTGGCCCTGCCGTCACCGAGGTCCTCGGACACGGCGATCACGGTGGCGTCGGCCACCGCGGGAGAGCCCTCCAGGCGACCCTTCGTCCGGAACCGCCAGGCCTCCTCGCCGCTCTCGGCGTCCAGGGCCACGACGAACCCCGTCCGGACCCCCACAAACACCCGGTTACCGTCGGCCGCGGGCCCTCCCAGCGGAGCACCGCCGGCGAAGAACCGCCACACCTCCCGGCCATCCTGGACACGCCGGGCCACGATCGAGGCTCGCTCCCCTCGCCCGGAGGCGTGGACCACCAGGTCTCCGGCCACGGCCGGCGGGCCCGCGGGTCCCTCGGACCTGGCGGCCTGCCACCGGGTCTCACCGGTGGCGGCGTCCAGGGCCGCCACGCTCGAGCCACCGACCACGATGACGGCCCCCCCGGCCACGACGGGGCCGCCGCGGGGACCCCCCGGCACCTGGGCCCTCCACGCCTCCCGGTAGGGCGGGGCGGGCCCGTCGGGCAACGTGCCGCCGTGGGCGGCGTCGCGGCCCACCATCGGCCACGGGGGCTCATCCCCCTCCTGTGCCGCTGTGGGCGTGGCCCCGGCGACGACCGCCCACCCGAGCGCGACCGCCAGCGCGGCGCTCCGGGCGCGCCGAAAGACGGAGCGTGGGGTGGTGGTCCGGCCGGGCACGATCCGCCCATTCTAGGGGGGCACGTCTGGGTCAGGCTGGCCCGGGCGAGGTCGACCTCCCCTCACTCCAGCGGGGCCAGGTGGACCAGGCCCACCAGGCTCCCCCGCTCGAGCAGCAGCATCGGATCGATGTAGGTCTGCCCGACCCGGGCCCCGAAGTGCAGATGGGGCCGGTCCCCGCCCGGATGTCCGGCGCCGGAGGTCCCGATGACCTCCCCCCGGGCCACCTCGGCACCCCGCTTCACCCGGATGTCGGCCAGCCACGAGTACGTGGTGCGAACACCATCGGGGTGGTCCACGGAGACGTAGAGCGCTCCCCCGACGGGCCCGACGAAGGCCACCACCCCACCCGAAGCGGCGCCGACGGGAGTGCCCAGGGCGGTGGCGATGTCGATGCCGCGGTGTCCCGACCCGTAGGGCGTGGCCGGTGGGTCGAAGGACCGGATGACCGGCCCCCGCACGGGCCAGGCGTAGGTGCCGTAGGCGGGCGCCGCCCCCGAGGCGTCCGGCTCCGGCTCCGCACCCGGGTCGGGATCCGGGCCGGGCTCGGGCGTGGGCGAGGGCTCGGGAGCCGATGTCGAGCCTCCGAACGACGTCAGCGGGGGGTCCCGAGGCCGGGCCGGGCCGGCCGGACCCCAGGCCGTGGGGGCCGAACAGGCGACCAACAGGGCCAGCGTCACGGCGGGCACGATCATGGCTCCCACGGCGGAGAACGCTAGCAGGGGGTACTGACACGCCCGGGCGGGCCCGAGCGTTCAGTCTTCGGGTTGCTCGACCAGGGAACGGCGCAGGCCGCCCACGGCCTTGGTGTGGATCTGGCACACGCGCGACTCGGTGACGCCCAGGATCTCGCCGATCTCGGAGAGCGTGAGGCCCTCGAAGTAGTACAGGGTCACCACGAGCTTCTCCCTCTCCGACAGCCCGTTGATCGCCGAGGTGAGCATCATCCGCATCTCGTGGCCCTCGATCGCCTCCGTGGGGTCGGCCGTGGCCGCGTCGGCCAGGGTGTCCAGGAGGGTCCGGGAATCGCCGTGCTCGTCGCTGCCGCTCACCTCGTCCAGGGCCATCACCGACACGAACGAGATCTGGGTGAGGACCTGGTGGAGCTCCGGGGAGGTGATCCCCAGGTGGTCGGCGATCTCCTCATCCGTCGGCGGCCGCCGCAGCCTGGACTCGAGGTCCGTGGTGGCCTTCTCCAGCTCCCTGGCCTTGAATCGGATCGACCGGGGAACCCAGTCCATGGCCCGCAGCTCGTCGAGGATCGCCCCGCGGATGCGGGGGATGGCGAACGTCTCGAACTTGACCTGTCGCGCCGGGTCGAACCGGTCCAGGGCGTCCATGAGACCGAACATGCCGTTGGACACCAGGTCGGCCTGGTCCACCGTCTGCGGCAGGCCGGCCCCCAGCCGGCTGGCCACATACTTGACCAGCGGGGCGTAGTGGAGGATGAGCCGCTCCCGGGCCGGGGCGGAACCCCCCCGGAACTCCTCCCACAGCTGGGCCAGCGCCAGCGCCTCGGGGGAAGGGGCGTCCCGGCGATGGGCGGTAGAGGCCCTCTCCATCACGCCCTCGGGTGGCTTCCGCGGTAGGCGTCGAACAGGCGGCGGCGGGAGACGTGCGTGTAGCGCTGGGTGTTGGCCAGGCTGGCATGGCCCAGCAGCTCCTGCACGGCCCGGATGTCGGCCCCTCCTTCCATGAGGTGGGTGGCGAACGAGTGACGCAGCGTATGCGGGCTCGCCCGCCGACCGCCCAGCACCTCTCTGCGGTATTTTTCCACGACCGCCCGCGTATCGCGCGGGGTCATGCGCTTGCCCCGCCGGTTGAGGAACAGCGCCGCCCGGTCCGGCTGCCGGGCCGACGCGGCCACCTGGGGACGGGCCTCGGCCAGGTAGGCCACCAGGGCCTCCACCGCTCGGTCGCCCATCGGGACCTCGCGCTCCTTGCCCCCCTTGCCGAAGACCCGGACGCGGCCGCCGTCGAGGTCCAGCTCGTCGACATCGAGCCGGCACAGCTCGGCCACCCGGATGCCGGTGGCGTACAGCATCTCCAGGATGGCCCGGTCCCGCAGGGCGTAGGGGTCCCCGCCGGCGGGGGCCTCCACGAGGACCGCGGCCTCACCCGGCTTGAGCACAGCGGGAAGCAGCCGGGGCACCTTGGGGGCCAACAGCAGCGCGGCCGGGTTGCCCTCCACGAGGCCGCGGCCGGCCAGGTGGCGGTACAGGGAGCGCACCGCGGCCGACTTCCGGGCCACCGTGGACCGCGCGTACCCACGGGTGGCCAGGTGGGCCAGCCATCGCCGCAGGATCGGATACGTGGCCCCGGCCAGGTCGGACCCGCCCCGGCCCAGGAACGTGGCCAGGCCGAGCAGGTCGGCCCGGTAGGCGGCCACGGTGTGCTGCGACAGCCGCCGCTCCAGGGCCAGGTGGTCGAGGTAGATGTCGATGAGCCGGACGTCGGCCCGGCTGGGCCCGTCCGCCACGTCCCCTCCTGTGGCCAGAGTTTGCTCCTGTAGCATACGGTGCCTGGTGTGACGAAGCGAGGGGAGCCGAAGCCGGGCCTTCGTGCGACGATGGGTGGGTGATCGGCCCGGCCATCACCCACCTGACCTGCGACCTGGACCTCCAGCGCCGGCTGCGAGAGGCCAGGATCGAGGCCGCCACACGCTCAGCGGGCGGGTGGCGGGGACGGCCCCGGCGGCGCAGGTGGCTCGGCCGCCGCTCTCCACGTCCCCGCCAGGAGTTCGCCACCTGCCTCCGCGACGTGGGCGACGACGTGTGGCATGCCTTCCGCTTCTAGGGGGCTCCTGCCGGGTCCCGTCGGTCCGACCCCGCCGCGGTCCGTTCGTAGCGGCCGCCCACGCACCGCAGGATCCCCCGGAGCTCCAGCGCCATGAGCGCGCTCAGGGCCGCGGACGTCTCCACCCCCGCCCGGGCGGCCACGGCGTCCACGGTCACCGGCTCGCCGGCCACCGCCTCCAGGACCTGACCCTCGGCCGAGGAGATCCTCCGGCACCGGAGGCCGCTCCCCCGCCTCCGCCCGCGGCCCCCACAGGTCGAGCCAGGCCAGGACGTCCTCCGCCCCCCGCACCAACGTGCCTCCGTCCCGGATCAGCTCGTGCGGAGCCTGCGATAGGGGACTGGTGACCGGGCCGGGCACGGCCAGCACGTCCCTCCCGAGGTCCTGGGCGAACTCCGCGGTGATCAGCGACCCGCTCCCCGGAGCCCCCTCGACCACCACCACCGCCCTGGCCAGGCCCGCCACGATCCGGTTCCGGGCGGGGAATCGGCGAGGCTCCGGCTTGACGCCGGGCGGGTACTCGCTGAGGACCGAGCCGGCCTCGGCGATCCTGTCGATGAGCCCCCTATGCCGCTGGGGGTAGGCGGTGTCGATGCCCGAGCCGAGCACGGCGACGGTGGGCCCTCCGACCCGCAGGGCCCCCCGGTGGGCGGCGCCGTCGATCCCGATGGCCGCGCCGCTGACCACGGCCACCCCGGCCGCGGCCACGCCGGCGCCGATGCCCTCGGCCACCTCGCGCCCGTAGGGCGAGCAGGCCCTGGCCCCCACCACCGCCACGGCAACCTCCGGCCGGCCCCCGGCCCCGGGGGGAGGCCGGCCCCGCAGGAACAGGCACGCGGGCGGGTCGGGCAGGTCCAGGAGCCGCTCGGGGTACTCCCCGTCCCCGGGAACGGCCAGCCGAGCCCCCGCCCGGCGGAGGGCCTGCGAGACCCGCCGGACATCGATGCCCCCGGCGCCTCCCGGTCCGACCGGCTCCCGGCCGCCCCCCGTCGCACGGCCCGCAGGCAGGTCCCCGCGGATCCCTCTCGCCACGCCAGCTCGTGGAGGTCACGGGGGGCCAGGCCCTCGAGGTGGGACAGGACGAGGAGCGCATCGCGATCCCGGCGGCCCCCCACGAATCCCGGTGGCCACTCCCCCGGTCGGATCGGCCCGGTCACGGACCGCGGTGGGCCGGCCGGGGCGGTCCCTGCCTCAGGCGACGCCGGCATCCTCGGCCCGTCCATGCTCGCCCCGGAACCGCAGGGCCTCCAGCAGGTGGTGCTCGTGGGTGGCGTCGGAGCCGTCAAGGTCGGCGATCGTCCGGGCCACCTTCAGGGCCCGGTCGAAGCCCCGCCCCGTCAGGGCGTACCGCTCCACGGCCCGGGCCAGGATGGACTCCGCCCCGGACGTGAGGTGCGCCGCCCGGCGTGCCGCCGCCCCAGACATCTCGGCGTTGCACCGCACCGGCCGCGGGCCGAACCGGCGCCGCTGCCGCTCCCGGGCGGCCTCCACGCGCTCGCGGATCACCGCCGACGACTCGGCCTGCTCGGAGCCCAGCAGCTCCGAGCGCGACAGCCGAGGGATCCGCAGGCGGATGTCGATCCGATCGAGCAGGGGGCCCGACAGCCGCTGCCGGTACAGCTCCACGCGGTGGGGGAGGCACCGGCACCGGCGGCGGGTGTCGCCGTCGAACCCACAGGGGCACGGGTTGGCCGCGGCCACCAGGGTGAACCGGGATGGGAAGTCCACCACCCCGGAGGCCCGAACCACCACCAACCGGCCGTCCTCCAGCGGCTGTCGCAGGCCCTCGAGGACGTCGCGGCGGAACTCGTTGACCTCGTCGAGGAACAGCACGCCGTGGTGGGCCACGGAGACCTCGCCGGGCCGGATGGGACCGGAGCCTCCGCCGAGGAGCCCGGGTGGTGACACGGTGTGGTGCGGGGTGCGGAACGGGCGGGCCCGGACCAGGCCCTCCCCCGGCGGCAGGAGGCCGGCCACCGAGTGCAGCCCGGTCACCTCCAGGGCCTCGTCCCGGGTCATGGCCGGCAGGATCGTGGGCAGGCGCCGGGCCAGCATCGTCTTGCCGGCGCCGGGCGGTCCCACCATCAGCACGTTGTGGCCGCCGGCGGCGGCGATCTCCAGGGCCCGACGGGCCTCCGCCTGCCCCCGGATCTCCGCGAAGTCCACCCCGGCCTCCTCCGGGACCGGTTCCGGCACGGCCGGCGGCGGCCCGGGGGTCCATGCGCCTCGGGCGAACTCCGCCACCCGGGCCAGCGACGGCGCCCCCACGACCTCCAACCCTTCGACCAGGGCCGCCTCGGCCGCGTTGGCCTGAGGCACGATCACCCCCCGGAGCCCGGCCCGAGCCGAGGCCACGGCCACCGCCAGCACGCCCGGCGTGGGAAGGAGGCCGCCGCGCAGCGAGAGCTCCCCGGCCAGCGCGTAGGGGCGCAGGCGCTCCTCGGGGAGCTGGCCGGTGGCGGCCAGGACAGCGGAGGCGATCGGCAGGTCGAACCCCGGCCCCTCCTTGCGCAGGTCCGCCGGGCTGAGGTTCACCGTGACCCGCCGCAGCGGCCACTCCAGGGCCGAGTTCTCCACGGCGGGCCGGACGCGCTCCCGGGCGTCCTGGATGGCCACGCCCGGCAGCCCAGTCAGGGCCAGGGCCGGGAGCCCCCGTCCGACGTGGGCCTCCACCGAGACCAGCAAGCCCCGGACCCCAACGACGGCCACCGCATGGGCCCGCGCGTACACGACCGCGGGATGCTACCGCCCCGGTCTGACATGGAGATCCGCTAGCCCTAGCCGGCCGCGCGGAACTCCTCGTATCGCTCCTCGACGAGATCCGGTCGAGGACGCTCGGCGGGCCGCTTCGGCAGGATGAGCAGCCCACCGTGAAGACCCTGGAGTGTGTGCTGAAGCGTGGGGCCGTCGAGCTCTTCCAGCACGTCCCTGCGGATCTCGACGCGATGCCTGGGGTCGATCCCCAGGATGTTCGCATCGAAGGCTCTGTGATGGATGGCGCACATCGCGATCCCATTGGGCACGATCGGCTCTCCGCCCGCAGAGTCGCGGCGAATGTGGGCCGCCTCCAGCAGCTCTGGGTGTCGCAGCCGACAGAGCGCACACTGCCGCTCGTAGGCCAGCAGCACCCGGCTCCGGAAGACCGGTTGATGGAGCCGGGCCTTCACGATCCGCCGGGCGTAGAGCCGCGCCGGGGCGTGAGGCTCGAGGGCCAGGTCCGGAGCCCAGGCGGCGACCAGCTCCTCCGCAAGCGCCAGCACGAACTGCGTCTCTGCCGGCTCCTCGCCGACGATCCATACGGGAAAGTGGGCCTCGAAGACGCCCGGGGCGATGCCGATGAACCAGACGAGTGGCGTCCGCGACTCCATCGCATATCGCAGGGCTCGGTTGTCGAAGGCGTCGCGGTCGGTTCCTTGCCACTTGTAGCGCGGATAGTTGTCGATGCCGAGCCCGTCGTCGTACGGGCGCCGCTCAGGGTTCCGGGCATACGTGGTGAGGATGCTGAGGGCGGCCGGCAGGTCGCGAAACTTGCGGATGCCCCGCTGGCGCTCGATCAGGGGGATGCGCTGGCCCTCGAACTGGAAGGCCTCGAGCTCGGCGCGGGTGACGAAACCCCCGGAGGCCCGCATGATCGCGTCGAGGTAGGCGAACGCGGCAGCCCGGAGGCGCTCATCGAAGCCTGCATCCACGGGGGCGAGCGTAGCTAGCAGTGGGTCCCCGATCAACGCCTGATCAGACACCGAAAGGCGGGAGCCCGGCTGTGTGCCGACGTCAGAAGGCGTCTTCGAACAGGTGAACGCCGGGTCGGCCCCGGGGGCCCACGGTGACGCTGGCGACGTCGAAGCGGTAGCGCTCGGCCGCCGGGCGGCCGGCCAGGAAGGCCTCGGCCAGCGCCCGGATCTTCCGCTGCTTGGCGGCCGTGACCGCCTCGAACGGGCCGCCCAGGCGCGACGAGCGGCGGGCCTTGACCTCGCAGAACACCACCAGGCCGCGGCGCTCGACGATCAGGTCGAGCTCGCCGAGCGGCGAGCGCCAGTTCCGGGCCACCAGCCGGAATCCCCGGCCCCGGTAGGCCTCCCAGGCCGCCCGCTCACCCTCCCGCCACACGCGGTCGCGCACGCGGACAGGATGACCGGGGGCGGTGACACGGGCCGGGAGCGCCTAGCCGGGAGGCCGGTCAGGGACCTCCACGTCGCCCTTCGACAGCTCCTCGACGTTGACGTCCCGCTTGGTGAGGATGCGCACCCTCGACACGAAGCGGGCCGGGCGGTGCATGTCCCACACCCACGCGTCGCCGAGCTCCACCTCCACCCACGGGTCGGGACCCTCCCGGGGCGTGAGCTTGACCTCGTTGGCCAGGTAGAACCGGCGCTCCGTCTCCACCACGTAGGAGAACATGGGCAGCACGTCCCGGTACTCCCGGTACAGCCGGAGCTCCATGTCGACCTCGTACTTCTCCAGCTCCTCCGAGCTCATGGCTCCTCCCCCTCCAGGGCCACGGCGGTCCTGCGCCGCTTCTTCCCTCGGCCGCCGAACAGCGCCTCGTACTCCTGGGGCGACAGCGGGTCGAGCACGTGGTTGAACGAACGCCGGTGGATCGGGCTCGGCCCGAACCGCCACAGGGCCTCCCAGTGGGCCGCGGTCCCGTAGCCCCGGTTGGTGGCGAACCCGTACTGGGGGAACCGGCGGTGGTAGCGGTCCATGATCCGGTCCCTGGTCACCTTGGCCACCACCGAGGCGGCCGCCACCGACATCGACACCACGTCGCCCTTGCGGACCGACAGGCAGGGGAACCCCAGTCGCTTCAGCGGGAACCCGTCGCAGATCACGAACTCCGGGGTCACCTCCAGCGTGCGGAGGGTCCGGCCCAGCAGCCGCACGTTCGTCCGGTGCAGGCCGTGGCGGTCGATCCGCTGGGGGGTGGCCCGGCGCACCGACACGGACAGGGCCGCCTCGGTGACCCGGGCGAAGGCCTCCTCTCGCTGCTTCCGGGTCAGGAGCTTGGAGTCCTCGATCCCCTCGGGGTCGAAGTCCTCGGGCAGGATCACCGCGGCGGCCACCAGGGGGCCGGCCAGGGCTCCCCGCCCCGCCTCATCCACCCCGGCCAGGAGGCGGAACCCTCGCTCCCTGAGCTGTCGCTCGTAGTGGTCGATCGCCTTCAGGCGCCGGACAACCACCGGATCCTCGAAGGTTCCCAGATGATGAGGAACGCCTTGCCCACGATGTTGTCCAGGGGGATGAAGCCGATGACCCGGGAGTCCTGGGAGTTGGCCCGGTTGTCTCCCATCACGAAGACCGAGTCCTCCGGGACATGTTTCGGGCCGAAGTCTGAACGATCACCTCGCTGGCGGGCGTAGGGCTCCTCGAGCTCCTCGCCGTTGACGAACACCACACCACGGCGGACTTCCACGGTGTCACCGGGGGCCGCGATCACCCGCTTGATGAAGTCCTTGTTGGGGTCCGCGCTGAACCCCAGCCCCTCGGTGAGCCAGTGCCAGAACGCCGCCGGCGGGCTCCGGTCGGGCTGCTGGAGGTTGGGGTTCTCGAACACCACGACCTCGCCGTGGCGCGGCTCCCGGAAGTCGTAGATGAACTTGTTCACGATGACCCGGTCCCCGACCAGGAACGTGGGCTCCATCGACTTCGAGGGGATGAAGAAGGCCTGGATGACGAACGTCTTGATCACCAGGGCCAGCACGAAGGCGATCAGGATCAGGCCGGGCAGCTCCCGCAGGAACCCCAGGAGCCCATGGCGCTCCGGCCTCTCCTTCTTCCCCCGGCCACCGACCCGCGGCGGCGAGCTCAGCGGGCCGGCCGGTTCGGTCTCGGTGGACGTGGTGGCATCGCCGGCCGGGGCGGGCGGGTCGGTGTGCGGGCCCGACGTGTCGACCCCCGGTGACTCCGCGTGGGTCTCGGCCGCCGGCTCGGAGGCCGGGCGCCCCTCCGTGGCGGTCTCCGAAGGAGAGGCGGCTCGTCCGGTGCGGCTGCTCGACGATGGCCGGCGAGCGGGAGGGCGCCGCTCGGCCACCGCTACCCTTCGGCCTCTGGGGCCTCGGGCTCGGCGGCGGGCTCGGTCGGGCCGGTGGCCCGCGCTGCCCGCAGCTCCTTGATCCGGGCACGCTTCCCACGCCGCTCGCGGAGGTAGTAGAGCTTGGCCCGGCGCACGTCGCCGCGGGTGACCACCTCGATCCTGGCCACGCCGGGACCGTGCAGGGGGAACGTCTTCTCCACTCCCACCCCGAAGGAGACCTTGCGGACGGTGAAGGTCTCCCGCAGACCGCCGCCCCGGCGACGGATCACCACGCCCTGGAAGACCTGGGTTCGCTCGCGGTTGCCCTCGATGACGCGCTGGTGCACCTTGACGGTGTCGCCGGCACGGAACTCCGGCACGTCGTCGCGCAGGCGCGGCTTCTCGACGGGATCGACCTTGTTCACGCGGATCTCCAGGCTGGAAGTACTGGCTATGGTAACAGGTCCGGTCGGTTCCGCTTCGTCTTCTCCCGCGCCGCCCGCCGGCGCCACCCGGCGATCTTCCCGTGGTCGCCGGACAGCAACACCTCGGGGACGGCCATGCCCCTGAACTCCCGGGGGCGCGTGTAGTGGGGGTGGTCCAGGAGGCCGTCCTCGAAGGACTCGGCGGCCAGCGACTCTTCCTTCCCCACCACCCCTGGGATCAGGCGGGTGACCGCCTCCAGCACGACCAGCGCGGGCACCTCTCCGCCCGAGAGCACGTAGTCCCCGATCGACACCTCCTCCGCCGGGAGGCCCTCCGCCACCCGCTCGTCGACGCCCTCGTATCGCCCGCACACCAGCACCAGCCACGGCTCGGCGGCCAGCTCCCGGACCAGGGCCTGGTCGAGCCTGCGGCCGGCCGGAGACAGCAGGACGATCCGCTTGGGGCCCATCCCCAGCGCCTCCACGGCGCCCCAGATCGGCTCGGGCTTCATCACCATCCCCGGCCCGCCCCCGAAGGGCTCGTCGTCCACCTGCCGGTGGGGGTCCGTGGCGTGGTCCCGGATGTCGCGAACCCGGACGTCCACGATGCCCCGCTCGATGGCCCTGCCCAGCAGGCTCTCCCGCAGGGGGCTCTCGAAGATGCCCGGGAAGATCGTCAGGATGTCGACGCGCACGGGCCGAGGCTACCAGCGGGGGAGCCCGGGGGGGCCTGGCCCCGAAGGGAACGGCATCGCACCGGACGGCGAGCGGACCGCCCGTGAGGACAACTCCCCGGTTGAGGGTGCCTCCCCCGCCCGGTACGCTGCCCCGTGTCACTCGCGGCGCTCATCGGTCGGACCCACCGGTGGCTGGCGGTGGTCCTGGCGGCCGCCGTGGCCTGCACGGCCGGCGTGGACGGCCGGCCGGGTCCGGGCGGCTCGCCGACCCCCACCGCCTCCCCCCTGCCGGAGATGGCCCGGTTCGAGGCCGGCCTGAACCTCATCCGGGCCACCGGGGTGTCGTGCCGGGGGGTGGCCGGGCCGTGGCGGGTGCGGCTCCACCCGCCACAGCCGATCGACGGGAAGGGCATGGCCCGGTTCCGGCTGAAGGAGGCGGGCACGGGGCGGCTTCGGTGGTCGTTCACCGCAGCCCATCCCATCCAGGGAACCGTCACCTACGCCGGGGACCTGCGGGTGCGGCTGGTGGGGACCGACGACCGTCCGGCGCTGACGTTCGCCGGCACCCAGACGAACGTGGGGGCCACCGCCCGCACGTTCGCCCGGGCTGCGGTCGAGGTGGGAGGGGCCTGCAAGGGGTGAGGGTCAGCCCTCGGTGGTGAGGCCCGGGATCTCCCGGACCACCACCCGGCCCTCGTCAGGGTCGACCGTCACCACCACGTCACGGATGGCGGGGATGAGGGTGTCGTGGCCGCCGGCCTCGGCCACCCACAGGTCGTTCGCCGGGTTGGCCAGGACCTCTCGGATGCGGCCCAGGGAGCGGCCTCCCTCGGTGACGACCTCCAGCCCCACGACCTGGTGGACCCAGAAGCGATCCTCCTCGTCGATCTCCGGGGCCTCTCCGGCGGCGACCAGCAGGAGGCGGCCGCGCAGCGCCTCGGCCGCTGTGCGGTCGGGGACCTCCTCGAAGCGCACCAGGAGCCGGTGCTGGTGGGGGCGAGCGGAGCGGACGGTCAGGGCCCGTCCGTCCTCGAGGCGAAGGACCGAGCCGGGGGCGAACCGGGCTTCGACCTCCGTGAGGGACTGCACGGTCACCTCGCCGCGAACGCCGTGGGCACGGGTGATCCGGCCCACTGCCAGATCGGGGGGGTCCGGGGGGGTAGCTCGCCCTGAGCCGGGATGTGGACTGGCGGGACGGCGAGCGGACCCCCCGGTGGAGGGGGGGTCCGGGGGGGTAGCTCGCCCTGAGTCGGGATGTGGACGGGCGGGACGGCGAGCGGACCCCCCGGCGGAGGCGCTCACTCCACGATCTCGACCATGGTGCTGATGCCCTGCCGCGACCCGGCCGCGCGGACCAGCGAGCGGATGGCCCGGGCGATCCGGCCGCGCTTGCCGATCACCTTGCCCATGTCGTCGGGGGCCACCCGGAGCTGGAGGATCAGGGAGCGCTCGCCCTCGACCGTGGTCACCTCGACGGCGTCGGGGTCGTCCACCAGGGCCCGGGCGATGTACTCGAGGACCTCCTTCACGCGCCCTCTGTGCCCTCCTAGCCCGAACCGGCCGGCTCCCCGGCCGGGGGGGTCTCCTGGCGCTCTGCCTCACCGGGAGGTCCGGTCTCGTCGTCCTCGGCACCGAGAGGCGGTTCCTCCGGGGACCCGGCCGTCTCCTTCGGTGCCGGGGCAGGGGACTCCGCGGCGGCCGAGGCCTCATGGGCGGCGGCCTCGGCAACGGGTTCGGGTGGGGCCTCGCCGGTGTGCTTGGCCCAGATGCCGGTCTTCGTCAGCAGCACCCGGACAGGGTCGGACGGCTGGGCGCCGCTCTTCAGCCAGTGGAGCGCCCGCTCCTCGTCGATCTCGATCACCGACGGGTGGGCCAGCGGATGGTACTTCCCGATGTTCTCGATGAACCGCCCGTCTCGGGGGCTCCGGGAGTCGGCCACCACGACCCGGTAGAAGGGGCGCTTCTTGGCCCCCATCCTCATCAGCCTGATCTTGACCATGCCCTCTCCTTCACATCCCGGGGATCTTCGGCAGCCCCGGGATCTTCGGCATGCCTCGTGGCAAACCCCCGGAGAACCGCTTCATCATCTTCTTCATCTCGGTGAACTGCTTCAGCAGGCCGTTCACGTCGGCCACGGTGGTGCCGCTCCCCCGCGCGATGCGGGTCCGGCGGCCGCCCCCGATGATAGCGGGGTTGCGCCGCTCCTCCGCGGTCATCGAGGAGATGATGGCCTCCACCCGGCCCAGCTCGCGGTCATCCACCTCGAGGTCCTTGAGCCCGGCCGCGCCGGGGACGGCCGGCAGCATGGCCAGCAGGTCCTGGAGGGGGCCCAGCTTCTTCACCTCGCGGAGCTGGGCCAGGAAGTCGTCGAGCGTGAGCTGGCCCTCGAGCATCTTCTCGGCCGAGGCCTTGGCCTTGTCCTGGTCCATCTGCCGCTCCGCCTTCTCGACCAGCGACAGGACGTCGCCCATGCCCAGGATCCGCGAGGCCATGCGGTCGGGGTGGAACGGCTCCAGGTCGGGGGGCCGCTCGCCGGTGCCGGCGAAGTACACCGGCCGGCCGGTGACCTGGGTGACCGACAGGGCCGCGCCGCCGCGGGCGTCGCCGTCGATCTTGGTGAGCACGAAGCCGGTGAGGTCCACCTCGGCCATGAACGCCCGGGCCTGAACCACCGCGTCCTGGCCCACCGTGGCGTCGGCGGCCATCAGCACGTGGTCCGGCTTCAGGGCGTCCCGGACCCGGCGGGCCTCCCGCATCATCTCCGCGTCCACGTGGAGTCGCCCGGCGGTGTCCACGATCAGCACGTCGTGGCCCTGCTTCTGGGCGTGCCTGAGGGCCGATCGGGCCACCCGCACCGCGTCCTTCCCGTCGGACACCACAGGCACCCCGATCTCCCCACCCAGCGTGAACAGCTGGTCCACGGCGGCGGGGCGCTGGAGGTCGGCAGCGGCCAGCAGCGGGTGACGGCCCTTCTCCTTGAGGTGCAGGGCCAGCTTGGCGCAGGCGGTGGTCTTGCCCGAACCCTGGAGCCCGGCCATCATCACCACCGCGGTCTTGCCCTGCGGCAGCGTGAAGGCCCGGTGCTCGCCACCCAGCGTCTCGGTGAGCTCGTCCCGCACCACCTTCACCACCTGCTGGCCGGGAGTGAGGCTCCTCATGACCTCCTCGGACAGGGCCCGGGCCCGCACGCGGGACAGGAAGTCGTCGGCCACCTCGGCGGCCACGTCGGCATCGAGGAGCGCCATGCGGATGTCGCCCAGGGCCGCATCCACCTGCTTGGGGTGCAGCTTGCCCCGGGACTTGAGCTTCTTGAAGACCGCGCCGAAGCGTTCGGTGAGCTGCTCGAACATCTTCCCTAGTGTAGCGACGCCCTCCGGGAACCCTGGGGGCCGGTGGGAGCGTCGAACCGGCATGACCCGATCCTGCGCGGCCTTGATCGCCCTGCTGCTGGCGGCGTGCGCCCGCCCCCCGGAGAACGATGCTCCCGGCCGTCCCGCAGAGAAGCCTCCCGGTGAGCAGCTGTACGAGCTGACCACCACGGTCCTGGAGGACGAGACGCACGGGCCCATGCTGTGTCCGGGCGGGCAGACATCGTCGCTGCCACCGCAGTGCGGGAACGTCCCCATCACCAACTGGGATTGGGACGAGGTGGACGGCGAGGAGCGGATGTCGGGAACGATCTGGGGTGCATTCCACGTGGTCGGAACGTTCGACGGCCAGGCGTTCACGGTCACCGAGGTGGGACCGCCCGGCGACCAGTGGTTCCCGTTCGACCACGAGATCGTGGCCGGGTGCCCGGAACCGGAGGACGGCAGGGCCTGGCCCGACCCGGACCGGGCCTCCCAGGACGATCTCGACGCCGCCCACGCCCTGGCCCGCAGCGAGCCCGACTTCGCCGGGTTCTGGATCGACCACCTGGCCACGCCCAACCCCCGCACCCCGTCCGACGCCCAGCAGGTCGTGATCACCGCCGCGTTCACCGGCGACCTGGACCGGCACGAGGCGGACCTCCGCCAGGAGTGGGGCGGCCCCCTGTGCATGGTCCAGTTCCCCCGTACCTACAAGGAGCTGAAGGCCATCCAGAAGGAGCTGGGCTTCGAGGAGATCGGCGAGCTGGGGCTCCAGCTGCTCTATTCCGACATCGACATCACCAGCAACGTGGTGGAGATCTACGTGGTGGTCCTCGACGACGATGCCCGGCAGGCCCTCGACGAGCGGTACGGGAAGGGAACCGTCCGGGCCACCGCGGCACTGAAGCCCGTGAGCTGACGGATCGGGGTCAGCGGCGGCCGGCGGCCAGCTCCTCGTAGAGGGCCAAGTAGCGCGGGGCGACCACGCCGACATCGAACATGGCCAGGCACCGCTCGTGAGCCAGCCGGCCCATGGCCCGGCGGGCCTCCTCGTCGGACAGCAGCCTGGCCACGGCGCCCGCCAGGGCATCGACGTCACCGGGGGGGGCCAGCAGGCCGGTCTCGCCGTCGACGATCAGCTCGGGGACGCCGGCCACCGCGTACGCCGCGCTGGCCACGCCCGCCATCCCCGCCTCGATCAGCACCTGGGGCATCCCCTCGCTCCGGCTGGCCAGCAGCATCACGTCGGATGCCCCCAGCAGGTTCCCGGTCTCGGTCACCGGACCCAGGAACCGCACGGATGGGCCGGTCGCCCGGGCGGCCTCCTCCACGGCCTCGCGGAGGGGTCCGTCGCCGGCCACCACGTGCACCGCGTCCGGGACGGAATCCCTGGCCCGGCGGACGACCTCGAGGTGGGCCAGCGGGTCCTTCTCCTCGGACAGCGAGCCCAGCGAGAGCACCACCGGCACCTCGGTGGGAAGCCCCAGGGACCGGCGGGTCTGACCACGGCTGCGGGTGGCCTCCACCGCCCGGGCGTCGCGGGCGCTGGGGATGACCTCCACCCGGTCAGCCGGGATCCCGAACACCCCGACGGTCTCCCGCCGCACGGCGTCGGCCACGGCCACGATCCGAGCCGCCCGGAGCATCAGGCGGCGGTGCCCGAGCCGGCGAAGGCCGCTGGTGGCCCGGGGCGCGGCCAGGCCGATGCGCGTGTACACCACGGGACGGCCGCGGGCCGAGAACACGGCGTACCGGAACGGCTCGCCCCCCCACCCCTGGACCACGTCCGGCGCCCACTCCCGCACCACCCGCCTGAGGGACCGCACCGCGGCGGCGTCGGTCCGCAGGCCGGGCACGAACCACCCCCGGGGCATCTCCACCGTGGGCACGGCGAACGACAGGCCGGAACCGCCGGTGGGCCGCAGCACCGCCACCCGCTGGTCGATCCCCTCCCCGGCGAGCGCACCGGCCACGTCCCCCGCCAGGATCTCCCCCCCGCGCCGCTGGTCGGTGGCCACCACGTGCAGGATCCTCATCCGTCACCGATCCGAGCGATCCCGTCGGCGGAGGGGCCGCCGCGCCAACCGACCGCCACGTCAGCCCCGGACCAGGGACCGGGCGAACGACCGGGGGTCGAAGGGCTGGAGGTCCTCGATGCCCTCCCCGGTCCCCACGAAGCGCACCGGCACCCCGAGCTGCTCCCGGATGGCCATCACGATGCCGCCCCTGGCGGTCCCGTCCAGCTTCGTGAGGGCGATGCCGGTGACCTCCACGGCCTCGGTGAACGTGCGGGCCTGGGCGATGCCGTTCTGGCCGGTGGTGGCGTCGAGGACCAGCAGCACCTCGTCGGGAGGACGGCCCGCCGCCTTCTCCAGCACCCGCCGAACCTTCGACAGCTCGTCCATGAGCGGCTTCTTCGAGTGCAGCCGGCCGGCGGTATCGACCAGCAGGACGTCGTGCTTGCGGGCCTTGGCCGCCTCCACCGCGTCGAACCCCACCGCTCCCGGGTCGGCCCCCCGGGCCTGGGCCACGAGCTCGGCGCCGGCCCGCTGGGCCCACACCGACACCTGCTCCGTGGCGGCGGCCCGGAACGTGTCGGTGTTGGCCACGGCCACCTTCCGGCCCTGGCCGCGGAGGTGATGGGCGAGCTTGCCGATCGTGGTGGTCTTCCCGGTCCCGTTCACCCCCACCACCATCACCACCGCCAGGCGCCGGGGCAGCCGGAAGGGGCGATCGCCCTCGAACACCGCGGCGACCTCGTCGACCAGCAGGGCCTCGGGATCGGCGCCCGGCTCCCACCGGGCCCGGACCCGCTCGATCACCCCGGCCGCGGCCCCGGGGCCGGCGTCGGCACGGATCAGGGCCTCCACGAGCGCCCGCCACTGCTCGTCGGCGGGCCGGGCCTTGCCGGCCAGGGGGCGCAGCCACCGCCCCAGCCCCTCCCGGCGGGGAGCGGGCTCGGGTGGCGGCTTCCGTAGCCACCGGCGGCCCAGGGCGAACGCCAGGGCCAGGAGGACCACCAGGCCCACGACGACGATCACCCAGATGCCAGCACCGCTCGGCATGTCGGCTCCCAGTGCCTCTAGCGGCCGGCGACGGCCTCGGAGATCCGCTGCGAGATCACGGAGGAGGCGCCGTCCTTGCCCATTGATACCCCGTACAGGATGTCGGCCGCCTCCATGGTGCGCTTCTGGTGGGTCACCAGCAGGACCTGCGAGGTCTCGGCGAAACCCTTCACCAGCCCCAGGAACCGGTGGAGGTTGATGTCGTCGAGGGCCGCCTCCACCTCGTCCAGGAGGTAGAACGGCGAGGGCCGGGCCCGGAAGATCGCGAACAGGAAGCCCAGGGCGGTCAGCGCTCGCTCCCCTCCCGACAGGAGCGACAGCCGCTTCACCCGCTTGCGGCCGGGACGGGCCTCGATCTCGATGCCGGTGGCCAGCAGGTCGTCGGGGTCCGTGAGCGACAGCGCTCCCTCGCCCTCGGGGAACAGCTGGGCGATCACCGTGGCGAACTCGGCGGCCACGTCCCGGAAGGCGGTCTCGAAGATCTCCCGGATCTTGCGATCCACCTCCTGGACCACCACCTGGAGGTCGCGACGGGCCGAGCCGACGTCGGCGATCTCCCGTTGGAGGAAGTCGTGCCGCTCCTGGAGGGCCCGGTACTCCTCGGCGGCCACCAGGTTGACCCGGCCCAGCAACGCCATCCGCCGGGCCACCAGGTCCGACCGGCGCTGGAGGGTGCCCACCGTGTCCTCCTCGCCGAGGGCGGCCACGGCCTCCGCGGGGTCCCGCTGGTGGCCGTCGGCCAGCACCCGCTCGGCCTCGTCGATGCGCCGGGCGATGTCGCGGCGGGCCTGCTCCTCGTCCTCGTAGCGGTCCCGGAGGCGCTGGAGCTCGGCGGCGGCGTCGCGCCAGGCCCGGTTGGCCTCGGCCTCTGCGGCGCGGATCTCCCCGACCCGGCGGGCGGACTCCTCACGCCCGGCGGACGCGCGGGCCAGGGCGGCCTCGGCGTCCCGCAGTGCCGCCTCGGCATCCTCTCGCAGCTCGGCCGCGCGCCGGGCCTCGGCGGTCAGGACGGCGGGGTCCGCCT
>JBOGVZ010000041.1:0-19998 GCA_050692985.1 Actinomycetota bacterium
TCGGCCATGCCCTTCTCGGCCAGCACCTTGGTGATGGCCGCGGTCAGGGTGGTCTTGCCGTGGTCGATGTGCCCGATCGTGCCGATGTTCACGTGGGGCTTGGACCGCTCGAACTTCTTCTTGCTCATCTGGACCTCCTACTCGCCCCGGACCCGGGCCACGATCTCCTGCGAGATCTGCGCCGGGACCTCCTGGTACGAATGGAACTGCATCGTGTACGTGGCCCGGCCCTGGGTCCGGGACCTCAGGTCGGTCGCGTAGCCGAACATCTCCGCCAGGGGGACCTGGGCCCGGATGGCCTGGTTCTGCCCCCGCTGGTCCATGCGCTCGATCTTGCCCCGCCGGGCGGAGAGGTCCGAGATGACGTCCCCCATGTAGTCCTCGGGCGTGACCACCTCGATCTGCATCACCGGCTCCAGCAGCGCCGGGTCGGCGCGGCGAGCCGCCTGTCGAAGGGCCATCTGCCCGGCGATCTTGAAGGCGATCTCCGAGGAGTCCACCTCGTGGTACGACCCGTCGGTGAGGGTGGCCCGCACGTCCACCATGGGGTAGCCGGCCACGACACCGCTCTCCAGGGCCTCCTGGATGCCCTGGTCCACCGAGGGGATGTACTCCCTGGGGACGTCCCCGCCGGTGATCTTGTTGACGAACTCGTACCCCCCGCCGGGGCCCGTGGGCTCGAGGGAGATGACCACGTGGCCGTACTGGCCACGGCCGCCGCTCTGCTTGACGTACCGGCCCTGGACCTTCTCCACCGGCTTGCGGATCGTCTCCCGGTAGGCCACCTGCGGCTTCCCCACGTTGGCCTGGACGGCCCACTCACGGGTCAGGCGGTCCACCAGGACCTCCAGGTGGAGCTCGCCCATCCCGGAGATGATGGTCTGGCCGGTCTCCTCGTCGTTGCGGACCAGGAAGGTGGGGTCCTCGTCCGCCAGGCGGCCCAGGGCCTGGCTGAGCTTCTCCTGGTCGGCCTTGGTCTTCGGTTCGATGGCCACCGAGATGACCGGGGCCGGGAACGACATCGACTCCAGCACGATCGGCTCGCTGGGGTCGCACAGCGTGTCACCGGTGGTGGTGTGCTTCAGCCCCACCCCGGCCACGATGTCCCCGGCGAACACCGCCTGCTTGTCCTCCCGGTGATTGGCGTGCATCTGGAGGATGCGACCGACGCGCTCCTTGCGATCCTTCGTGGAGTTCAGCACGTGGGCCCCAGCCCGCAGCGTCCCCGAGTACACCCGGAAGTAGGTCAGCCGTCCCACGTAGGGATCGGACATGATCTTGAAGGCCAGCGCGGCGAACGGCTCATCATCGGCGGCCTTCCGAGTGGCCCCCTCGCGGGCCCCCGGCAGGTGGCCGTCGATCGGGGGAACGTCCAGCGGAGACGGCAGGTAGTCCACGATCGCGTCGAGCAGCGGCTGGACGCCCTTGTTCTTGAAGGCGGAGCCGCACAGGACCGGGGTGCCCTCCACCGCCAGCGTGGCCCGCCGAACGGCCCGCTTCAGCTCCCGGGCGTCGGGCTCGTGACCCTCGACGAACTTCTCCATCAGGGTCTCGTCGTGGTCGGCCAGCTTCTCGAACAGGCGGTGACGCCACTCCTCCGCCACGGCCCTGAGCTCCTGGGGGACCTCGGCGTTCTCCCACTCCTCGCCCATCTCCGTCCTCCACCGCCGACCCTTCATCTCGATGAGGTCGATGACGCCGACGTGCTTGTCCTCGGTCCCCCACGGGAGCTGGATCACCAGCGGGGTGGCGTGGAGCCGGTCTTCGATCATCCGCACGGTGCGATCGAAGTCGGCCCCCACCCGGTCCATCTTGTTGACGAAGCACATCCGGGGCACCTGGTAGCGGTCGGCCTGGCGCCACACGGTCTCCGTCTGGGGCTCCACCCCGGCCACGGCGTCGAACAGCGCCACGGCCCCGTCCAGCACCCGGAGGGACCGCTCCACCTCGACCGTGAAGTCCACGTGGCCCGGCGTGTCGATGATGTTGATCCAGTGGTCCTTCCAGTGGCAGGTGGTGGCGGCGGAGGTGATCGTGATCCCCCGCTCCTGCTCCTGGACCATCCAGTCCATCTGGGCCGTGCCCTCGTGGACCTCGCCCAGCTTGTAGGTCTTCCCGGTGTAGTAGAGGATCCGCTCGGTGGTGGTGGTCTTGCCGGCGTCGATGTGCGCCATGATCCCGATGTTGCGGGTCCTGGACAGGGGGTACTCCCGGATGACGAGACCCTTCTCGCCTCCGGCCTGACGCCCCTTGACCTGCTGTGCTGCTTCCGCCATCTCCATCTTCCTCGCGGGTGTGGCCATCAGCGCCACACCCCCATCGGTTCGGTCTCGATCACCGCTACCACCGGTAGTGAGCGAACGCCTTGTTCGCCTCGGCCATCTTGTGGAGGTCCTCGCGGCGCTTCACGGCGCCGCCCTGGCCCGTGGAGGCGTCCATGATCTCCTCCACCAGCCGCTCGGCCACGGTGGGCTCCCGCCGCTGCCGCGCGTAGTTCACCAGCCACCGCAGCGCCAGCGTGGTCCCCCGCCCGGGCCGAACCTCCACCGGCACCTGGTACGTCGCCCCTCCCACCCGCCGGGAGCGCACCTCCAGCAGCGGCCGGGCGCTCTCCACGGCCTTCTTCAGGGTGATGACCGGGTCGTTCGCGGTCCGCTCGCTGATCTGGTCCAGGGCCTTGTAGACCACCCGCTCGGCCAGGGTCTTCTTGCCGGAGAGCATCACCTTGTTGATGAGCTGGGTGACCAGCACGTTCTGGTAGATCGGGTCGGGCTCGACCTCCCGTCTTGACGCAGCACCTCGCCTCGGCATCGCTTCTTCCCCTGGCCTTCCCTACGCCGACTTCTTGGCCCCGTACTTCGACCGGGCCTTCTTGCGGTCGGAGACCCCGGCGGTGTCCAGGGTCGCCCGGATGACCTTGTAGCGGACACCCGGGAGGTCCTTCACCCGGCCGCCCCGGACCAGGACGATGGAGTGCTCCTGGAGGTTGTGGCCGATGCCGGGGATGTAGGCGGTGACCTCGATGCCGCTGGTCAGGCGGATGCGGGCGACCTTCCGAAGGGCCGAGTTCGGCTTCTTCGGGGTCGTGGTGTACACGCGGGTGCAGACCCCACGGCGCTGCGGAGAGCCCCGGAGCGCGGGGCTCTTCGTCTTGCCGTGGGGCGACCGGCGCCCCTTCCTGACCAGCTGCTGGGTCGTAGGCATAGTCCTGTCTTCGTCAAGTCGTCATCCCTGTCCGCGGCACCGGACAGACGGCGCACGCGCTGCCCGTCGGTCCCCCGGATTGCATGGTGAACGGGTGGCCACAAGAGCCTGACCACGAACGGTCACAGTATAGCGAACCCGCAGGCGTGTCAAAGGCGCCACCGGAGCAAGCCGACGGCGTCTCCGCCACGGGCCGGGGGGCGCAGGCCACCACGCATGGACGAACGCCCCGGCCGGTGGGGCCGGGGCGCCGTTTGCTCGGATCTCGCTCGGGCTAGGAGCCGGCTTCCTCGTCCCCCTCGGAGCCGCCCACCGACAGCAGCCGGCGGGCCTCCTCGGCGGACAGGGCCTCCTCGCCGTCCCCCCCGGCTGCCAGCTCGCCCTCCTCGGCGGCCTGCTGGCGGGCCAGCCAGTACTCCGGGATGGCCTCGGGCCGGATCCGCACCGACAGGTTCCGGTACCGGCTCATGCCCGTCCCCGCGGGGATGAGCTTGCCGATGATCACGTTCTCCTTCAGGCCCAGCAGGGGGTCCGACTTGGCGCTGATGGCCGCGTCCGTCAGCACCCGGGTGGTCTCCTGGAAGGAGGCCGCCGCCAGCCACGAGTCCGTGGCCAGGGACGCCTTGGTGATCCCCATCAGGATCGGCCGGGCGGATGCCGGCTCCCCGCCGCCCTCCACCACCTCGGCGTTCCGCTCCTCGAACCGCCGGCGGTCCACCAGCTCCCCGGGGAGGAAGTCGGTGTCGCCGGGCTCGAGGATGTGCACCTTGCGGAGCATCTGCCGGACGATCAGCTCGATGTGCTTGTCGTGGATCATCACGCCCTGGCTCCGGTACACCTGCTGGACCTCCTCCACCAGGTGGACCTGGACCGCCTGGACGCCCTCGACCCGCAGCTTCTCGTGGGGATTCACCGACCCCTCGGTGAGCTGCTGGCCGACCTCCACCCGGTCGCCGTCGTCGACGGCCAGCCGGGCCCGCAGCGATACGGCGTACTGCACCTGCTCGCCGTCGTCGGCCGTGACCGTGATCCGCCGGACCTTCTTCTCCTCGTCCTCCTCGATCTGGGCCACCCCGGAGAGCTCGGTGATCTGGGCCTCGCCCTTCGGCCGGCGGGCCTCGAACAGCTCGACCACCCGCGGGAGGCCGTGGGTGATGTCCTCGCCGGCCACCCCACCGGTGTGGAAGGTGCGCATCGTCAGCTGGGTGCCGGGCTCGCCGATCGACTGGGCGGCGATGATCCCCACCGCCTCGCCGATGTCCACGACCCGGCCGGAGGCCAGGTTCCGCCCGTAGCACGGCTGGCACACCCCGTAGACGGCGTCGCAGGTGAGCACCGACCGGACGTAGACCGTGTCCGCCCCGGCGTCCACCAGTCTCCCGATGGCGTCGTCGTCCAGCTCCTGGTCGGCCTGGGCCACCTTGGCGCGGTTCACCCGGACGTCCTCGGCCAGGACCCGGCCCAGCAGGTGGGTCTCCAGGTGCGCCCGGGCCACCCGGCGGCCGTCCGGCGCCTCCACCGTGACCTGCACGGGGACGCCCTTGTCGGTGCCGCAGTCCTCGTCCCGCACGATCACTTCCTGGGCCACGTCCACCAGCCGGCGGGTCAGGTACCCCGAGTCCGCCGTCCGCAGGGCGGTGTCGGCCAGCCCCTTGCGGGCGCCGTGGGTGGAGATGAAGTACTCCAGCACCGACAGGCCCTCCCGGAAGTTGGCCTTGATCGGCCGGGGGATGATCTCCCCCTTCGGGTTGGCCACCAGCCCCCGCATGCCCGAGATCTGCCGGATCTGCATGATGTTCCCCCGGGCCCCGGAGTTGGCCATCATGTACACGGGGTTCGTCGGGGTGAACTCCTCCTCCATGGCCTCCCGGACACGCTCGGTGGCCTCCGTCCAGATCTCGATGAGCTCCTGCCGGCGCTCGTCGTCTGTGATGATCCCTCGCCGGTACTGGGTCTCGACCTTGAGCGCTCGCTTCTCGTGCTCGTCGAGGATCTTCTGCTTCTTGGCCGGCGTGGTGACGTCGTCCACGCCGATCGTCACCCCCGCCCTGGTCGAGTAGTGGAAGCCCAGCGCCTTGAGGTTGTCCAGGATCCGGGCGGTCTCCGCCCGCGGGTACTGGCGGACGCACTCGTCGACGGCGGCCCCCAGCTCGCCCTTCAGGACCTGATGGTTCACGTACGGGTAGTCCAGGGGGAAGGCCTCGTTGAACATGAGCCGCCCCACGGTGGTGGCCACCAGCGGTGTGCCGTTGCCCTCGTTGTCGGCCTCCGGCACGGCCTTGCCCGGCAGGCGAACCTTGACCCATTCGTGGAGGCCCACGGCCTTGGCGTCGAGGGCCATGAGGGCCTCGTCCGGCCCGGCGAACCGCCGCATCTCCTTGTCGTCCTCGGGCCGGTCGTCGGCCAGCGTGAGGTAGTAGATGCCCAGGATCATGTCCTGGCTCGGCGAGGCGATGGTCCGGCCGTGCGCCGGCGACAGGATGTTGTTCGCGGACAGCATCAGGACCCGGGCCTCGGCCTGGGCCTCGGCCGACAGCGGCAGGTGCACCGCCATCTGGTCGCCGTCGAAGTCGGCGTTGAACGCCGGGCACACCAGCGGGTGGATCTGGATCGCCTTCCCCTCGACCAGCACGGGCTCGAAGGCCTGGATGCCCAGCCGGTGCAGGGTGGGGGCCCGGTTCAGCATCACCGGGTGATCCTTGATGACCTCCTCGAGCACGTCCCACACCTGCGGACGGGCCCGCTCCACCATGCGCTTGGCGCTCTTGATGTTCTGGGCCAGGTCCAGGTCGACCAGGCGCTTCATCACGAACGGCTAGAACAGCTCCAGGGCCATCTGCTTGGGAAGGCCGCACTGGTGGAGCTTGAGCTCGGGCCCCACCACGATGACCGAACGGCCCGAGTAGTCCACCCGCTTGCCCAGGAGGTTCTGGCGGAACCGGCCCTGCTTGCCCTTGAGCATGTCGGACAGCGACTTCAGCGGCCGGTTCCCCGGCCCGGTGACCGGACGACCCCGCCGGCCGTTGTCGAACAGCGCGTCCACGGCTTCCTGGAGCATGCGCTTCTCGTTGTTGACGATGATCTCCGGCGCCTGGAGGTCCAGCAGCCGCTTCAGCCGGTTGTTCCGGTTGATGACCCGGCGGTACAGGTCGTTGAGGTCGCTGGTGGCGAACCGGCCGCCGTCCAGCTGAACCATCGGGCGCAGGTCCGGCGGGATCACCGGGACGGCGTCCAGCACCATCCCCAGCGGCGAGTTCTTCGTGCCGATGAAGTTCGTGACGACCTTCAGTCGCTTGATGGCCTTCTGGCGCCGGGTGCCCTTGGCCGTCTTGATGGTCTCCCGCAGGCTCTCGGCCTCGGCCTCCAGGTCGAGGTCCTGGAGCAGGCGCTTGATGGCCTCGGCGCCCATGCCGCCCTCGAAGTAGTCGCCGAAGCGGTCACGGAGCGTCCGGTAGACCACGTCGTCGGCCACCAGCTGCTTCACCGAGAGGTTCTTGAAGGCCGACAGCACCTCGTCGAGGTGTTCGGTCTCCCGCCGGGCGGCCTCGGTCATCTTGTCGATCTCCCGCTGGGCCTCCTTGCGGGCAGCCGTCAGCTGGGCCCCCTTGGCCCCCTCGGCCTCCAGCTCCTTGAGCCGGGCTTCCAGTTCCGAGAGCCGCTCCTGGATCTGCTGGTCCCGCCGGCCGTCGATCTCCCCGCGCTCGCCGGCGAACTCCTTCTCGATCTGGGGCAGGTCCTTGTGGCGGCGCTCCTCGTCGACCCGGGTGATGATGTACGCCGCGAAGTAGATGATCTTCTCCAGGTCCTTTGGCGCCAGGTCGAGGAGGTACCCCAGCCGCGACGGGACACCCTTGAAGTACCAGATGTGCGTCACCGGGGCGGCCAGCTCGATGTGGCCCATCCGCTCCCGGCGGACCTTGGCCCGGGCGATCTCCACCCCGCACCGCTCGCAGATGATGCCCTTGAACCGCACCCGCTTGTACTTGCCGCAGTGGCATTCCCAGTCGCGGGTCGGCCCGAAGATCCGCTCGCAGAACAGGCCGTCCTTCTCCGGCTTCAGGGTCCGGTAGTTGATCGTCTCGGGCTTCTTGACCTCGCCGTTCGACCACGCCCTGATCTGGTCACCGGTGGCCAGCCCGATCCTCAGCTCGTCGAAGTAGTTCACATCGAGCAACCTATTCCTCCCCCCGTTTCCTCCCTCAGTGCGCCGCCTTCGGCGGCGTCCTTCGGCCAGGGGGACTGCAGCAGCCTGATCCGCTCCGCTGCGCTTCGCGGGGCTGCTGCCCCCCTGGACCCCCGCTCCGTCCTGTTGGCGCTCACTCGAACTCCGCCCCGGCCGGCTCGCGGCGGGACAGGTCGATGCCCAGCTCCTCCGCCGCGCGGAACACGTCCTCGTCGGTCTCCTTCATCTCGATCTCCTTGCCCTCCGCGGACAGGACCTCCACGTTGAGGGCCAGGGACTGCATCTCCTTGATCAGGACCTTGAAGGACTCGGGGATCCCCGGCTCGGGGATGTTCTCGCCCTTGACGATGGCCTCGTACACCTTCACCCGGCCCAGCACGTCGTCCGACTTGATCGTGAGCAGCTCCTGGAGCGCGTACGAGGCGCCGTACGCCTCCAGGGCCCACACCTCCATCTCGCCGAACCGCTGTCCGCCGAACTGGGCCTTCCCGCCCAGGGGCTGCTGGGTGATCATCGAGTACGGGCCGGTGGACCGGGCGTGGATCTTGTCGTCCACCAGGTGGAGCAGCTTCATGATGTAGATGTAGCCGATGGTCACCGGCGTCTCGAACGGCTCCCCGCTCCGTCCGTCGAACAGCATGGCCTGGCCGTGCTCGTCGATGAGGCTCTGGCCGTCGCCGTTCGGGTTCGCCGTGGCCAGGGCTTCCTTGATCTCGTCCTCCCGGGCCCCGTCGAACACCGGCGTGGACACCCACACCGGACCGTCCTGGACCTTGCCCTTCACCTTGAACCCGGCCCTGGCCGCCCATCCCACGTGGGTCTCAAGCACCTGTCCCAGGTTCATCCGGGACGGGACGCCCAGGGGGTTCAGGATGATGTCCACCGAGGTGCCGTCCGGCAGGAACGGCATGTCGGACTCCGGCAGGATCTTGGCGATGACGCCCTTGTTCCCGTGGCGGCCGGCCAGCTTGTCCCCGTCGGAGATCTTCCGCTTCTGGGCGATGTACACCCGGACCAGCTCGTTGACGCCCGGGGGCAGCTCGTCGCCGACGTCCAAGGAGAACACCCGGACCCCGATGACCTTCCCCGACTCGCCGTGCGGCACCTTCAGGGAGGTGTCCCGGACCTCCCGGGCCTTCTCCCCGAAGATGGCCCGCAGGAGCCGCTCCTCCGGGGTGAGCTCGGTCTCGCCCTTGGGGGTGACCTTGCCCACCAGGTAGTCGCCGGGGCTCACCTCGGCTCCGATCCGGACGATCCCCCGCTCGTCGAGGTCCTTGAGGATCTCCTCGGACACGTTGGGGATGTCCCGGGTGATCTCCTCGGCACCCAGCTTGGTGTCGCGGGCGTCGACCTCGTGCTCCTCGATGTGGATCGAGGTGAGGACGTCTTCGGTCACCAGGCGCTCGGAGATGACGATGGCATCCTCGTAGTTGTGGCCCTCCCAGGGCATGAACGCCACCAGCAGGTTCCGACCCAGGGCCAGCTCGCCGTGGTCCGTGGACGGGCCGTCGGCGATGACCTCGCCGCGCTTGACCCGCTGCCCGGCCCGGACGACCGGCTTGTGGTTGATGCAGGTGCCCTGGTTCGACCGGCGGAACTTCTGGAGCCGGTACCGGGCCAAGTTGCCGTCGTTCTCCCGGACCACGATCTCGTCCGCGGAGACCGAGTCCGCGGTCCCGGCCTTCTCGGCCAGGATCACGTCGCCGGCGTCGATGGCGGCCCGGAACTCGACGCCCGTGCCGATCAGGGGCGCCTCGGACCGCAGCAGCGGCACGGCCTGGCGCTGCATGTTCGCGCCCATCAGGGCCCGGTTGGCGTCGTCGTGCTCGAGGAAGGGGATCAGGGACGCCGCCACCGACACGATCTGCTTCGGCGAGACGTCCATGTAGTCGACCTCGTCCGCCGGCACGTAGTCCACCTCGCCCCCCTTGCGACGGACCAGCACCCGTTCCGAGCTGAAGCGGCCGCGCGAGTCCAGCTCGGCGTTGGCCTGGGCGATGACGTGCTTGTCCTCCTCATCGGCGGTGAGGTAGTCGATCTGGTCGGTGACCCGCCCGTTCGTGACCTTGCGGTACGGCGTCTCCACGAAGCCCAGGTCGTTGATGCGTCCGAAGGTGGACAGCGAGCCGATCAGGCCGATGTTCGGCCCCTCCGGCGTCTCGATCGGGCACATCCGCCCGTAGTGGGAGGGGTGCACGTCGCGGACCTCGAACCCGGCCCGCTCCCTGGACAGCCCGCCGGGGCCCAGCGCCGACAGCCTGCGCTTGTGGGTCAGGCCGGCCAGCGGGTTGGTCTGGTCCATGAACTGGGACAGCTGAGAGGTCCCGAAGAACTCCTTGATCGCTCCCACCACCGGCCGGATGTTGATGAGGGTCTGGGGCGTGATGGCCTCCACGTCCTGGGTGGTCATCCGCTCGCGGACCACGCGCTCCATCCGGGACAGGCCGATCCGGACCTGGTTCTGGATCAGCTCCCCGACCGAGCGGAGCCGCCGGTTGCCGAAGTGGTCGATGTCGTCGACCTCGTAGCCCTCCTCGCCCGCGTGCAGCCTGACCAGGTACCGCACCGTCTTGGCGATGTCCTCGTAGGTGAGCATGGGCTTCTCCTTGGGCCCCGCCTTCTCCCCCGTCTGGGGGTTGGCGAACACCCGCCACCGGGGCTGCTCGTGGTCCCGCTTGTCAGGGTTGTCGAGCTCCCGCATGGCGTCCAGCCGGGCCTTGAGCTGGCGCTTCAGCAGGTCGTCCACCTCACCGAGCTTCTTGTTGACCTTGTAGCGGCCCACCCGGGCCAGGTCGTAGCGCTTGCCGTTGAAGAAGAGGCTCTCCAGGAGGTTCTTCGCCGACTCGGCGGTGGGGGGCTCCCCGGGACGGAGCTTGCGGTAGATGTCCTCGAGGGCCTCCTCCTGAGAGGTGAAGTGGTCCTTCTCCAGGGTCAGCTTGATCGTCTCGGCATCGTCGAACAGCGCCAGGATGTCCTCGTCGGTCCACCCCAGCGCCTTCAGGAGCGTGGTCACGTTCTGGCGGCGCTTGCGGTCGATGCGGACGCCCACGGTGTCCCGCTTGTCGACGTCGAACTCCAGCCACGCCCCCCGCGCCGGGATGATCTTGGCGATGTAGACCTCCTTGTCGGCGGTCTTGTCGAGGGTGCGGTCGAAGTACACCCCCGGGGAGCGAACCAGCTGGGAGACCACCACCCGCTCGGTGCCGTTGATGATGAAGGTGCCCTTGTCCGTCATCATGGGGAAGTTGCCCATGAAGACGTCCTGCTCCTTGATCTCCCCGGTCTCCTTGTTGATGAAGGCGGCCTCGACGTGCAGCGGGGCGTCGTAGGTCAGGTCCTTGTCCCGGCACTCCTCGGCGGTGTGGTTGATCTCCTTGAAGTAGTGCTTGCCGAACAGCAGCTGGTAGTTCTCGGTGTAGTCCTCGATCGGGCTGATCTCGCGGAACACGTCGCCCAGCCCCTGTTCCAGGAGCCAGTCGAAGGAGTCCCGCTGGATCCCCACGAGATCGGGAAGCGGGAGGACCTCCTCCAGCTTGCTGAAGGACATGCGCTCACGACCGGCAACGGCTTCAGGCAAAAGAAACCCCCCCTAGGGAATGACACGCGTGGAACTACGGCACGCGGGAGACGGCACGGCAACTGGTCAGTATAGGTCCTGACACCGTGGATGACAACCCCCCACGGTGTCCGGATATTCCGGCCGGCGCCTACTTGACCTCGACGGCTCCGCCCGCGGCCTCGACCTTCTCCTTGGCCTGGTCGGCCTGCTCCTTGGTGACCTTCTCCAGGACCGGCTTCGGGGCGCTATCGACCAGGTCCTTGGCCTCCTTGAGGCCCAGGTTCGTCAGCGCCCGGACCTCCTTGATCACCTGGATCTTCTTGTCGCCGGCCGAGGTCAGGATCACGTCGAACTCGGTCTGCTCCTCGGCCTCGGGCGCCGCCTCCGCGGCGGCTCCCGCGCCGGGGGCGGCCGCTGGCGCGGCCATGGCCGCGGCCTCGACCTCGAAGGTCTCCTCGAACTTCTTGATGAACTCCGACAGCTCCAGGAGGTTCATCTCCTTGAAGGCGTCGAGGAGGTCACCTGTGGAAAGCTTGGCCTTGGCCATCTACGCTCCTCCTTCGGTTGGTTCCGTCTCGGTCCCTGCCTGTGCTGCCCCGGCAGGCGCTTCCGGCTCCTCGGCCGGGGCTTCCGGCTCCGGTCCCGGCTCGGTCCCGGTCTCGGCGGGCTCCTCGGCCGGGGCCTCCGGCTGGGGTCGCGGCTCCGTCTCGGTCTCGGCCGGCCCGGGGGCGCCCTCCGCCGGGGCCTCGGGCATCTCCGCCGGGCGCTCGTCCTCCGCGGCCGAAGGCTCCTCCGACGGCTCCCCCGCCGCCGCCTCCACCGGTTCTGCGGCGGGCTCCTCGGGGAGCTTGTCCGCCAGGGCCTGGAGCGCCAGGAGGAACCTCGCCTGGAGGGCCTGGAACATCCACGCCGCCCGGGAGAGCTGCACCTTGCCCAGGCCGGCGATCCTGGCCAGCATGACTTCCCGGGACTCCAGGGCGGCCAGCTCCCGGATCTGGTCGGCCGAGAGGATCCTCCCCTCGGCGAAGCCTCCCCGCACCTCCAGCACCGGGAGGCGGCGGGACTCCTCGACCAGGCGCTTCGTCCCGGCCACGGGGTCGCCCAGGATGAACGCGATCGCGGTGGGGCCGTCCACGAACTCGGCCAGGCCCTCCAGCCCGGCCTCCTTCACCGCCAGCTTGGTCAGGGTGTTCTTGACGATCGAGAACCGCGCGTCGACCTGGGCCAGGGCCGCCCGCAGCTCGGCGGCGTCCTTCACGGACAGGCCGCGGTAGTCCGTCAGCACGGCCGCGCTGGCGGCAGACAGCCGCTCGGCCAGCCCCCGGACCCTCTCTTCCTTCTCCGCTCTCGGCACCCTCGGTCCTCCACGAAAAAAGCGCCTCCGCAGCGAGGCACGCGAAGACGCGTCTGCCTCGGCAGGTACCCCGGTCCCGGGGATTACGCGCTGTGCGCCCCTGCGGTCTGCGGCCTCCCAATGATACGGCATCGCGGGTGGTGGCGAAGGAAGGCCATCGGACAGAACGCGTCACGGGACCGCAACGGCGAGGCGGGAGCGATCCCCGAAGGCCGCCCGGCTAGGCGGGGACCTCGACGTCCTTGATGCCGGCGGGGTCGATCCGGATGCCCGGGCCCATCGTGGTCGAGACGGTCACGCTTCGGATGTACCGGCCCTTGGCCGAGGCCGGCTTGGCCCGCAGGATCTCGTCCACGACCGCCAGGTAGTTCCCCAGCAGGGCGGCCTCGTCGAACGACCGCTTGCCCATGATCAGGTGCAGGTTCCCCTGCCGGTCGACCCGGTACTCGAGCTTGCCGCCCTTGATGTCCTGGACGGCCTTCCCGATGTCCTCCGTGACCGTCCCCGCCTTGGGGTTCGGCATGAGGCCCCGGGGCCCCAGGACCCGCCCGGCCTTGCCCACCACGGGCATCATGTCGGGGGTGGCCACCGCGGCGTCGAAGTCGATGTTGCCCTTCAGGACCTCCTGCACCAGCTCCTCGCCGCCGATGAGGTCGGCCCCGGCCTCCTGGGCCGCCCGGGCCTTGTCTCCGGCGGCGAACGCGGCCACCCGCATGCTCCGCCCGGTGCCGTGGGGAAGGCTCACGGTGCCCCGGACCATCTGGTCCGCCTTGCGTGGATCCACCCCCAGGCGGATGGTCAGCTCCACGGTCTCGTCGAACTTGGCGGCCGGCATCCCCTTGAGGATCCGGATGGCGTCGGTGGGCGAGTACAGCTCGCCGCGATCGAACATCCGCCCGGCGTCCGCGTATCGCTTGGCGGAGCTCACCCCGTCACCTCGATCCCCATGCTCCTGGCCGTCCCGGCAACGATCTTCATGGCGCTCTCGAGGTCGGTGGTGTTCAGGTCCTTCATCTTGGTCTCGGCGATCTGCCGGACCTGGTCCTGGGTGACCGAGGCCACCTTCTCCCGGTTCGGCTCTCCTGACCCCTTCTCGATCCCGGCGGCCTGCTTGAGGAGCTCGGCCGCCGGCGGCTGCTTGGTGATGAACGAGAAGGTGCGGTCCTCGTAGATCGTCAGCTCCACGGGGATGACCTGGCCCATCTGGTGCTGGGTGGCCTCGTTGTACTGCTTGCAGAACTCCATGATGTTCACGCCGTGCTGGCCCAGGGCCGTGCCCACCGGGGGCGCCGGGGTGGCCTGGCCGGCACGGATCTGGAGCTTCACGGCCGCCAGCACCTTCTTCCGCCGGGTGGCCGCCATCACACCCTGGCCACCTGGTCGAACGACAGCTCCACCGGCGTCTCCCGGTCGAAGATGTTGACCAGCACCTTGACCTTCGACTGGTCCACGTTGATCTCGTCGATCGTGCCGTTGAAGTCGGCGAACGGCCCGGAGATGATCCGCACCACGTCGCCCTCCTCGAAGTCCAGCCGGAAGGTCGGCTTGGCCTCCTCCTTCTTGACAGCCAGGATCTTCTCCACCTCCCGCCGGGACAGGGGGGTGGGCTTCTGGCCGGTCCCGGAGGACACGAACCCCGTCACCCCCGGGGTGTTGCGGACGACGTACCAGGAGTCGTCGTCGTACGTCATCTTGACCAGGAGGTAGCCGGGGAAGACCTTCTTCTGGACGACCTGCTTGCGGCCGCCCTTGATCTCCATGACGTCCTCCATGGGGATCACCACGTCGAAGATCTTCTCCTGCATCTGCATGGTGTTGATCCGGGACTCCAGGTTGGTCTTCACCTTGTTCTCGTAGCCGGCGTAGGTGTGGATCACGTACCAGTCGCCGGGGCCGGCGAACGGGTCGCCGTCGAGGGACTCCTCGGCCTCCGGGGGCGCGGACGCGGTGGGGACCTCCGGCGCCGGTTCTTCGGCCGGTGGCTCGGGGGCGGCCTCCTCGGTGGGGACCTCGGGTGCCGGTTCTTCGGCCGGTGGCTCGGGGGCGGGCTCCTCGGTAGGGACCTCGGCCATCGGCGGGGCCACCTCGTCCGGTGCGGGTTCCTCCTGGGGCACGGGCTCCTCGACCTGCCCCTGCGCCTCCACCGGGGGAACCACCTGCTCGGGGTCCTCCGCGGGGGGGACTCCGGTCGTGTCGGTCTGGTCCGGTCGTTCGTCGGCCATCATCGAGGAAGGGGTCAGCCGGACTGACCGCCGAAGACGAACAGCACGCCCTTCGAGATCAACAGGTCGAGGCCGAACACGAACGAGGCCACCACCACCACCGTCACCAGGACCACGACCGTATAGGCCAGCAGCTCCCGCCGGCTGGGCCAGGCAACCTTCTTCAGCTCCTGGCGGACCTCACGGAGGAACTGCGCCGGCCCCACCCGCTTCCGGCGCTCGGGGGTCGGCCGCGGCGGGCGCGGCAGGCGCTCGGCCTGTCGCTGCCGTTGCATCATCCGCTTGGTCTGTCTGTTCATCTCGTTCCTTCCGCGGCAGGGCCGGAGGGACTCGAACCCCCAACCGCCGGTTTTGGAGACCGGTGCTCTCCCAAATTGAGCTACGGCCCTCTGAGACCGGGCGGGGATGGCCGACCCGGCCAAGTATATACGGACTGCCTCCTCCCCCGACGACCGCGACCGGGTGCGTACAGCGCATCCCTAGCCTACACTGGAGCGGATACCTCGCGCGGCCCAGGACGCGAGGAACCGATGCAACAGACGAGCGAGCGGTCCCCGGTGGTGGGGCAGCCATCGCGCCGGCGGCCGCCCCGCAACCGTGCGTCGGCGGCCCAGACCGTCTCCCTGGCCGAGCTCGAGCGGCTCCTGGAGGCCCACGAGCGGGCCGTGCGGGCCCAGCTCGACGATGGCCTCCGGTCGCTGTACCGGGCCACCGTCAAGCTCATGCGCCAGGTCGCCGCGGAGGCGTGGCGGGCCGGAGGACCCGGTGCCGACGAGCGCCTCCGGGACCGCATCGTCGGTGCCCTGGCCCGTGACGACGCGCTCCGCGCCCTCCTGACCCAGGCCGACGAGCGCAACCAGGCGCTGCGGTTGCGCGTTGAGCGGATCGAGCGGGCCGTCCGCCATCTCATCACCGCCAACCGAGCCGCCCTCCAGGGGACCCGCCCGAACGGCCAGGGGCGGGACGCGGGGGGCGAAGCGGCGGCCGCCCTGGTGGCCCGGGTGGAGTCCCTGGCTGCCGAGGTGACCCGTGCCGGAGCTCGCCAGCACCAGGAGCTGGCTGCGTTCACCCGGCGGACGGCCGAGGGGCTGGCCCAAGCCTCCCGGAGGGTCGCCGAGGAGCTGGCCCGGAGGATCGAGGCCCGGCCGGACGCGGCCACCCGCGACGACGTCCTGGCCGTGGCCCGGGCCGCCGAGGGAGTGGCCCGCCGGCAGGAGGAGCACCTGGAGCGCCGGCTGGACCAGCTGCGGGCCTCCTTCGACGCCCTGACCCGTGCCTCGGAGAGGCCGCGGGAACAGGCACCTCAGGGACGGTCGGGCTCGGCCCCTCGCCTCCGGGCGCTGGAGCGCCGGCTGGCCAGGATCTCCGGCGAGCTCGCCGCTCTGAGCCCCGGCGAGAGCTAGGCCGGCAGCGCCGGGCTGCCGCCGGGCGAGACGGCCCTGCGGGCCAGCCGCCTCCACAGGAGGGCGATGGCCCCCGCCCCCACCAGGGCTCCGCCCAGGGAGGCCGCGGCCACGTGTGCCCTTCGGTCGTGGGCCAGGCGCCGCACGCCCACCCGCCAGTCGGCCGCCGGCCCCACCACGTGGGCCACCACGCGCTCCGGCAGGTCGGGCGGGGGAGCTTCCAGGATGCCTCGGAGCGAGGCCACGGCGCCGATCACCTCTCGGTACCGGGCCAGCTCCGTGGCGCAGTCGGCGCACGTCGCCAGGTGGACGTCGAGATCCGCGGGCTCGATCACGGTGCTCCTTCCTCCGCATAGTCCGGCAGCAGCCGCCGGACGTCCTCGTGGCCCGGGGGAGCCGCTCCGTAGATGAGGTCCTTCAGGCGCCGACGGGCCCGGTGCAGGCGAACCTTCACCGCCCCCTCGGAGACGCCCAGCTGGTCGGCGATCTCCTGGCACGAGAAGCCGTACACGTCCTTGAGGACCACCGCGACCCGCTGGCCGTCCGGCAGCGCGGACAGCGCTCGCTTGACCTCCGTGTCCCCCAGCGAGTCCTCGTCGGGCTCGGAGTGGAGGGCCTGGCCCGGCAGCTCCTGTCCCTCGGCCAGCAGGTCGCCGAACCGCCCCCGACGGCGAAGGTGGGTCATGGCCACGTTGGATACGATGCGGTACAGCCAGGTCTCGAACCTGGCGTCCCCCCGGAATCCCCGCAGGGCCCGGTATGCCCGCAGATACGCGTCCTGGGCCACGTCCTCGGCCTCGTGTCGGTCCCCCACCAGGCGAAGCGCCAGCGTGTACACCTGGCGGTGGGTCAGCTCGACCAGTTCCTCGAAGGCGCCCGGGTCCCGCCGCCGGCAGGCCTCGAGCAGCTCGCGACTCACCATCGCGCCGACCGCTTAGACACCGCTACCGGGGGGTAGGTTACCGGCCCGTCCCGGGGGAACGCTCGGGCCCCCTCCGTATCGGGATCGCTCGCCGGGTGACCCCACGGTGGTCCGTGCTCGGGGCGAGCTACTCCCCCGGACCCCCTCCGTCCCGGGGGATCGCTCGCCGGGTGACCCCACGGTGGTCCGTGCTCGGGGCGAGCTACTCCCCCGGACCCCCTCCGTCCAGCTCGACGACCGCGTGGGAGTTCTTGATGGCCTGGACGACGGACCCCTCACGTTCCACCTCGGCCCATACATCCAGCGTAACCCGCTTGGACGCCGGGTCCACGTCGGCCACCCGACCCTTGGCCACCAGCGTCTCGTCCATGTACACCACGGCCCGGAACTGGACCCGGATCGCCGTGAGCGCGGCCGGGTCGCCGGCCCAGTCCTTGAGGGCGGTCACCAGGTGGGCCATCGAGAACATCCCGTGGGCGATGATGCCGGGGAAGCCAACGCTGCGGGCGAAGTCGTCGTCCTGGTGGAGGGGGTTCTGGTCGCCGGAGGCGTCCGCGTAGGCTTTGACGTCCTCCCGCTTGACGACCTTGGCGACCGAGAAGACCTCGTCGCCGACCGTGAGCCCGTCGAACCTGCGGCGCTCTGCCATCACGACGGCTCCGCGGTCCCGCGGGACAGGAGGGTCGTGCGGGCCACGCACACCACCTCACCGGCCGCGTCCCTGATCTCGGCCTCGATCACCAGGAACTCGTTCGGTCCCCTGGCGTAGAGGTCGGCGATGCGAGGGGTTGCCCGCAGGACGTCGCCCACCACGATCGGCCTGCGCCATTCGTACTCCTGCTCGCCGTGGACCACCATGGCGTAGTTCAACCCCAGCTCCTGGTCCAGGACCACTTGCCCGCTGGTCATGATCTGCATCACCGTGGGGAACGTGGGCGGTGCCAGCTGCTCGGGGAATCCGGCCGCCTTCGCCGCCTCGGCGTCCAGGAACCGCGGGTCCTCCTCCCCGATGGCCCGGGCGAACCCGGTGACCCGGTCTCGCTCGACCTCGAAGGTGACCTCCTGGTACTCCTTGCCCTTGAGCGCCGTGTTGAGGGGCACGTCAGGCTCCCATCTGCCCGCCGGCCACCGGGAGGATCACGCCGCTCACGTAGTCGGCCTCCTCGCTGGCCAGGAACAGGTGCGCGTTGGCCACGTCCTCCGGGGTCCCGTAGCGGCCCAGGGCGATCAGCATCAGGGCCATCTGCCGGACCTGCTCGGGGATGCCGATGTCCTCTCCCTCCTGCTTGGCCTGGGTCAGGCGGGTGTCGATGAACCCCGGGGCCACGGCGTTGACGTTGATGCGGAAGGGCCCCAGCTCCCGGGCCAGGGTCCTGGTGAGCGAGATGATCCCGCCCTTGGCCGCCGTGTAGTTGGCCTGGCCGGAGTTCCCGATGAGGGCGGCCGTGGAGGTCGTGAACGTGACCTTCCTGTGGTACGCGGGCTGGCCGGATTCCCCGATCTCCCGCTTGGCCGCCCCCCGCAGATGGTCCATGGCCGCCAACGTCGTGTGGAACGCCGTCTTGAGGTTCACGTCGAGCGCGAAGTCCCACAGCTCGTCGTCCAGGTTGTGGAACGTCTTGTCCCTGGTGATGCCGGCGTTGTTGACCACGATGTCGATCTTGCCGAAGGCCTCGGCGGCCTGGGACATCATCTGCCGCGCCTGCTCGAGATCCACCGTGTTCGCGGTCGAGACCAGGACCTCCCCGCCCGCCTCCTTGATGGCCCCGGCCGTCTCCTCCGCCGGCTCGGGATCGACGTCGTTGACCACGACCGCCGCACCCTCCTCCGCGAACCGGACCGCGGTGGCCCGGCCGATCCCCCGGCCCGAGCCGGTGATGACGGCCACCCTTCCCTCGAGGCGTGCCACGCTTCCTCCTTCGGCGAATGGGGACCGCGGGTCCGCCGGTCCGCGGCTCGCAGCAGGCTACCGAAGGGTAGGAACCACGGTCAAGGCGACGTTCGTTCCCGGCACGGCTCCGTAGGGCGCTTTCCCTACGGGACTGGGGCATTTGTCCGACTGTTGCCGGGGGCCGGCTGGCTGGCAGTATGGGGGCGGGATGCCCGCGAAGGGGAAAGGGACCAGCCGGGCACGGACGCGGAACATCCGGGTGGTCATCGCCGACGACCACCGGACGTTCGCTGAGGCCCTCCGGGCCGCGCTGGCCCGCGAGCGAGGGATCCGGGTCACGGCCGTGGTGGACAGCGCGGCGGGTGCCGTGGAGATCGTCCGGGCTCACTCCCCCGACATCGTGTTGATCACGGTGGCGGGGATGGATGCCGTGGAGGCCATCCGGGAGATCCGGCAGGCCAGCCCGGGAACCAGGGTCGTGGTGCTGACCGGGGGGCGGGACGATGCCACGGTGGCCCGGGCCGTGGAGGCGGGTGCGGCCGGCTACCTGCCGACGACGCGGCCGGTGAAGCACGTGGTCAGCTCGATCCGCGCCGCCCACCGGGGGAAGCCGTTGATGGACGCCGAGGAGACCCGGCGGGTGCTGGCCCGGACCGGGCGGCGGCGCGCCGACACTTCCCAGCTCGACGGCCTGCGCCGGCTGACGCCCCGGGAGATCGAGATCCTCCAAGGCATGGCCGACGGCCTCACCTCCGCCCGCATCGCCGAGGAGCTGGCGATCAGCCCCCACACGCTCAGGACGCACATCCAGAACATGCTGGTGAAGCTCCGGGTGCACTCCAAGATGGAGGCCATGGCGCTGGCGATCCGCTACGGGAAGGTCAGGTCCCGGATCCCGGAATGAACCTCACCGGGTCTCACGATGGGGCGTGTGGCGGCCGCACCACCGGCAGTACTTCCGCAGGCTGATCCGGTCCCGGTCGTTCACCTTGTTCTTGACCGTGTGGTAGTTGCGCCGCTTGCACTCGTCGCAGGCCAGCGTGATGTTCGGTCGTTTGTCGGACTTCGGCATGGTTCGACCCCTCGATGGACCCCACGCAGTATAGGGGAACCCGGCGCCTACTCCAGGACCGTCGTCACCCGGCCGGCCCCCACGGTGCGGCCACCCTCCCGGATGGCGAAGCGCAGGCCCTCCTCCATGGCGATGGGGGCGATGAGCTCCACGTTCATCTCCACGTTGTCCCCGGGCATCACCATGTC
>JBOGVZ010000042.1:0-7457 GCA_050692985.1 Actinomycetota bacterium
TCGGCCATGCCCTTCTCGGCCAGCACCTTGGTGATGGCCGCGGTCAGGGTGGTCTTGCCGTGGTCGATGTGCCCGATCGTGCCGATGTTCACGTGGGGCTTGGACCGCTCGAACTTCTTCTTGCTCACGGAGCGGAGTCTACCCCGGGCGGGGCTCCGTCGCCTTCTTCGTCACCACCGGTTCCATCACGGCCTCACCGTACATCCGGGCCTGGATGTCCTCCAGGCGCTGGCCCCGGGTCTCCACGCCCTTGAACGTGAGGACGAGCGCGGCGGCCACCAGCGGGGCCGTTGCCACGAGGGCCGGTCCGGCCATCCCCGCGGTGATCGTCAGCACCCCCGCCATGACCGGCGGACCGAGGATCCCGCCGAGCTTGCTGCTCCCGGCGGCCAGGCCGCTGCCCGTGCCCCGGAGATAGGTGGGGAACACCTCGGCGGTATACGGCGACAGCATCGAGATCACGCCTCCGCTGAAGATCAGCAGCCCCACCACCAGGGCCGTCAGGAAGACCTGGCTCCCCCCGGTCGGATCCGGCCGGACCAGCACGAACCCGACCAGGCTTCCGGCCGTGGCCAGGGCGTACAGGATCATGCTCTTCTTGCTGCTCCACCGGCCGTAGGCGTACGCCACCACCACGGTCCCCGGCACGGCGATCACCGCCGACAGGAACAGCAGGCTGCTGGCGGCACCCGACCGGTACCCCAGGTCCCTCAGCATCGTCGGCAGGAAGGTCAGGAACCCCCAGTTCACCAGCCCCCAGGACAGCCCGTACAGGCCCACGGTCAGGGTCTGCGGCCGGAACGGCGGACGGAACAGCCGCCCCAACCCTCGAAGCGAATGGACGGCGTGCTCCTCCTCCTCGACGACCTGCTCCAGCGGCGCGTCCTCGTCCCGCTCCAGGACCACCCCGTACCTGCCCATCACCTGGCGAGCCTCCTGACCCCGGCCGCGCTCGAGCAGGAAGCGGGGCGACTCGGGGATCCACCGGTTCAGCAGCAGGACCAGGGCCCCGGTGGGCAGGCCCAGGAACCACAGGATGCGCCAGCCGAAGTGGGGCTCCAGCCACGCGGCGAACCCACTGGCCGCCAGGTACCCGCCCACGGTGCCCATGCCGCCGTGCAGCACCACCAGCCATCCGCGCTTCTTCGCCGGGACGGACTCGGCCATCAGCGCGTACACGATCGGGAGCATGCCGCCGGCGGACATGCCCATCATGAAGCACATCAGCAGGTTCCAGCCGAAGGCCGGCATGAAGCCGCAGATCGCCGTGCCGATGAACAACAGCGAGGCCAGCAGGATCGAGGCCCGGCGGCCCAGGCGATCGGCCAGGACCCCCCACAGCAAGGACCCGATCGTGGTGCCCGTCAGGGCCATGAGCGGGAGCAGGGCCGCCCGGGCCGTGCTGATGCCGTACTCCTCGCGCAAGCCGGGGACGACGAAGCCGAGCGTGGCCGGCTTCATCACGTCCACCACCAGGGCCACGCCGAGCACGAACAGCAGCCCCCAGTGAGCCCCGCTCAACGGCGCGTCGTCCATCGAGCGGAAGTGGTATCCCTCCAGCCCGCTGCGCCGTCCTCGCAGCGTCTCCCGGCGCGGGAACAGGCCGAAGGCCGCCAGGGTGATGCCCACCACGATCAGCACCATGCCGAACCGCATGAGTCCCGACATGGGCATGCCCGCCATCATGTAGTCCATGTCCCTGGCGGCCACGAACTCCGGCAGGTGCGCCAGGACCCCGACGACGATGGACGCCGTGCCGGCCCAGAAGGCCGCCGGGTGATGGAAGCGGATCCCGGTCCGGACCTTCGCTCCGCGGTCGCCGTTTCCGATCGTCAACCTCACCTCGTCGTTCCCCCACCGGTCGGTGCGGACCGGCCGGCGAACCCCGGCGGGGCGGGGGTCCGGGCGTCGCAGCGCCGGCACACGAATGCGTCCTCCTCCGGCCAGAAGTCAGCCACGCCGAGGCACGTCGGACAGGTCAGCGAGCCGTCCTTCTCCGGGTCCATGGCCCAGGGCCGCAGGAGGTTGGAAGGGTTCTTCATCACCTGCTCGTAGGACTCCTGCATCGCCGCCAGGAGGTCCCTGGCCCGTCCCTGGGTCTCGGGGAGATAGGGGTTGCCCTGGAGCGTGCGGACGATCATCTCCCGCCACCGGGGGCTGGTGGCGTAGCGGGTCACGAGGTTCTGGAGCTTGTAGAACATCGAGATGAGGTCGTACCAGACGTCCACGCCGGTCTCCACGCGTCCCTGGTACGAGGCGAACGCCCGGCCTTCGTCCCCGCCGGATCCCCAGGCCTGCTTCAGGGTCTCGTACGCGTACACGCTGGAGAACAGCGCCACGTCGACCCCCGAGGAGAAGATCGGGTCGACGAAGCGGAGGGCGTCGCCGATCAGCAGCCAGCCGGGCCCGGCGAACTGATCGATCTTGTAGGAGTAGTCGCCCTCGATCCACCACGGCCGCACCCGTTCCGCCTTGGCCATGGCGTCAGTGAACGTCCGGTTGCGCCCAACCAGGCTGTAGAAGAACTCCTCGTAGCTCTTCCCGGACTTCTGGAAGTCCTCCTTGTCGACCACCACGCCCATCGAGGCCTTGCCGTCCCGGAGCGGGATGTGCCACGACCAGCCCTGGTTGAGGCCGATGAAGTAGAACAGGGTAAACCCCGTGAGCCGCTCCGGCGGGGGCTTCACCCCCTCGAACCACGAGTAGATGCAGAACTGGTTGAAGTTGACGTCCTTGCGCTTCATCTTCAGCTGGTTGGCCAGGAAGCAGCGCCGGCCGGAGGCGTCGATCACCACCTTCGCGTGGAGGTCCCGCTCCCAGCCGTCGGCCACCTTGGCCCGGACCCCCACGGCCCGGTCGCCTTCGAACAGCACCTTCTGGACCCGGACCCCCTGGAGGACCTTGGCCCCGTTGTCGTGGGCGTGCCGCAGCAGCATCGTGTCCATGACGTCGCGTTCCACGTTGTACGTGTAGGGCTGAGGAGCACCCGGGATCGGGTACTCGAACAGCCAGATCTCCACGAACTTCCACAGGGCCGATCGCGGGGCCGTCCACCCCGTGCCGGGCTTGTGGATGAACCCCGCGTCGTTCATCTTGTCCAGGAACCCGATCTTCTCGAACACCAGGTTCGTGGACGGGGTCAGGGACTCCCCGACGTGGTCACGCGGGTGGATATCCTTCTCGATGATGATCACCCGGTGCCCGTCGCGAGCGAGCAAGGTCCCCAGGGTCGACCCCGCCGGTCCTCCCCCGATGATGATGGCGTCGGCGTCGAGCGGTCGTTGGTCGTTCATCTGGCCTCCCTGGTCTGCCGTCGATCCGCGGGGCGCGCCGCCGCGGTTGGTCCCGAGGACACCCCGCCCACCCGGCCCCGGTCGATCAGCCACAGCTCGGGACGGATCCCCAGCCGCCGCTGCGTTTCACCCACGAACCGGCTGGCCCACCGGCGCATGGCCCGGTGGGTGGCGAACGCGGTGGCCCCGGCCACCCGGGGGATGTCCGGGACCGCGCACCCCGTGTGCGAGACCAGCACCACGCGGCGGGGATGCCGCCGCTCGCCGAGCGCCGTGAGGACCTCGAACAGGTGTCCCCGGTCGCGGCCCGCCAGCGCGGGGCCTCCGCCCGGCCACAGCACGATCTCCGAACGGCCGAGGAGCCCCTCCCGAGCCAGCCGGTCCACGAGGGTGGGCACGATCCGGTAGTCGCTGCAGGCCAGGACCAGCGCCTCGCAGGGCTGATCCGCAGTGGGCGGCGCCACGGTCGTCAGGAACCCCGATCCGCTGTCCTGCCCCGGGGCCGCACCGCGGATCACGTACCGGTTGCGTCGCCCCTCCCGGAACCGCTCAACCGCCCCCGAGGCCACCAGGTCGGAGACCAGGCCCTGGGCGGCCCGCTCGGTCACGCCCAGTTCCGCGGCCAGATCCCGGATCCGGACGTGGGGGCGGCGGGCAATGGCCCGCAGGGCCATGCCGTGGCTGGACAGGACGTTCCACGACCGGGACATGATGTGGGGGAATATACGAAAGATGTTTCAGGAAATCAAGTTCCGGTGATGCTAGAGGTCGTAGCGGGGGGCGGATTCGAACCGCCGACACAGCGATTATGAGCCGCTTGCTCTGCCCCTGAGCTACCCCGCCCGGGTCCACGTCTCCCGAGCTGGAGGCGGGAATCGAACCCGCGACCCCGGACTTACCATGCCCGTGCTCTGCCGACTGAGCTACTCCAGCAACCCTGCTCCATCATGATAGAGACAATGGGCCGGGTGCGACGACGGATCGCCGTCTTGCTGGCCGCCGCGTCGCTGGCCGCCTGCACGGGGGACCAGGATGCCGCCCCGGCCGCTTCGCCGGAGGGGTTCGGCCGGGGCACGCTCGTGGTGGCCACGTCGGAGGGAGAGGTGCGCATCGAGGTGGAGATCGCGGATACCACCCCGAAGCGGGTCCAGGGGCTCCGGGGGCGGACGTCGCTCCCCCCGGAGGCGGGGATGGTCTTCCTCCCGGAGCGGCCCGAGCGCCAGCTGTTCGTGATGGAGGACACCCTGATCCCGCTGTCGGTGGCCTGGTGGGACCGGGACGGACGGATCTTCGCCATCCAGGACATGGAACCGTGCCCCGCCGAGCCGTGCCCCCTGTACGGGACCGGAGACGAGTCCGCCGGTGCCGTGGAGGTCAACCAGGGGTTCTTCCGCCTCCGGGGTATCAAGGTGGGCGACCGGGTCACGCTGGAGCGGTAGCCCCGTCCTCCTTGCGGAACCACAGCACGGTGTCCTTGTGCCGCAGGGCCCGGTAGTGGAGGCCCACGGTCCGGCGCAGCACCCGGCGCATCGGCTGCCAGGTGGGCACGTACCGGTACCTGAGGCGGGCCGGGATCGGCGCCAGCCCCAGTCCGGCCTCTCGTCCCAGGGCCAGCAGGGCCCGGTGGTTGTACGCATTGAGGTGGGCCATGGGGGTGACGTCGCCCAGTGACCGACGAGACCCTCGTGGGGCCCGCCAGTCCGGCTTACGCAGGCGGCCCTTCAGGCGCATGGCGTTGGGCACGCTGATCCTGAGGACGCCGCCCGGCACCAGCGACCCGGCCAGGTGGAGCGCGGTGCCCCGGGGATCGGTGAGGTGCTCGAACACCTGCTCCGTGTTGATGAAGTCGAAGGACGGCGAGCCGAGCTCGTCGGGGCCGAGGACGTCGATGCCGACCTCGGCTGCATGGTCCAGCCTGGACTGGGAGACCTCCAGGCCGAAGGCCTGGCAGCCGAAGGCCTGGGCCATGCGCACCCAGTGACCCCACCCCATGCCGAAGTCGAGCACCCGCAGCGACTCCGGGCCGCGGCCGAAGAACTCGATGACCTGCATGACCTCCAGGGCGTACTGGCCCATCCGGGCCGAGGCGTGCCGCTCCCGGCGCTGGAGGGCCCAGTCGGGGTCGGGCCACTGCTCGTACACGATCGCCGCCAGGGCCTCGTTGGGCACGAACCGCTGGAAGATCAGCGTGCAGCTCCCGCACTCCTGGAGGACGTAGTCCACGCCCTCGAGCGGGCCCCAGTCGATGGACGCCGCCGTGGTGGCGTGCCGCTCGAGCAACGTCCGGATCGGCGGCTTCGTGTACGCGGTCCGGTACAGCTCCCGCAGCTCCGAGGACCCGCACACGGGGCACGCCGGGCGATCGATGAAACCGGGATCCATGGGCGGGCAGGCTCTCACAGAGCCGGCCGAGCCGGCAAACCCCCGGGCCTAGGCAGGCATCGCGTCTGCCTGGGGCACCGGTGCCGAGGCACCCGCCCGGCGCCACAGGACGATCCCGATGGCCAGGACCCACAGCGTCGCCAGGGCCGAGGTCACCACGAACACGAGGAAGAAGGCCGCCGACGGCCCCCCCGCGAGCCCGATGACCGAGGCCACGACCGACCCCGCGCCCACCACGGCGATCGGCCATCCCAGCAACGCCGGGTACCGGCCGGAGACGGCCACCGCCCACCCGAACAGGATCGGGGTGATCCCCAGCACCGTGAGGACCAGGACCATGAACAAGGCCCACCCCACCTCGGCCACCGCGGTCCCGGCGGCCAGCAGGCTCGCCTGGTCGGCTCCGGAGGCGGCCGACCATGCGTCGGCCACGGCCTTGGTGGCGTAGCCGTCGATCGCCAGCGTGACCACGGCCACGGGGACGGACCAGCAGGCCCCCGATGGCCAACCGGGCCACCCCCTCGGCGGGGCCGCCCTTGAGCGAGCGGGCCACCGCGAACAGACCGAAGGCGATCAGCAGGGTCCCGGCCAGGATGCCCAGGTGGATGGGGGTCCAGGCCCCGCTGCCGGCAACCATCCGCAGCTCGGCGGTGACGTAGTCCCCGAAGTCGGAGAGCCGGGGATGCAGGCCGTTGGTGACCAGGACCACCACGGCGCCGGCCACCGCGGCGACGGATCCCAGGCGAAAGAGCGTGCGATCGGACATGGCTCCCTCCCTTTGGCTCCTGGGCGGAGTCTAGCGGTGGAAGGAGGGCCGGCCGGTCGTGGTCTCAGGCCGTGTGGCGGGCCTTCCCGACCAGCAGGACCCCGATCACCAGCAGCCACAGGGTGATGACCGTGGGCCCGATGATGGTCAGGATGCGCGAGGCCGTCGTCGGCTCGCCGGTCAACGCCTGGATCAGGCCAGCTCCCACCGCGAGGACGCCCGCCGCCACGACCACCCATCCCAGCCACCGCGGGTAGGCGCGGCTCAACCCCACGGCGAGCCCGAAGAGGATGAAGGCGGCCCCCGCGAAGACGATGTTGAAGCTGCTGGCGATGGCGAAGTTGAGGGTTTCGTTCGCCAGGACGATGCGGAGCGCGATCGCCCGCTGCTCGGGGGGAGCGGTGGCCCAGTCGTCGGCGAGCTGCTTGGCGGCCACCCCGTCGAGGATCACCAGGACCACGCCGATGGCGATGCCGACCACCGCCGCGGCCAGCCCGAACCGGGCCAGCGCGCCCGCCAGCCCGCCCCGGATCGAGTGGCGGAGGGCGACCAATCCGCCGAGCATCAGGATGATGCCGATGACGATCGTGAGATGGATCGGGCCCCAGGCGCCGCTCTCGGCGATCACCCGCGCCACGCCTTCGGGGTCGTCGAGGGGAGTGGCTGGGTGGATCAGATTGCCGACCATCCCCAGCAGGGAGCCGACGATGGCGGCGACCCCTCCGATCAGGTAGATCGACCGCTCGGAGCCAGCCGGCTCGGTCACGGGCGCATCTTCATGCGGTTCCTTCCCATCTCCACCTGACAAGCGGAACCGCCAGGGCCCGAAGACCCCAGCGGTTCCGGCCCGTTTCTACATCATGATGGAGCCGCATCGCAAGGGGGGAACGGGGGGTAGCGTCGGCTGGAAGGCAGCACCGAGAGAACCCAGCTTCCGAGGAACAGATGAAGAAGGCACGTAGGCTCACTCCCGAACAGCCGCAAAGCGTCGAGAGGAGCCTACGTGCGCAGGATCA
>JBOGVZ010000043.1:0-79560 GCA_050692985.1 Actinomycetota bacterium
GGCCATCGTTCGGGCCGTGAGCGCCGCCAAGGACGCCGGCATGCCGATCGAGCGGGCGTGCGAGGTCATCATGCTGTCCCCGCGCCGGCTTCGCCGGTGGCTGGCCCGAGCACGGATCTCCCCGGTAGCTGAGTCCACCCCGCCGGTGAAAACGGCGGAGGGAGGCTCTCAGCGCGACGTTTCGGAGCACAGCCCCGGAGCAGTCGATGTTTCCGCCTTCGTCGACCGCCCGCCGGTAGCGAGGTGCGCCCCGCACCGGCTCACCGAGGCCGAGCGGGCCGAGATCCTGCGAGCCGCGGACGAGGACGATCTTGCCCACCTGCGCCATCGCAAGCTCACCCACCACCTGTCGAGGCAGGGACGGGTGTTCTGCTCGGAGTCCTCGGTGCTGCGGGTGCTCCGCTCTGCTGGTCGCGTGCCGGTGTACGAGCGCACCCGCCGTCCCTCGCGGCCCCGGCCCGAGGTGGACGCGTCCGAGCCGAACAAGGCCTGGGGGTACGACCTCACCACGCTTCCGACCCTCGCCGGCGACTACCACCTGGCCCCGGTCATCGACGCCTGCTCGCGCAAGATCGTGGGCCGGTACTTCGGACCCGAGGCCACGTCTTACTCGGTGCAGACGGCCTGGGGAAAGGCGCTCGCGGAGGAGGGACTCCTCGCCGAGGAGGGGCCGGAGCTCCCGGTGGCCCACTCCGACCGGGGCACCCAGATGACGTCCCGCTCCACCCAGGCGTTCTTCAACGACCTGGGGATCACCCAGAGCTACTCGAGGCCGCGCACGCCGACCGACAACGCCACGACCGAGTCGTGGATGGCCACCATCAAGTGCGAGCGCCTGTACGAGGCGGACACGGCGCAGATGACCCCGGCCGAGGTCCAAGAGATGATCGACCGCTTCATCGACTACTACAACAACGAGCGGCTGCACCAAGGCATCGGGTTCGTGACGCCGGCCGAGCGGCACGAGGGCAGACACGTCGCGATCATCGCGGCAAGGAAGGAGGGGATGCGCCGGGCGCGAGAGGCGAGAAGGATGGAGGCGCACGGAGGGACCGGGGAGGACCGATGAGCGTGGATATTCTGTCACCGGTTCCGGTCAAAAGGTCTGGCGCGGTCCATTGTGCAGGACGATGGCATCGGATTCGATGTGGATTCGATAGACACGTCCCGTCACTTCGGGATCGCCTTGATGCGGGAGAGGGTAAACAGAGCCGGAGGCCGGATGACCATCAGCACAGGGGCCGAAGGTTCAACCTTGACGGCCGAGTTCCCGCTGCTCCAAGTAGCAAACAACCTGGACCAACCGTCATACCTTCAAAGAGCTAGTGCAGGAGACGACCGTGAACGGATGCGTTGAGCGCGACATCATCCAGGCTGGACTGACTGTCGCCCGCACGAAACATATCGCACCGACCAATTCCCGCAACGGCACGCGAGGATCTATCTTGCTGCAGGTTTCAGCTACAGGCGGAAGTGAGCTCCGCCAGCCAGGACCATGGCAGCGATCGAAGAGATGGCTGCGCCGATGCGAACGAACAGCTTCATGAAAACACCTCCCCCCTCGCTTCAACCGGCTCGTTGGTAGCTAAGGACTGTGGGAAGAATGCCCGATAAGTCATCGGGGGCACAAGCCCGGCGCTCACCCTACAGCAAAATCCGTAGGATGCTCCTCAGCCAGACGCTCCCACGGGATTACCTTGGGCGAGTCTAATATTCGAGTCGATGGAAGCGCGCGCTCACACGGAACGGACATCTCTCCGCCTCTCTTCGGTATCCCTCTTCGAGTGGACGGTCATTCTCGCCGCTCTCCTGCTCGTGGGAAGCACGCTGGCTCTCGGCGCGGGCTTCCGTGACGAAGCCCTCGCCGTAGCCTGGGAGCTCCTGTTTTGGATCGGCCTCATTGCGGGCGTGGAGCTGCTTCAAGTCCCCGTCTGGAAGACCGTTCAGGTGAGCATCGGAGTTCCACTCCTGATGGCGGTGGCATTCACCTATTCCCCACCCCTCGTGGGGCTTGTGGGTCTACTTTCTTCCTCCGATCCTCGGGAATTCCGACGGGAAGTCTCTGTCTCAAGGGCTCTGTTCAATAGGAGCCAGGTGGCGCTGTCGGTGTTCTTCGCCTCGCTGGTCTTTCACGGTCTGGGAGGTGACAGCCACTCGTGGCCAGACGCGCTACGAGCAGCACCCCCCGCGGTGTTGGTGGACTTCATAGTCAACACGGGCCTCATCAGTGCGGGGGGGGCCTTTGTCTTTCAGATGCCGATCCGGGCCGTTCGCAAGAAGCTGCGGATCGGGAACGCCCAGGAGTTCATCGTCTCGTACATGGGGCTGGGGCTGCTGGGGGTGCTGCTCGCCCGGCTGTACGACGAGGTCGGGTGGTGGGCGGTAGCCGGGTTCGCCCTGCCGCTCTTGCTGGCGCGGCAGATGTTCTTCCGCACCCGGGCCCTGGAGGAGGCCACCGTGGAGCTGCGCGACCGCGAGGTGGTGCTGCGGGCCCTGTCGAACCGCATGGCGGAGGAGCGGCACGACGAGCGGGAGCAGATCGCCGGGTACCTGCACGACGACCTGGCGCAGGTCCTGTACCGCATCTCCCTGCACCTCGACGCCTCCCGCCGCGTCCTGGACTCGGGCGACCTGGAGCGGCTCCGCAAGGAGCTGGGGGCCATGGAGAGCACGAAGAACCGGGCCAGCCACCTGGTGCGGGCCCTGATCCGGGACCTGCACCGCTCGCCCCTGGGCCGGGCCGGGCTGGTGCAGGCCCTGGCCTCTTACTTCGTGGACGTGCAGAAGGACGCCGGGGTGCCGATCCGGGCCCGGATGGTGGAGGTGGACATGCCCCCGCCCGTCCAGCTCCTGTGCTACCACGTCGCCCGGGAGGCGGTGATGAACGCGGTCAAGCACGCCGGCGCCTCGGCCATCGACGTCACCCTGGAGCCGGCCGAGGACGGGGCCCGGGTGACGATCCGCGACGACGGCTCGGGGTTCGACCCCGACGAGGGCTCTCCGGAGGGCCACTACGGGCTGACGATGATGCGGGAGCGGGCTCAGGTGGCCGGGGGCACCTTCCGCATCGACAGCGCCCCCGGGTCCGGCACCACGGTCATCGCCGAGTTCCCGACGGCTGTGTTCGGAGAGATGGCCACTCCTCTTCCTCCCGGTGCCGGCGGTCCTGGCGACGAAGCATAGCCGCGGCCAGGAACACCGCCGCCCCCACGTCGATGGCCGCGTCGCCCGGGCTCACCACCACGCCGAACGGCTCCCGCACCGGGACTGAGTCGGCCAGGAACACCAGCACGTCCTCGTCGGTGGCCGCGTGGTGCTTGCCGCCCCGCTCCCGGGGCAGGTCCTCGAGCAGGCTGAGGTTCCCCGAGTCCCGGATGGCCTGCTCGGACACCGGCATGCCCTGGTTGATGGTGACCACGGTGCCGTTCAGCAGCAGCCCCAGCAGGATCAGGGGGAAACCCCGCTGGTACCAGTTGGCCACGGCCACCACCGCCAGCAGCAGGTAGGAGGTCAGCAGGAAGCCCACCGGCAGCAGGCGGCCCACCCCGCCGCTCACCTCCGGGACGGGGACCACCTGGAGGAGCACGGCCACGGGGATGGCCGGCCACAGCCGGATGCGCACGTCGGCCAGGGCCCGCAGGCCGCCCCCCAGTCCCCACCCCAGCATGAGCGCGATGGCGAAGATGGCCCCCAGGAACAGCACCCATCCATCATAGGAATTCCGTCGGCCCGGCCCGAACTGCGTTACCCTGTGTCCGCGGTGCCCGCCGGCTCAAAGGAGAGCGAACGTGGAAGGAGTCATCAACCCGCTCGCGGTGCGAGACCCGTGGCGGTGCGCCGCATGCGGCAACGAGTGGCTGGAGTACGACGACGGCGTCGAGCGGGACGGGCGCTCCTGCCCCCGCTGCGACAGCACGGACGTCGCCCCCATCCGCGGCTGACGAACCCGAACACCTCGGTCCGGCTTACGATGCTCCGAGCCCGTCGTGGTTTCGCCACCCGGGCGGCGGGTAGGGGACGCGTCGGGAGGAACCACGTGGCAGACGAGGAGAAGCCAAGGATCGCCATCGTCCCACCCGGCCAGGAGGAGGCCTCCGGTGGATCGGTCGAGCACCCGGCCAAGCTGCTGCGGATCGCCTCCATGATCCGCGAGCTGGTCGAGGAGGTCCGCCACACCGGGATCGACGAGGGGGGCCGCAAGCGGCTCCGCACCATCTACGAGCGCTCGGTCGACGAGCTGAAGGAGACGCTGTCGGAGGACCTCCAGCAGGAGCTCGAGGAGCTGATGGCCCCCCTGGAGAGCTCGGCCACCGAGTCCGAGGTCCGGGTGGCCCAGGCCCAGCTGCTGGGGTGGCTGGAGGGGTTGTTCCACGGCATCCAGGCGGCCCTGTGGAGCCAGCAGATGCAGGCCCGGGCCGCGCTGGAGCAGATGCGTCGCCGAGGCCTCCCCGCGGGGATGCAGCAGGGCGAGCGCGGATCCGGGGAGCCGGGCCAGGAGGGCCCCACGCCCCCCGGGCAGTACCTGTAGCCGCGGTGCACCCCCTGCTGGCGTACCACGAGCGGACCAAGCACTCCTACGCCAGCGTCCGGACGGGCGGCCACGGGATGGACTGGTCCAACGAGCCCTCGCGTTTCAAGCGGTACCTGGACCTGGAGCCGGAGCCCCTGCCGCCGTTCCCTCCCTCCGGCGTCCCCTGGCACCGCGCGGTCCGGGCCTCCGCCGGTGGCCGGGGCGGAGGGCGGCTCGGCCTCGAGACCCTCTCCCACCTCCTGTTCCACGCGGCCGGGGTGAGCCGTGCGGTGCGGGGGCCCGGCGGCACCCTGCACTTCCGGACGTACGCGGCCGCCGGGGCCCTGTATCCCGTGGAGGCGTACGTGGCCTCCGGCGGGGTGGAGGGCCTCGACCCCGGGGTGGACCACTACGAGCCCTCGGGGCACGCCCTCACCCGGCTGCGCCACAGCGACCTCCGGGGGAACCTGGGGCTGGCCGGGGAGGCGCCCGGCGCCGCCGCGGTGGTGCTGACCGGCATCCCCTGGAGGACCGCGTGGAAGTACGGCCCCCGGGGGTTCCGCCACCTGTACTGGGACGCCGGCATGATCGTGGCGAACCTCCTGGCGGCCGCCGCGGCCACCGGCGTGCGGGCCCGGGTCCTGGGGGGGTTCGTGGACCGGACCGTCGAGCACCTGCTGGGGCTCGACGGCCTGACCGAGTTCCCCCTGTGCGTGGTGGCCCTCGGCGACGGCCGGGCTCCCCGCCCGCCGACGTCCGGCCGCTCGACGCCGTGGTGGCCCCGCTGTCGGCCCACCCGCGCCGCGATCCCGTCATCGAGGACGCCCGGGCCGGCGTGGCCCTGGCCGACGAGGCGGCCGTCCGGGCCTTCCGGAAGGCCCCCCACGGGGCGTCCGCGGCCGCGGCCGGGGATCCGGGCGCCGGGCTCCTGTCGGACGATGCCTTCGAGGACGTGGTCCGGCGCCGGGGCTCCAGCCGGGCCTTCGCCCGGACGGGCCTGCCCTCCGGGGAGTACGCGGCCCTGGCCGACCTGGCCCTGGCGGGGTTCGCCGGCGACCGGTCGGCCGTCCCGCTGGAGGCCCTGGTGGTGGCCTCCGCCCTGGAGGGCCTCGAGCCGGGCGCCTACGCCTACGGCCCGGGGTTCCGGCCGCTGCGGGCCGGCGAGTTCCGCCGGCAGGCCGCGTACCTGTGCCTGGAGCAGCGGCTGGGGGCCGACGCCGCCGCGGTCACGTTCCTGGCGGCCGACCTCCGCTCGGCCGTGGATGGATCGGGCGGTCGGGGGTACGGCTGGGCCCAGCTCGGCGCGGCGGTGGCCGCCGGGCGGATGTACCTGGGCGCCTACGGGCAGTGCCTGGGGGCCACGGGCACCACGTTCTACGACGACGAGGTCCGCTCGTTCTTCGGGACCGATGCCGAGCCGATGATGGCCGTGGCCCTCGGCCCCGAGGGCAGGCGGCGTTCGATCCGCCGCTGCCGCGCGGAGCTGGAGGGGGGTCCGGGGGGGTAGCTCGCCCCGAGCGATACGCCGTCGGGTCGGACGGCGAGCGAACCCCCTGTCGAGAGGCGCCCGGGCGTCCGGGCCCGCATAATTCGACCCCGTGCGCCTCGTTCACGTCGTCGTCGGGTACGCCATCGTGGGGGGCTTCGGGCTCCTGTGGCTGTGGGGCATGGCCACGTGGGTGTTCCGCCGGGGCCCGGGCCAGCCGTTCTGGTGGCTGCTGGGGTTCCTCCAGGCCACGCTGCTGGTGCAGGGCGTGGTGGGGGTGGTCCTGGTGGCCACCGGGCTGCGGGCCTCGGCGCTGCACTACGTGTACGGGGTGATCTTCCCCATCCTGGTCCTGGTGGTGGCCCACGTGTTCGCCCGGGAGGCCTTCGCCCACCGCCCCTGGCTCCCGTTCGCCCTGGCTTCGTTCTTCGTGTTCGGCCTGACGCTCCGGGCCCTGATGACCGGCCTGGGCTACCCCTGAGCCCGGTGGTCGGTCTGTTATCGTCTGTCCTGAGGAGGAAGAAGCTCTTGGCACGACGCAGGAGAGGAGGACGACCACCGCCCCGGCGCTCGGCTCGCCGGCCGCCGCTGACGGCCGCGGACCGGGCCAAGCGCATGGAGCGTGCCGGGCCGGGCAAGGAGTCGACCCTCCAGGTCGACGGGACGATCGTGGAGGCCCTGCCGAACACGATGTTCCGGATCGATCTCGACAACGGGCACAGGATCCTGGGACACATCTCCGGCAAGATGCGCAAGCACTACATCCGGATCCTGCCCGGGGACAAGGTGACGGTGGAGCTCTCGCCGTACGACCTCACCCGCGGCCGCATCACCTACCGCCACCGGTAGGCCTCGCGTACCGCGTCTTCCACTGGAGCGGCCAGCCGGGCTCATCCGCAAAGGACGCAAAAATGGAACCGCCAGAGTCCGAAGACTCCAGCGGTTCCACATGTTTTGTACACCAGCCGGTCCGGACCGCGCAACCCACTCCCGGGAATTTGTCACTCTTTCTGGCAGCCTCGATGGGGGGCTCTCGTTCCGGGCCCAGACGTAGTAGAAATAGACCTCCGTGAACGATCAGAGCCTTAAGGAGAGCAACGCCCTGCTGGCCGCGGCCGCCGAGCGAAGCGCCGTGGGCGAGATGATCCCCGCTTCTCCGGCCGAGCTGGCGGCGGAGTCCGGGATCGAGGCCCGCCTGTCCGTGGCCCGGGCGGTACGGGCCCTGATGGCCCGGGGCCGCATCGCCCAGGAGGGGCAGGGCTACCGGCTGCTCGACGCTCGGCCGGTGGAGCCGGGCGAGCCGGCCAGCGTGCGGCGACCCAGCCGCCGCCGCCGCCGGGCGGAGCGTCCCGCCGAGGCCGAAGCCACCGGCCCCCCCACCTACGAGCAGCTCGGCCGGACGCTCATCGACCGGCTGTTCGAGATCTCGGCCGAGGCGGCCGAGCTCCGGGCCGTCCTGGAGCGGGTCCGGGGGGAGGCCGAGGCGGCCCGCCGGGAGGCCGTCGAGGTTCGGCGGGAGGCGGCCACGGACCGGCGCCGCGCGGACGGCCTGGAGGACGAGGTCACCTCTCTCCGCAAGCGGCTGGAGATGACCGAGACGAACCTGCGCACCGTGGTCGAGGCGGCCAAGAACCGGCCGGCCTCACCCCTCGAGGACACCGACGCCAGGGCCATCCTGGACATCCTGTCCCGCAAGGATGCGGGCTCGTAGCCCGCGGGGAAGCGGGCGTGCGAGACCCCATGTTCGGAGGCCTCGGGGCGTGAACAGGGGATCCGCGGTGCTTCGCCTACCCAGTTCGACGCCGGAGCTCGCTCTCCTGCCGGCCTGAGCGAGAACATCGTGGGCTCGGACATCCGCCCCGACGACCCCCGCTCCATCCGGGAGATGTTCGAGCGGCTGGCCCCGGACTACGACCGCCTCAACACCGCGCTGACGTTCGGCATGGTCCGGGGGTGGCGCCGGGCGCTGGTGCGAGAGGCCCGGCTCGCCCCCGGCGGCCAGGTGGTGGACGTGTGCACGGGGACCGGGCAGACGCTGGCGGAGGTGGCGGGCGCCGTGGGCCCCGGCGGCCTGGCTGTGGGCGTGGACTTCACCCCGGGGATGCTCCGCCGGGCCCGGGGCCGCCTGGTGCTGGCCGACGCCCTGGCCCTGCCGCTGCCCGACGGGGCCTTCGACGCGGCCGTCAGCGCCTTCGCCCTCCGCGACGTGGCCGACCAGCGGGCCATGCTCCGGGAGATGGTCCGGGTCACCCGGCCCGGTGGCCGGGTGGGCATCCTGGAGATCGGCCGGCCCCGCAGCCTGCCGCTGCGGGTGGGCTTCGACGCCTGGTTCCGGGGGGCCGTGCCCCGCATCGCCGCCGCCGTGGGCCACGGCGAGTCCCACCGGTTCCTGGTGCGGTCGCTGGCCTTCCTCCCCCAGCCCGAGGAGCTGGCGGGGTGGATGCGTGACGAGGGCCTGACCGAGGTGGGGTGGCGGGAGCTGTCGCTGGGGACCGCGCGGCTGTTCGTCGGCTCCAGGGGGGGTCCGGGGGGGTAGCTCGCCCTGGAGACACCGCAGCCGAACGGCCGGACAGCGAGCGAACCCCCCAATGGGAAGGCGAGGGGGCCCACGTGCCCTCCCTCGACCGGGTACGGGTAGAGAGGGGATCCCCCCGAAGGGAGGCGGATCTCTGTTTGAGACCACCAGCCGTCGAAGGAGGGCACCCGTGGGCTCGATCTCGCCTCCCCGGACGGGTTGGAGAGACGAGTCCCTCACGCTGAGCATGCCCAGACGGCGTTGCTTTCCCGCGACGGCTGTATGACGTTCCCGTGACAGACCGGACGACCCGGTCGTGTGCCGACAGGAGAGACCCCCAATCAAGGACCAGCCCAGGGTCCATACTCCGCCGGACCCTAATCGCCGGCGGGGGCGAACTCCTCGTAGTCGGAGCGGGCCACGGGGCCGAACGTCACGCCGGCGCCGGGGCGGGGGACGCCGCGGGCCTGGCCCTCGATGAGGATGTGCACCGAGGAGATCTGCTCGTTCTCGGTGACCGTGTACACCACCTGGGCCACCCGGAGCTGGAGCTCCCGGCCCGACCCGCCTCGGCCGAACTCGGCGGACAGGTCCACCCGGGCGGTGCCTCCGGAGATCGTCACCGAGTTCAGCCGGGTGTCCGGGGGGATGGCCGAGTGCACCCGGCCCGGGAGGTCGCCGGGGTCCTGGAACAGGGCCAGCAGCAGGGCCGCGGCCTCCGAGGTGGCCACCCCCTGGAGGGTCCGCTGGACCTCCACCAGGCTGCCCCGCTCCACGAAGTACACCGTGCCCCTCGACGGCAGCTCCAGGCTGGGGGTGGGGGTGGGCACCGGGGAGCCGTACACGTCGCGGGGGAGCTCACCCTCGGACAGCACCGTGACCTCGGCCCGCCCGCACGCAGCCAGGGCCAGCAGGGCCACCGTCGCCACCGCCGCCCTCCTCACGGCTCCGGCTCCATCTCTCGCCGGGGGAGGCGCAGCGTGAACCGCGCGCCTCGCTCCCGTCCGGCATGGACCACGATCTCCCCGCCGTGCAGGTTGGCGTTCTCCCGGGCGATGGCCAGCCCCAGGCCCGCGCCCCGGCCGTCGCGGCGGGCCCGCGACGGGTCGGCCTTGAAGAACCGCTCGAAGATGCGGCGGCCGGCGTCCCGGGGGATGCCCGGGCCCCTGTCCTCCACGGACAGCAGCAGGACCCCGTCCTCCGAGCCGAGCCGCACCGTGACCTGGCCCCCGCCGTGGGTCAGGGCGTTGTCCACGAGGTTGCCCACCACCCGCTCCAGGCGCTGCTTGTCCGCCACCGTGGACAGCTCGTTCGGGTCGGCGTCGACCAGGATGTCCACCGTCCCCCTGCCTCCGCGGGTGCGTCGGGCCACCACCTCCCGGGCCAGGTCGGCCAGGGACAGCCGCTCCCAGGACATCTCCACCCGGCCGGCCTCCACGCGGGACAGGTCCAGGAGGTCGTCGACCAGCCGCTGGAGGTAGTCGAGGTCCGCTGCCAGCAGCTCCACGGCCCGGTGGACCGCCGGGTCGAGCTCGTCGGCGTGCTGCTCCAGGAAGTCGGTGGAGGCCCGCAGCGTGGTCAGCGGGGTGCGCAGCTCGTGGGACACGTCGCCCACGAACCGGCGCTCCCGGCCGATCCGCTCCTCCAGGGCCGCGGCCATCTCGTTGAACGAGTGGGCCATCCGGGCCAGCTCGTCGCCGCCGGTCACCGGCAGGCGGGTCTCCAGCAGCCCCTCGGCCACCCGGCGGGCCGCCCGGCTGGCCCGCCGCACCGGGTCCACCACCCGGCGGCTGACCCTGGTCCCCGCCAGGGCGGCCAGGGCCACAGCCCCGGCCGACACGCCCACCAGGACGTTCCGCAGGATCGTCAGGGTCTGCTCCAGTTCCTCCAGGGGGTAGAAGAAGTAACCGGTCAGCGGGGCGTGGTGAGGGATCGGCGAGCCCACCACGAGCTGCCGGGGCCGGGCGGTGCGGTACGCGTAGGCCACGCGGCCCTCGGCGACCTCCCGGCGCACGGCGGCCGGGACCTGCTCCGGGGTCACGGCCAGCGAGGTGGAGAACGGGGTGTCCTCGTTCATGATCAGGGCGTCGCCCCCGGGGGTCTCCAGGATGCGGATCAGCTCGGACAGCGACACCTCCTCCTCCTGCTGGGCCAGGTACCGCTGGGCGTCCCGGATCGTGTCGAACGACTGCTTGACGGAGTCCTCGACGCGCTGCTGGAGCAGGTACCGCTCGGCCAGGACGTAGGTGGTCCCGGCCACCAGGGCGGACACCGCCAGGGCCCCGCCCAGGAAGGCGATGGTGATCCGCAGCCGCAGGCCGATGCCCCGGCCCGGGCTCCCGTCCCCCGGTGAGCCGCGCATCACCCCTCCGTGGCCACCTTGTAGCCCAGCCCGCGGACGGTATGCACCACCCGCGGCTCCCGGGGGTCGTCCTCGACCTTCCCCCGCAGCCGGCGGATGTGGACGTCCACCAACCTGGAGTCCCCGAAGTAGTCGTACTCCCACACCTGCTGGAGGAGCACCTCCCGGGTGAACACCTGGTTCGGCCGGGAGGCCATGGCCAGCAGCAGCTTGAACTCAGTCTTCGTCAGGTGCACCGGCTGGCCCCGCTTCGTCACGGTGGCGGCCTCGGGGACGATCTCCAGCTCCCCCACCACCAGCCGCCGGGGCTCGGGACCGGGGCTCCGGCTGCGGCGCAGCAGGGCCCGGATCCGGGCCACCAGCTCCTTGGTCACGAACGGCTTCGTCACGTAGTCGTCGGCCCCCGACTCCAGGCCCACCACCACGTCCACGGTGTCGGTCTTGGCGGTGAGCATCAGGATCGGCAGGGGGCTGCGGGTGCGGATGTCCCGGCACAGCTCGAAGCCGTCCCGCCCGGGGAGCATCACGTCCAGGATCAGCAGGTCGGGGTCGTCCCGCTCCAGGAGCCGCACGGCCTCCTCGGCGGAGTCGGCCGTGGCCACGCGGTAGCCCTCGCTCTCCAGGGCCATGCCCACGATCTCCAGCAGCCTGGCGTCGTCGTCCACGAGCAGGACCCTCGGCCCGGTCATCCGGTCCTCATTATCGAACGGCCCCGGGCCCGGCGGGGACTCAGCCGGCCAGCACGGGGTGGCCGGGGGACTCGATGAACGCCGGCAGCAGGCGCCCGGTGACCCGGCCCTTGGGCCCCACCCGGACCTCGGCCACCGCGGTGGTGGACCCCGCCGCCGAGAAGTTCGGCCACACGAAGTTCCCCAGGCTCCAGAAGATCGGCCGGCCCCGGTACTCGCCCATCGGCTGGAGGCGGTGGGGGTGGTGGCCGAAGATGGCGTCCGCGCCGGCGTCGATCATGGCGTGGGCCCGCTCGACGTCCTCGGGCCGGGGCTGGGTGTCGAGCTCCACCCCCCAGTGGATGGACACGAACACCAGGTCGGCCTTGCGGCCGGCGGCCCTCACCGCCCGGACCATGTCGGGGATGGAGTCGCCGTCGGCCATGCCCGGGTTGCCCTGGCCGGCGATCCAGGTGGGGTCCGGAACCACGCCCCCGAACCCCAGCACCGCGATCTTCCACCCCTTGACCCGGAACAGGGCGGGGCGGCTGGCCTGCCGGTCGTCCTTCCCCGCTCCCACGGGAGCGATCTCCGCCTCCGCCAGGTTCCGGCGGGTGTCCACCAGGGCCTCGGGCCCGTAGTCCCGGGCGTGGTTGTTGCCCAGGTTCGCCACCTCCACCCCGGCCTCGGCCATGGGCCCCAGGGCCTCCGGAGGACCCCGGAAGTTGAACTCCTTGGGCACCGGCGCCCCCAGCTCGGAGATCGCGCATTCGAGGTTCACCACCGTGAGGTCGTCCCGGCGGAACAGGTCCCCCAGGCCGCTCCACGCGTGGCCGTACCCGTTGGCCGCCAGGGCGGGGATGTAGGAGGGGTCGAGGTTCACGTCGCCGGTGCCGTGGATCACCAGCTCACCCCGGGGTTTGGGGGACCGGGTGGGTGACGGGCTCGGCGAAGGCGACGAGGTGACGCTCGGCGAGATGGACGGGCCGGCCCGGGGCGCCGCTTCCCGGGAGGCGAACAGTGCCACCAGCTCGTGGCGGAAGACGACCGCGGTGGCGACCACGGCGGCGAACAGCGTGACCGACACGACCGTCAGCACGCTGCCGGCCGAGCGGCGGCGATGGCGTCCCCTCAGTTCGTCCCCTCCCCCGTCTCCGAGCCCGCAGATTGTACTCTCGGCGGCCGCCCACAGCCTGAAGGAATCCTCAGCCGTGGCTCAGGGGGGGCTTACGTGCCGGGCCCACCATGGTCATCGAGAAGCGGCGGACCCGCGGCACGGGGCCGGGACCTCCCGGCCCCGTTCGCGTTCCCCGGAACACGTGGGTGGGGACCTCCCGGCCGATCCACGTCTTCCTGGGGGGCTAGGGATTGTAGGGGCGCTCGGTCATCCGTTCGCCCATGCGCTCGGCGTGGGGGACGAAGTGGTCCACGCCGACCTTGAGGTACAGGGCCTTGGACCGGACCACGACCTGGCCGTCGATGCGCCCCACCAGGCTGGTGTAGATGCGCCGGCCCTCCACGCGATCCACCCACGCCTCCAGGTCCAGCCGGGAGCCCACCGGCACGGGCTTCACGTAGTCGACCTCCAGCCGGGCGGTGACCGCGGGGGAGGCCACCAGCCACAGCAGGTAGCCCATCCCCTCGTCCACCGCCGCGGCCACCACGCCCCCGTGGGCCAGCCCCGGGGCGCCCTGGTGGTGCTCGGTCACCTCCAGCGATCCGCGGACGCGGTCGCCGACGGCCGACATGCGCACGTGGAGGCCGGTGTGGTGCTCCCGCCCGCACCCGAAGCAGTGCTCGTAGTGGGACGGCAGGGGACGGGGCTCGGACGGCTCGGGTTCCGCCACGACGGGGAGGTTACTCCTCTTCCGCCCCCGCCCGGATGGTCTCCTGGACCTCCAGGGCCCGCCCGGCGTCCACGCCGGAGAGCTTGGCGGCGGCTTCGTCCTCCTCGGACAGCCCCCGGGACGTGTCGAGCTTGCGGGCCAGGGCCTCGTCCTGGGCGGAGAGGTCGTCGGGGTCCATGTCCTGGAACTGGAGCACGCCCATGTCGGCGTAGGCGGCCTGGATCTTCTTCCCCCACAGTCCGATGTCCTTGACGGTGGGGACGATGCGGGAGAACAGCATCTTGCGGAACTCCTGCATCATCTCCGACTGGTCCACGTAGTCCAGGCACCGCTCCACGTCGAAGCCCAGCCGCTCCCACACCTCCTGCGCCCGGAAGCGGTCGCGCATCAGGTAGCAGGCCTCGACCACGAACTCCTCGCGCTCGTCCCGCTCCTTCTGGGTGAGCTGCGGGTACACATCCTTCAGGGCCAGCCGGCCGAAGGCCACGTGGCGGGCCTCGTCCTGCATCACGTAGGTGTTGATGGCCTTGCCCAGGGGCTCCTCGCTGAAGTCCCGGATCATGGCGAAGGCCGCCAGGGCCAGCCCCTCGATGACCACCTGCATCCCCAGGTACGTCATGTCCCACCGGGAGTCGGAGATCACGTCGTTCAGCAGCGCCTGGAGGTTGGAGTTGATGGGGTAGGCCAGCTCGAGCTTCTCCCGCAGGTACTTCGAGTACATCTCCACGTGCCGCGCCTCGTCGATCACCTGGGTGGCCGCGTAGAACTTCGAGTCCACGTCCGGGACGGTCTGCACGATCTTGGCCGCGCAGATCAGGGCTCCCTGCTCGCCGTGGAGGAACTGCGAGTTCATCCACGACCCGATGTGGTGGCGGAGCTCCGTGCGGCCGTCCTCGCTGAGCGCCTCCCACATGTCCGAGCCGTAGATCGGGATGTAGTAATCGGGAGCGTTCGCCGGCGAACCCGGCTCCACGTCGATCGACCAGTCCAGGCGGGTCTGGGCGTTCCACTGCTTCTCCTTGCCCTTCTCGTAGAGGGTCAGCAGCCGGTCGCGCAGCGCGTCGTACTCCCAGTTGAAGACCGTGGTCGAGCCGGCGGAGATCTTCCACTTGGTCTGGTCGATCGGCAGCGTGTAGTAGCGGGTGCTCATGTCCGGTCCTCCTTCCGAGGCTTGCGAACGGCGGCGGTGAGGAGGCGGGCGGTCTCCCCGGCGATCTCCCTGGGGTCGTCCTCGCTCGGGGTCAGCGTGTACGACACGATGGCCCGGGTGGCGATGTCGGCGGCCCGATGGACCAGCTCGGGGCGCACGCCAGGCCGGCCGGCCACCAGCTCCTCCAGGGTGGAGCGGCCCCGGGCCACCAGTCCCGCCCCGCGGGTGGTCAGGTAGGGGAGCAGGACCTCGGGCTCGGAGGCCAGCAGGCGGTCGAGCAGCGGGTGCTCGCGGGCGGCCCGCAGGCAGAACAGCATGGCCTCCCGCATGGCCGGCTCCAGGTCGCGGTGTCGGCCGAAGGCGGCGCGCACACCCTCGAGGAACGCCTCCTCCTCCCGGTACACCACGGCCATAACCAGGTCGTCCTTGGAATCGAAGTAGCGGTACACGGTCTGCCGCGACATGCCCGCGGCCCGGGCCACGTCGTCCATGGTGAACCGGGACAGCCCGAACGTGCTGACCGCCTGGAGGGCGGCGTCGAGGATGCGGGAGCGGGTATCGGCCCGGAGGGCTTCGGTTACGATGGCCATCCCCTTGACGATATGACTGATCGCGTCACATCGTCAAGTCACTCTGGGCGTCGCGCGTCAGGCCAGCTCCTGGCGGCGGCGGAGCCACCGGGCCACGTCGAGCGGGGTGATGATCCCGGCCAGTTCGCCGTCGTCCACGACCAGGACCCGGTGGACCTCCTCGGGCTCCAGCTTGTCGAGGACCGCGGGCATCGGGGTCTGCGGCGACACCGTGACCGATTCCTCCAGGGAGGCCATGGCGTCCCGCACCCTCGTGGTGGGCCAGTCCTCCCGGGGCACCTTCCGGACCCGGCGCAGCGTCAGCAGCCCCACGGTCCGGCCGTCGTCCTCCACGGGAAAGGCCCCGTGGTCGTGGCGCATGAAGTACTCGTCCACGGCCTCCTGGAGCGTCAGGCGGCCGGGGACGGAGATGAGGTTCCGGGCCATCACGTCGTCGGCCTCGGCGTCCTCCAGCATGCGCCGCACCTGCTGCTCCCGGGCGGAGGCCAGCGCGGCCTGGGCCAGGAACCACCCGATGGCGGCGATCCACAGGCCGCCGAGCCCCCCGAGGAACAGCACCATGCCGATGCCCGCGCCCACCAGGAGGTAGCCGATGGCCTGGCCGAACCGGGCCGCCACCCGAGTGGCCCTCGACAGGCTGCCGGTGGCCCCCCACACCGCGGAGCGGAGGATGCGGCCGCCGTCGAGAGGGAACCCGGGGAGCAGGTTGAAGACTCCCAGCGCCACGTTGATGAAGCCAAGCCGGCCGAACAGGCCGACGGATACGGCCTCCGGGACGACGCCCCGGGTGGCCAGGGCCACGGCCCACAGGATCCCGCCGAGGACCAGGCTGGTCAGGGGCCCCACGATCGTGATCACGAACTCGTCCCTCGGCTTGCGGGTCTCCAGCTTGGCGTGGGTGGCCCCGCCGAACAGGAACAGGGTGATTCCCTTGACCGGGATGCCCCGGCTCACCGACATCAGCGAGTGGGCCAGCTCGTGGAGCAGCACCGAGCCGAAGAACATCACGGTGGCAGCCCCCGCGAGCCCCGCCGCGAGCCCCGGGTCGCGCGGCATGTCCCGCAGGAATTGGAGGTACAGGCTGTAGCCGATCAGCAGGACGATGAACACCCACGAGGTGTCGATCCTGATGTCGATGCCGAAGATCCGGCCCACCCGCCACGAGTTCCCGAACATCGCCCCTCCGATCCAGCCCGGCCACCGGCGAACCGGCCGGCGACGCCGCGCGCGCCGCTTGCTAGATTCTCTCTCGTGGACGAGCAAAGGTTCAGACGCAACCCCGGCGACGAGCCCACGGCCACGCTGACCCGGGGCGCCTACCACCGGCTCCGCGACGAGCTGGAGCGGCTGAGGGACGAGGGGCGGCGGCGGATGGCCGACCGGCTCCAGCACGCCCGGGAGCTGGGGGACATCCGGGAGAACGCCGAGTACGACTCGGCCAAGAACGAGCAGGGGCTGATGGAGGCCCGCATCCGCGAGCTGGAGCGGCTGCTCAAGGACCCGGACATCGTCGACGCCCCGTCGGACGCCGAGGCGGCCGGCCCGGGCGTCCTGGTGACGGTCCGGCCCCTCGATGAGGAGGAGCCGGACCACGAGACGTACCTGCTGGCCGCGTCGAAGGAGGAGCGGGCCGAGGGGGCCCGGACGGTGTCGGTCGACTCACCCTTCGGGCAGGCCCTGCTGGGCCGGCGCGTCGGCGACCGGGTCACGTACGAGGCCCCCGGCGGCACGTTCACCTGCGAGATCACCGGGCTGCGGCCCCGGGGCTGAACGGGCTCGGTCATGGCCCTGCTGATCGGCGGAACGCTGGCCTACTTCTTCCTGCCGTTCCCCTGGTTCGTGGTCACGGTGGTGGTCCTGGCGGCCTTCGAGCTCGTCGAGGCCCGGCTGTGGTGGTGGGCCATCAAGCGCCGCCCCCTGGCCGGCCACGAGAGCCTGGTCGGCGAGCGCGCCGTCCTGTCGGCGCCGGATCGGGTGCGGGTCCGGGGCACGTCGTATCCCGCCCGGGTGCTGGAGGGCGAGCCCGGGGACCGGGTGGTGGTCGAGGCCGTGGAGGGGATGACGCTGGTGGTCCGGCGGGCACCGGAGGAGGAGTGGTGAGGCCTTCGGTCCTGGCCGTGCTGCTGGTGCTGGGCTCGCTGTCCGCCTGCGGCGGCGGCGGCGGGGCGGTGGAGACCCCCTCTCCGATCGCCAGCCCGCTGACCTCGGGGCGGGCGGAGGTCCGGGTGACCGGCGACGTCCGGGACCGGTTCCAGGTGCCGCTCGATGCCGAGGCCACCACGATCTACCAGCCGCCCGCGGGAGGGTTCGCCGTCACCTGGGGCCAGGAGGGCCACGGGCTCGGCGTCGGCGGCCTCCTGTTCACCGGCACCCGGTCCACGGACCAGGCGCTCTCGGTCACGGTCACGGCCCTGCGCGATGGCGCTCCCGTGGTCCTGGCCTCTTTCGACGGTGAGTGCGAGGTGACGATCGACCGGGCCGACGGGACCGGGATCGAGGGGAGCTTCCGGTGCGTGGCCCTGTCGGTGCGGGACCTCTTCGCCGACGCCCGGGGCACCTTCTCCGCCTCGGCCTGACGGGCCGCGGGGAGGGTGGCCCTAGCCGGCGCGGCGGACCAGGGCGTCGAACAGGCCCTGCTGGGACCGGTCGGCGAAGCAGGTGTCCTCGGGATGCCACTGCACGCCGAGGATCCAGCCGTCCTCGTGCTCCACGGCCTCGACCACGCCGTCGTCGGCCCAGGCGGTGGCGATCAGGCCGTCGCCCAGCTTGGCCAGGGCCTGGTGGTGATGGGAGGAGGCGTCAGCCCGGTCGACCCCCATGGCCTCGGCCACCCGGGAGCCGGGGGCCAGCCGCACCGCGTGGGTCACCGGCCGGTGGGTGCCGGGATCGCCGTGGGCCACCGCGTCGGCGGCGTCGTCGATGTGCTGCTGGAGGGTGCCCCCCAGGGCCACGTTGAGCACCTGGATCCCCCGGCAGATCGCTAGGGTGGGCACGCCCCGCTCCACGGCCGCCCGGGCCAGGGCCAGCTCGAACGCGTCGCGGCGGGGATCGACCTCGTAGACCCGGGGGTGCGGTTCCTCGCCGTAGTGCGAGGGGTCCAGGTCCCCGCCCCCGATCAGCAGCAGCCCGTCGAACCGGGCCAGCCGCCCGGCGGCACGGTCGGCGTCGAGCTGCACCGGGAGGAGGACCGCCTCCGTCCCCCCGGCCCGGTGGACGGCCTCGATGTAGGGGGCCTGCACGCCGACGCCCTCGCGGTGCCACCCGCGGACCCTGTCGGCGGCCAGGGGCCTGCCGGCCACGGCGATGAGGGGCTCGCTCACCGCCGGGCCCCCATGGCCTCCGGGTTGACCGCGGCCGGCGGGCGGCGGCCCTCCAGGGCGGCCACCAGGTTCTCGGCGGCGGCCATGCCCATGGCCGTGCGGGTCTCCACCGTGGCGCTGCCCAGGTGCGGGGTGAGGACCACGTTCTCCAGGGCGAGGAGTCCGGGGTGGGCCCGGGGCTCCTCCTCGAACACGTCGAGCCCGGCGGCGGCGATGTCGCCGCGGCGGAGGGCCTCGGCCAGGGCCGCCTCGTCCACCACGGCACCGCGCGAGGTGTTCACGAAGGCCGCGGTGGGCTTCATGGCCGCGAACGCCTCCGCGCCGAACAGGTGACGGGTCTCCTCGGTGAGCGCCACATGGACCGTGACGATATCCGACTCGGCCAGCAGCGCGGGCAGGTCCCGGTGCTCCACGCCGAGGGCGGTCTCGGCCTCGGGCCTGCGGGTGGGGGCGTGGTACAGCACCCGCATGTCGAACCCCCGGGCCCGGGCGGCCACGGCCCGGCCGATGCGGCCGAAGCCCACCACCCCGAGCGTGGCTCCGGTGACCTCCCGGCCGAGCATGAATCCCGGGGCCCAGCCCCACGGGACGCTGGATCGCATCACCCGGTCCCCCTCGGCCACCCGCCGGGCCGCGGCCAGGATCAGGGCCCAGGTGAGGTCGGCCGTGGCCGCGGTCAGGACGTCCGGGGTGTTGGTGACCACCACGCCGCGGGCCGTGCACGCGGGCACGTCCACGTTGTCGAACCCCACCGCGTAGTTCGCCACGACCCGCAACGATGGCCCGGCCACGTCGAGGACCTCCTCGTCGATGCGGTCGGTGAGCAGCACCAGCAGGCCCTTCTTCCCGGCGGCCGCGGCCAGGAGGCGCGCCCGAGGGATGGGGCGGTCCTCGTCGTGGAGGGTCACCCGGCAGCGCTCCTCGAGGAACGCCAGCACCGGAGGGAGCGGGCGCCGGGTGACCAGCACGGGCGGCCGCTCGGTCATGGGGAGCGGCGGGCGGCGGGGAGGCCCCGCCAGGCGGCCGCGGCCCGCTGAAGCATGGTCAGCAGCCCGAACGCGGTGAGGACGGCCAGCACCGGCAGCAGCATGCCCGGGGCGGTCAGCCCGAACAACAGGGCGACGTACCGCTCCAGCCGCTGGACGCTGCCCTCGGTCATGTCCACCCCGGCCGCCTCGCCCTCGGCCCGGACGTGGCTCACCAGCAGCGACACCACCATGGCCGCCAGGGCCACACCGGCGGTCAGGACCTCGCCGTGGATGACGTACTCCGCGTACACGATGCACCCGAACACCACGGCGTCCGCGGCCCGGTCGGCCACGGCGTCGAGCAGCGCGCCCCGGGGGCCCTCCTCGCCGCGGAGCCGGGCCACCCCGCCGTCGAAGATGTCGAACAGCCCCGCGGGGAGCAGCAGGATGCCGGGCAGGAACCGCCGCCCGGTCAGCAGCAGGTAGCCGCAGAACGCGTTGGCGGCCAGCGACAGGAACGTGAGCTGCCACGGCCGGAACCCGGCTCGGTACAGCCCGTACAGGACCACCCGGTAGGGCCACTGGAACACCCACCGGAACAGCGGACCCGTGACGCTGGGGTTCTCCCGGGGCGGCGGCACGTCCCGCACCCTGGGCGCGCGATGCTCGTCCGGCTCCGTGGGCCCGCTCACCTCATGGGGAAGTATCGCCCGAGCGGGACGCCCCCTTCCACCGCCCAGGCGCCCATGCGGTTGGGATCCGTCCGCAGGGTAGGCCAGATAGGGGACTGGTCAGCCACCCGCACGTGGTGATGCAAGGAGATCCTCCCCGACCCCGATGGGTCGGGACCCCTGCCCCGGCCCACGGTCCTGCACGCCTACGACCCGGTGGGCAACGAGACCGGGACCACCGATGCCCGGGGGAAGGTGTGGACCAAGGAGTACGATGCCCTGAACCGGGTGGTGAAGGCCACAGATCCCCTGGGCAACGCCACCGCCACCGCGTACGACTTCACCGCGCGCACGGTCACCGTGACCGATCCCTCGGGGGTGTCCGCCGTGACCGCCGCCGACCTGCTGGGAAGGACCACCTCCGAGAAGGATGGGCACCCTGCCCGAGGGCACCTACGCCTACGATCTGGCGGGCAACCTGACCCGGGCGGTTGACCCGGCCGGGGTGAGCTTGACCCGCTTTCGTGGACACCCTGATGTTCCCCGCATCCTTGTTCGATCGCCACCCGACGGGTCGCTGAGGCGGCGACACGATGGCGGGGGTCCCGTTCACCTCACCGCCGGTATTCCGCGCCGGCCGATCCCCCTTCTGCTGCAGGAGATGCCCTCTCCGTGCACCTGTGATCGCTCTGTCGAGTCCTATCTCGTACCCGGCATCGTCACCACGCCTACGCCTTCTTCTGCCGCCACCTCGGCCACGAGCGTGTCGCTCGTCGCGACCGCCGCTCCGTGCACCGCAGCCGATGCGATGAGCATGCAGTCCGCCAGAGAGAGGGGAGCGCGCTGGCGATGGTAGTGCTCGGAGCGGATCGAGGCCGCCCGCCGAGCTTCGGCCTCTCCGACCGCGAGGACCTCGAGGCTGGTTGCCAAGACCGGGACGAGCTTGGCCTCCACGGCATCGAGGTCCAGCCCCCGGACGCGCACCAGGATATCCAGGGCCTCCGTCAGGTTGGTGGCCACGATCGCCGCTTCTCCCGCTCGGAGGATCTCCTCGGCCTCGTCGGCCGCGGGCTCCCCGGAGAGGAAGGCCACCAGCGCGGTGGCGTCGAGCAGGATCACCGGCGCAGCTTGCGGTCCTCTGCCGTACGCTCCTCGCGCCGGATCCGGGCCCGGTCCCCCTCCGCGGAGCGCTTCGAGTGAAAGGCTCCCTTGGCGGCGGCCAGGGGATCGGCGGGGATCGGCCGGAGCACGACGCGGTCCCCCAGGTCTTCCACGACCAGCGAGTCGGTGGCCCACCGGCGACGGATGCTGGCCGGGATGGAAACCTGCCCACCCTTGGAGATGCGGATCCTCATGCGAAGAGTATAGCTCGCATGAAGCGATATCGCTTCGCATGAACCTGAGCTGGTCGCCGGGCCCGAAGGGGAAGAGGGAGCGTTGCTCGGGGCGGGGATACGATGGCCGCAATGACCGTTGAGGTCGCGGCGCGGGCGGAGTTCGAGGGTCTCATCCAGCAGCGGCTTGAGACGCTGCGGGACGATGATCTCATCGCCCGGATCTGGGAACGCGACCACACCGTGTGGCGCGAGGAACCGGATGAGATCGCCGACCGGCTGGGGTGGCTGGAGGCGCCCCGGCGGGCCCGGGCCGAGGTGGAGGGCCTCCGCTCGTTCGCCGGACAGGCCGCCGCCGACGGGCTGACGCACGCCGTGGTCCTGGGCATGGGCGGCTCCAGCCTGGCCCCGGAGGTGTTCGCCCGGGTTTTCGGCACGGCCCCCGGGATGCTCGAGCTCTCCGTGCTCGACACCACCCACCCCGACGCCATCGCCGCCTTCGAGAGCACCGTGCCCCTGGACCGGACGCTGTTCGTGGTCTCCAGCAAGTCCGGGACCACGATCGAGACCCGCTCCCACCTGGGGTATTTCTGGGACCGCGTGGGGGACGGGTCGCGGTTCGTGGCCGTGACCGATCCGGGGACGCCGCTGGAGTCCGCGGCGCTGGAACTCGGGTTCCGGCGGGTGTTCACGGCCCCGGCGGACGTGGGGGGCCGGTACTCGGCGCTGACGGCGTTCGGGCTCCTTCCCGCGGCGCTGCTCGGCGTGGACCTCGACGCGCTGGTGGACGAGGCCGAGTGGGCGGCAGAGGCCTGCCGGGCCGCCCCCGCCGAGGGCCGCAATCCCGGCGCGTTCCTGGGGGCCATGTGGGGAGAGGCCGTGGCCGCGGGGCGCGACAAGCTCACGCTCACGGGGCCCGAAGGGCTGGCCCCGGCGGGGGCGTGGGTGGAGCAGCTGGTGGCCGAGTCCACGGGCAAGGACGGCACCGGCATCCTCCCCGTGGACGACGAGCCGCCGGGGCCCGCCGAGTCCTACGGCGACGACCGGGTGTTCCTGGGGATCGGGGAGCGCCCGGCGACCGAGCCGTGGGCCGCGCTCTCGCTGGACCGTGCCGAGTCGCTGGGCGGAGCGTTCTTCGTGCTGGAGTTCGCCACCGCCGTGGCCGGGCACATCCTGGGCATCCAGCCGTTCGACCAGCCCGACGTCCAGTCGGCCAAGGACCGGACCGCAGAAGTCCTGGCCGGCGAGGTCCCCGACGAGCCCGACGGCGACCTCGACGCCCTGCTGGGCTCGGTGCGGCCCGGTGACTACGTGGCCATCCAGGCCTTCGTCCCGCCGTCGGAGGAGGCCTGGGCCGAGCTCCAGGCCGCCCGGGCCCGGATCCGCGACCGGCTCGGCGTGGCCACCACGCTGGGGTACGGGCCGCGGTACCTCCACTCCACCGGCCAGCTCCACAAGGGCGGGCCGAACACCGGGGTGTTCGTCCAGGTGTTCGAGGAGCCCAAGGAGGACCGAGAGGTTCCCGGCGAAGCGTTCACGTTCGGACGCCTGATCGCCGCCCAGGCCGCCGGCGACCTGGCGGCGCTGCGGGGCCGGGGGCGCCGGGCCGCCCGGGTCTCCCGGGACGCCCTGGTGGCCTGGGGCACGTGACGCTCGGTACGCTGGCGGCAATCCCGTCGCGGAGGTGACGGCGTGAGGATCGGCATGGTGGGCCTGGGCCGGATGGGCGGCAACATGAGCGCCCGCCTCGTCGAGCACGGCCACGAGGTGGTGGGCTACGCCAGGAAGGACGGGAGCCGCAGGGCCGCCGCCGAGCACGGCGTGCAGGCCGTGGCCTCGCTGGAGGAGCTGGTGGCGGCCCTGGAGCCCCCCCGGGTGGCCTGGGCCATGGTGCCCGCCGGCGATCCCACCGAGTCGGTGGTCGGCTCGCTGGCCGACCTGTTCGAGCCCGGCGACCTCCTGGTCGACGGGGGCAACTCCCACTTCAAGGACTCGATCCGCCGGGCCGGGGAGCTCCGGGGCAGGGAGGTGGCGTTCGTGGACGCCGGCGTCTCCGGGGGCATCTGGGGGCTGCGGGAGGGCTACTGCCTCATGCTCGGCGGGGATGCCGAGGCCGTGGCCCGGCTGGAGCCGGCCCTGGAGGCCCTGGCCCCCGAGAAGGGGTGGGCCCACGTGGGGCCCAGCGGCGCGGGGCACTTCGTGAAGATGGTCCACAACGGGATCGAGTACGGGCTGCTCCAGGCCTACGGCGAGGGGTTCGAGATCCTGCGGGCCTCGGGGTTCGACCTGGACCTGGGCCGGGTGGCGGAGGTGTGGCGCCACGGCAGCGTGGTGCGGTCGTGGCTGCTCGACCTCCTCCAGAAGGCCCTGGCGGAGGACCCCGGCCTGGAGTCGGTGCGGGGCTACGTGGAGGACTCCGGCGAGGGGCGGTGGACGGTGCAGGCCGCCATCGAGGAGGACGTTCCCGCGCCGGTGATCACCCTCTCGCTGCTGGCCCGGCTGGCCTCCCGCCAGGACGAGTCGTTCGGGGCCAAGGTCATCGCCGCGCTGCGGCGGGAGTTCGGCGGGCACGGGGTCCGCGAGGCCGACCGGTGACCCGGCAGAAGCTGACCCCGCCCGATCCCTGCGCGATCGTCATCTTCGGGGCGTCCGGGGACCTCACCCACCGAAAGCTCCTCCCGGCCCTGTATCACCTGTTCGTGGAGGGCCTGCTGCCGGCCTCGTTCGGCATCGTGGGGTACGCCCGGACGGACATGAAGAACGCCGAGTTCCGGGAGATGGCCCGGGAGTCCGTAGCCAAGCACGGCCGCACCCAGCCCGAGGACGAGCCGTGGTCGGAGTTCGCCAGGGGCCTGTTCTACGTGCCCGGGGAGTTCTCCGACCCGGGCGCCATGGCCCACCTGCGCCGGCACCTGGAGCGGATCGACCGCGACCGGGGCACCGAGGGTCGGCGGTTCTTCTACTGCGCCACCCCTCCGGGCGCCTTCGCGGACATCGTGGAGCGGATCGGCGAGGAGGGCATGGCCGGGGACGCCCGCATCGTGATCGAGAAGCCGTTCGGGACCGACCTGGAGAGCGCTCGGGACCTGGGCCGGCTGATCCACGGGGTGTTCGACGAGTCCCGGGTGTTCCGCATCGACCACTACCTGGGCAAGGAGACCGTGCAGAACATCCTGGTGTTCCGCTTCGCCAACTCGATGTTCGAGCCGCTGTGGAACCGCCGGTACGTGGACCACGTGCAGCTCACCGTGGCCGAGGACATCGGGATCGAGGGCCGGGGGCGATTCTACGAGCGCACCGGCGCGCTGCGGGACATGGTCCAGACCCACCTGTTCCAGGTGCTGTCGTTCCTGGCCATGGAGCCGCCGGTGGCCTTCCAGGCCGAGCGGCTGCGCGACGAGAAGGCCAAGGTGTTCCACGCCATCACCGAGGTCCGGCCGCACGACGTGGTCCGCGGCCAGTACCGCGGGTACCGGGAAGAGCACGGTGTGGCCTCCGACTCGGAGACCGAGACGTTCGCGGCGCTGCGGCTGGAGATCGACAGCTGGCGATGGGCGGGGGTGCCGTTCTTCCTGCGCACCGGCAAGCGGCTGAAGGAGCGCGTGGCCGAGGCGGTGATCGAGTTCAAGGACGTGCCCCACCGCCTGTTCGAGAACGAGGGCATCACCGGCATGGGGCGCGACCGGCTGGCCATCCGCATCCAGCCGGACGAGGGCATCCGCCTATCGTTCACCGTCCAGGCCCCGGGCCTGGGCATCGCCCTGGACCAGGCGGACCTGGAGTTCGAGTACGGGGAGCGGTTCGAGGGCAAGGACCTGGTCGACGCCTACGAGGCCCTGCTGCTCGAGGCCATGCACGGCGACCGGACGCTGTTCCTGCGCCAGGACGGCGTGGAGCGGGCGTGGGAGGTGCTCGAGCCGGCGTTCGCCGACCGGCCGCCGGTGGCCGGGTACGAGCCTGGATCCCGGGGCCCATCCGGGGCGGACGAGCTCATCGCCCCCCGCCGCTGGTCCCCGCCGTAGCGACGCGTTCCCGCGGCGCCCCGAGGCCCTCGCCGCCGCGGACCCGGCGGGCCCGGAAGCCGCACCCCGGGCACCTGTCCACCCCGGGACCGAGCGGACGCCCGCAGTAGAGGCACGGCCCGCGTTCGGGCTCGGCCGCGTCGGCCCGGGCCCGGCGGTCCCTGACGATCTTCGGCACGACCAGGATGAGGACGGCCCCCACGATGACCAGGAGCTCGTCCCACCCGCCGGCGTGCGCCACCAGACCCAACCGCTACCTCCCCGACAGGATGACCAGGCCGCCCACCGTGAACATCACCATGATCGCCAGTAGCGCGTACTGGGACCGGGTGGACAGGTCGCGGCGGAACGCCGCCACGGCCTTGTCGTGGGCCAGCACCACCCCGGCCACGTGGCCGGCCACGATGGCCGCCACCTGCACGTACCAGATCGCGGCCGCCGACAGGAGCGCCAGGTTCACCGTGAGGCCGGCCGTGCCGAACACGTCCCACCCCCGGCCCAGGGGGTCGGACAGCGCGGAGATCCCCAGCTGCCCCTCCAGCACCAGCAGCGAGAAGTAGTGCGCCGCCACGTAGGCGAAGGCGATGGGCACCAGGCTGTGCACGAAGCGGACCGACAGCGGGTGCCACGGCGTCCCGGCCACCGCCGACGCGCCCATCATCGCCACCGTGTACGCCAGCGACACCAGGAGGATCACGCCCACCAGGCCGGCCGTCCCCGCCACCGTCCCCGCCACCGGGCCAAGCGAGCCGGTGAGCGACGTCCACAACGCCGTCCCCGTCAGCCCGTCGAACCCCGTGGAGCCGATCAGCACCATGACGAACGGCACCAGCCCCGGCTGGGGGCGAAGCGACGGGAGCCCGCCGAGCAGCGGCCGCCGGGCCACGCGGCCGTCCGGGAGTCGGGTCACCGGGGCCAGCCGCGACAACAGGCCGAAGTACACGGCGAAGGCCTCGCCGCCCCGGTTCCATGCATCCCGCCCGAACACGGCCATCCCCGCCAGCGTGATCGCCGAGTAGGCCACGATGGCCGCGGCCAGGGCCCGGGGGGAGTCGCCGAAGGGGTAGACCAGCTCCATCCACACGAACCCTCCCAGCAGCAGGGCGGCCGGCCACTTCCCCCACGCCAGGGGATAGGGACGCCATGGACGCTCGCCGACCTTCAGGAACCGGGCGATCGTGTCCCACGGGGAGAGCGTGGCCCACCAGTTCCCGAACAGCGCGTGGGCGAAGGCCAGCCCCACCCACACCCACACGTACACCAGCACCGGGGCCAGGTTGCCGGTGGGCGAGGTGGTGCCCCCGGCCGCGGCCACGAGCGTCACCAGGAAGGCCGCCACCGACACGGTCCGGACGACCCCGTCCTGGACCGGGCCCCGCAGCAGCCGTTGCGCCCATCCCGGGAAGGGCCTGCCGGTGGCCTGGCCTTCCAGGCGCGGCTCCTTCCACAGCACGGCCAGGGCCACGAACGACACGATCACCGCGGTGGCGGACCCGTACACGAACAGCCATGTGGGCACGGGCAGGTCCAGCCGTCCCCCGATGCCGTGGGCCCACGCCGGCGACGGGACGCCGAGCACCAGCGCCGCGGTCGCCGCGGCCACCGCCGTCGTCCGGCGCCTCACGCCCGGACCTCCAGGTGGAACAGCAACAGGTGAGCGCCCTCCAGCTCGACCTCGAAGATCCCGGGGACGTCGGCCCGGAACCGGATGCGGGCCGGGCTGCCGGGCGCCACGTCGGCCAGGAAGTCGTACCCGTGGACGTGGACCTCGTCGGTGACGTCGGCCTCCACGGTGATGATGACTCGCCGGCCCAGAGGGACGGAGACCTGGCGGGGGCCCGTGACCCGGCCCTCCTCCACCTCGACCTCGATCTCCCGGGCATCCGGGGTGGTCACCGTGATGGTGGGGGTGGCCGTGGGCGAGGCCGTGGACGTCGGGCTCGGCGATGGGGCCGGGGAGGTCGCGATGGTGGGGTCGTCGGCGCCGGGGCGCAGCACCACGAACAGCGCCACCACGGCGGCCAGGCCGGCCACCGCGATCACCCACCGTGCCACGCGCGTGTCTCCTCCCGATCGTGATGCAGGGCTCTCAATCGTAGCGTCCTGCTCCGGAGGCCCGGTGTAGGCTCGGACCGATGCTGCTCACGCGGGAGGAGCAGACCTACGACTTCGGCGGGGCCGCGTTCGACCTCGGCCGCGACCGCGACGTGCTGGCGTGGATCTTCAGCCAGTTCCTGTACGGCGAGGTCACCGGGGTCCAGGTGGGCACCTGGCTGGCCCAGGCTCCGGACTTCGAGGCCGCCCAGTTCCTGGCCCGGCAGGCGAACGAGGAGATGGCCCACGTCAAGCTGTTCCTGCGGATCCTGTCGGCGCTGGACGAGGAGCCGCGGCCGCCCCACCGGGCCCTGAAGTTCCTGGCCACCGACTTCGCCGGGGGGACGTTCCTGGAGCACTGCGCGCTGGAGATGGCCCTGGGGGAGGGGTTCGTGCTCATGGCCATCTACGCGCTCATCGACACGCTGCCCGACTCCGAGGTCCGGCGGCTGCTCCAGGGGCTGTCGCGGCAGGAGGAGGGCCACGTCTCGTTCGGCGAGGACCAGACGGCCCGGGCGCTGCGGAGGGACCCGTCCCGGGCGCCCCACCTCCTGGGACTGGCCCTGGTGTCGTTCGCGGCGCTGCGGAGGCTGGGTGGTTGGATCGGCCGCCGCTACCCGGGCCACCCCGTGCTCTCGCAGATGCCGGGGTTCCTGCCGGCCACCGTGGCCGCGGCCGAGGTTCGCATGCGGCGGATGGGTGCGCTGCGCCGGCCGCTGGCGGAGATCCCCGCCGGCGAGCGGGCCCGCCTGGCCGCGGCCGCGCTGGGGCGTCGGTACGGCCGGGCCCTCAACCCCTTCCGGCCCAAGCCGCCTCCGCTCACCGACACGTACCTTCGGGACCCCGCGGTTCGGGCCCGGCTCGGCCCGTCACCTGCCTCCGGGCTCCGGTAGCGTGGACGCCCGTCCAACACCACCGAGGAGGGACCCGATGCCCAGGGAGATCGACTGGCAGCTGTTCGAGAAGGCCTGCGACCTGGCCGCCTCGGCCATGCGAGGGGCCATGGGGGGCGAGGGCTCCCAACCGCCCAGGTACGCGGCCGAGCTGTTCGCCGAGATCTGGGGGGCGCTGAAGGAGGCGGCCAAGGACCTCCCGGAAAAGCCTCGGACCGGGTTCTGATCCCGGGCCGGCCCGCTCAGCCCTCGGAGCGGGCCCGGGACAGGTCTCGCAGCGACACCACCCCAACCACCCGGTCGTCCTCGACGACCGGCAGATGGCGGAACCCCCGGCCCAGCATCGTGTCCAGGGCCTCCTCCACGGTGGTGTCCGCGCCGACCGTGACCGGGTCGGGCGTCATCCAGTCGGCCACGGCGTGGGTGGCGGCGTCGAAGTGCTGGCCCAGGGCCCGGACGATGTCCCGCTCCGTGAAGATCCCCAGCAGCCGGTCGTCCCGCATCACCAGGGCCGAGCCGGCGGCCCGCTCCCCCATGACCGTGGCGGCCTCGGCCACCGTGGTGGAGGGGTCCACCGACAGGATGGACCGGGTCATGACCTCCCCGATCGTGGCCATCGGGCTCAACCCTAGCGCGGAGCACCCACCGGGGAAACCCCGGGAACCCTCGATCCGGGCCGCCCGTCGAAGTCGTAGGACGGAGCGAGGAGGGGATCATGGACGGGAAGCGCTTGATGATGGCCGCCGCCACCGTCCTGGTGCTGGCGGGGACGGCGTGCGCCGGAGGCCAGGGGGGGTCGGCGGACTCCGCCGGGGAGGGCGCCCCCGCCAGGGGCCTGGAGGAGCCGGCCGCGGGAGCGCCGGACGTCGCGGTGGAAGGGGAAGCCGCGGGATTGCCGGAGCTGGGGCCGTCGGTGATCAAGACCGCCGAGCTCGAGCTGGAGATCGAGCGGGACGGCCTCGGGGACGCGGTCGGGAAGGTCACCGCCGCCGCGGCTCGGCACGGCGGCTTCGTGCTCTCCAGCACCGTGGCCGGCAACCCGGCCACCTCGGCCACCGTGGTGCTGCGGGTTCCCTCGAAGCGCTTCGAGGCCGCCCTGGCACAGCTCCGCGGGTTGGGGACACCCGAGCGCGAGCACGTGGCCGGCGAGGAGGTCGGCCAGGAGTTCGTCGACCTGGAGGCCCGGCTGCGGAACCTGCGGTCCCAGGAGGCGGTGCTGCTGCGGCTGATGGACGAGGCCACCACCGTCCAGGACACGATCCGGGTGCAGAACGAGCTCCAGCGCGTGCAGCTCGAGGTGGAGCAGATCGAGGGCCGGCTGCGATACCTGCGCGACCAGACCGACCTGGGAACGATCTCGGTCCTGTTGACCGAGGAGGGGGCGCCGCAGGCCGCCGGGGCGTTCGGAGGGGCGTGGGACACGGCCGTCGAGGTGTTCCTGGCCGTGCTGTCAGCGGTGATCGTGGCCGCGGGGTTCGCCATCCCGGTGCTGGTCCTGGCCGGACTGGCGTGGGTGGGCTACCGGCGGCTGCGGCCCCGGCTCACGTCCCCTTGAGGGCCGGGAGCACCTCGGTCCCGAACAGCTCCACGGCCCGGCCGGCCACCTCGCCGTCCATGCCCGGGTAGTGGAGCCGGACCACCAGGTGGAACTCGGGGCGGCCGGCGAAGGCGTCGACGATCGGCCAGAGGGCCCGGATGACCTCGTGCCGGTCACCGGCGGGCGTGAGGGCCCTCAGCTCCTCCTCGGGGGGCGGCCGGACCTCCATCCCGTAGCCGGGGGTGTCGGAGGTCCCCCGCCACCCGCCGTACACCCCGAGCTGGTGGGCCACGCCGTCCCGGACGACCTCCCAGGCGTCGCCGTCCTCCCACACGAAGGTGTTCTGGAGGTAGGCGAAGGCCAGGTCGCCTGGGTCCTTGCCGGCCTCGGCCGTGCCCTGCTCGGCCCATGCCAGGGCCTGGCGTGCGGAGTCGAGGTCGGAGCGGCTGCGGATGTAGCCGTCGCCCAGGCGTCCGGCCCGGCGGATGGCCTGCTCCACGAACCCGCCCAGGAAGATCGGAGGGCCTCCGGCCCGGGCGGGCGGCGGCGTGACCCTGACCTCCTCCAGCTGGAACGCCCGTCCGGGGTGCGTGAACCGCTCCCCGGTCCACGCCTTCCGCAGGATCTCCACCGTCTCGGTGGTCCGGCGCAGGCGGTGGCCGACCGGGACGCCGAACATCCGGAACTCCTCCTCGCGCCAGCCCAGACCCAGGCCCAGCAGCAGGCGGCCGCCGGAGAGCTGGTCCACCACCGCGGCGTCCTCCGCCAAGCGGATGGGGTGGTGGAACGGCGTCAGGACCACGCCGGTCCCGAGCTGGAGGCGGTCGGTGGCGGTGGCCACGCCCGCCAGGATCGGAAGGAGCGATGGGAGGTAGCCGTCGGACGAGCCGTGATGCTCGCTGACCCACACCGAGTCGAACCCCAGCGTCTCCGCCAGGCGGGCCAGCTCCACGATGTCGCGGTACTCCTGGGCGAAGGTGCGGCTCGACCCGGGAGGGATCTGGCCGGTGAACAGCCCCAGCCCGATTCGCAGCGCCACGGGCGTACCCTACCAGCCCGGTCCCGGCACCCGGAGGGAGGTCAGGCGGTGCGGCTGGAGCGCCGCCGCTCGGCGGCGGGGGCTTCATCGGGCGCGGACCGGCTCGGGTCCACGACCCGGTGGGTCACCGGCGAGGACAGGACGATCGAGGTGATCGTTTCCGCATGGGGCATCAGGCCGTCGATCAGCTCCTGGAGGTGCTCGACGGAGCGGACGGCCACCTTGGCGATGTAGGAGTCCTCCCCGGTGACCCGGTGGCACTCCAGGAACTCGGGGATGTCGGTGGTCCGTCGGCCCAGCTCCAGGCAGTCGAGGTCGCCGGCGGCGCGCATCCGCACGAACGCCATGATCGGCAGGCCCACCCGCTCCAGGTCCAGCTCCACCCGGTACCCCCTGATGATCCCGGCCTCCTCCAGCCGGCGGGCCCGGTCCGCCACGGCCGGGGGCGTCAGCGAAACCCGCCTCCCCAGCTCGCTGTAGGTGATCCGGGCGTTCTCCTGGAGCTCCCGCAGGATGCGCAGGTCGGTCTCGTCCAGCGCCTGTTCAGGATTGAAAGCCATCCGCCTCATCCTCCATCGATCCGAGGTCTCAACCGCCCCAACTCTTTCAGATAGAGCTTCACATAGGCCGGATGCCTTTATATCATGTTCGCATGCCTGGAGGGAACGGCTCCGCTCCCGACCGCCAGCGGGCGGCCCGCCCGGCGGCCATCTGGGGAGCCCTGGCCGCGGTGTACGTGGTGTGGGGATCCACCTACCTGGCCATCCGGGTGGCCGTGGAGACGCTTCCACCGCTGCTCATGGCCTCGGTCCGCTTCCTGATCGCCGGCGGGATCCTGTACGCCTGGGCCATCAGCCGGGGGGAACGGGGCGGCGACCGCCCCACCGCGTCTCAGTGGCGGGCGGCCGCGATCATCGGCACGCCCCTCCTGCTGGGGGGCAACGGCGCCGTGGTGCTGGCCGAGCAGACGGTCCCCTCGGGCATCGCCGCGCTGCTGGTGGCCACGGTCCCCCTGTGGATGGTGGTGCTGGCCCGTGTGGTGCTGGGCGAGCGGGTGACCTGGCGGGAGAGCCTGGGCATCGCGGTGGGCTTCGGGGGCATCGTCCTGCTGGTGAGCCCCACCACCGGAGGAGGGTTCGACCCGCTCGGGGTGGGGCTGCTGCTGTTCGCCTCGCTGTCGTGGGCCGCGGGCTCCCTGTACGCCCGCCGGGCCCCGATGCCGTCCCGCCCGCTGGTGGGCACGGCCATGCAGATGCTCGCCGGCGGCGCGGCCCTGGGCATCGCCGGGATCGCCGCGGGCGAGGTGGCCGACGTCGACCTGGCGCGGGCCTCGATGGCCTCCCTCCTGGGGCTGGGCTACCTGATCGTGTTCGGGTCGCTCGTGGGCTTCACCGCATACGTGTGGCTGCTGCGGGTGACCCGCACCTCGCTGGTTTCGACGTACGCCTACGTCAACCCGGTGGTGGCGGTGCTGCTGGGGTGGGCGGTGGTCTCGGAGCCCCTCACGATCCGGACGCTCGTGGCCGGCGGGGTGATCGTGATCGGCGTGGCCCTGATCGTCAGCGTCCGCGCCCGCCGCCCGGCCGAGCGGCCGGCCGGGGAACCCTCGGGCGAGCCACCGGGCTCCGGGGCCGAGCTCCGGGAGACCCGGGCCCGCTCCTAGTCCAGGAGCGGGGCCACCTCCGCGGCGAACCACTCCATCGTCCGGACCATCTCCGGCGGGATCATCGCCAGGTCGAACACCATCAGCGAGATCCCCTGCGCACCGAACCGGCCGATCTCATCGGCGATCTCGCTCGGGGAGCCCTGGACCGCCCGGCGGTCCGGGAGGAAGTTCGTGACCTCGAACGGGGGCAGCAGGCCGCGGCGGACCGACAGGGTGAGCTCGGCGGGGTCGCGGCCCACCTCGTCCCCCAGCCGTCCCAGCGTCTGGAGGATCCCCGGCAGGTCCCCCAGGAAGATCTCGAACCCCAGCCAGCCGTCGCCGAGCGTCAGGGCCCGGCGGAGTCCCGGCTCCTCGTTCCCGCCGACGTAGACCGGCGGTCCCCCCGCGGTGGCCGGGGCGGTGGCCAGGGCCAGGTCGCGGACCTGGACGAACCGGCCCTCGAAGGTGGCGGGCCCACCGTCCCACAGCGCCCGCATGGCCCGCAGGTACTCGTCCGTGCGGGCGCCTCGCTCCCGCTTCGGCACCCCCAGGGCCTCGAACTCCTCGTCCATCCACCCCACGCCGACGCCCAGGATCACCCGCCCCTCCGACAGGCGGTCGAGCGAGGCCATCTCGTTGGCCAGCACCAGGGGGTTGCGGTAGGGGAGCACCAGCACGCTGGTGCCGACGACGATGCGCTCGGTCACCCCGGCCACGAACCCCATGACCGCCACCGGGTCCAGCCACATCATCCCCGGCGAGAAGGCCAGCTCCGTGGTGGATCGCGGGTAGGGGTACCGGCTGGTGCGGTTCGCCGGCAGTCCCACGTGGTCGGTGGTCCACACCGAGTGGAACCCCAGCCGCTCGGCGGCCCGGGTGACCTCCAGCACGAACTCGCGGTCCGGGGCCGGCCCCACCGAGGGCAGCGAGAACCCGATGTCCACGGCCGCAAGCCTACCGGTGCTCCCCGGGGGGCGGTACGCTCGCGGCCGTGGAGACCGCGGCGGAGATGGCCCGGGCGGTCCGGGACGGCCGGGCGTCCCCGGTCGAGCTGGCCGAGGAGGCGATCCGCCGGGCCGAGCGGTGGCAGCCGGTCACGGACGCGTTCAGCCACCTGCATCCGGAGGATGCCCTGGAGGAGGCCGGCCGTCGGGCAGACGAGGTGGCCGTGGGTGGCGAGCTGGGGCCCCTCCACGGCGTCCCCGTGGCGGTGAAGGACCTGTTCGACGTGGCCGGGTGGGAGACCACCGGATGCTGCCGCGCCTATGTCGGCACGGTGGCCCTGGCCGATGCGGATGCGGTCCGCCGCCTCCGCGCGGCCGGTGCGGTGATCGTGGGTAAGACCAACCAGCACGAGCTGGCCGCCGGCGGCACCAACCTGGTGTCGGCCTGCGGGCCGACCCGCAACCCGTGGGACCCTGGACGGATGACCGGCGGCTCCAGCGGGGGCTCCGGCGCCGCGGTGGCCGCCCGGGTGGTGCCCCTTGCGTTGGGGACCGACACCGGCGGCTCGGTGCGCATCCCCGCGTCGTTCTGCGGCACCGTGGGGCTCAAGCCCACCCACGGCCGCGTGAGCCTGCGAGGGGTGATGCCGCTGGCCCCGTCCATGGACACGGTCGGTCCCCTGTGCGCCACCGCCGGCGACGCCGCCCTGGCCCTGGAGGTGCTGACCGGGGAGCCCGTGGCGATGCCGCCGCCACAGAGCCTCTCGGTTGGGCTGGTCGGACGATTCGTGGCCCCGGTGCGGGCGGACGTGGGCCGGGCCGCCGCGGATGGCGCCCGGGTCCTAGGGGAGGCGGGCGTCCCCGTGAGGGAGATCGAGGAGGGCCCGGCATACGATCCCGAGGACTGGGAGCGGCTGGCCTGGCCCGAGCTCTTCGAGGCGCACGGCCACCTCCTGGAGCGCCCCCAGGACCTGGGCGGTCCCACCCGGCGCTTCCTGGAGTACGGGCGCGACCTGGATCCGGCGGAGCGAGCGGCGGCCGGAACGCGCGCCGCCGCCCTCCGGAGGGCGTTCCTGGACCTCCTCGCCGAGGTCGATGCGCTGCTGGTCCCGGCCACGCTCTTCCCGGCCCCGGGGATCGAGCGGGCGGAGATGGAGGTCGACGGCCGGCCGGTGGACGTGCTGCGGGGCGCGGTCTCCCTGCTCACCCGGCTGGCCAACATGGCCGGCATCCCGGCCGTGGCGTTCCCGGCAGGGTTCTCGGAAGAAGGGCTGCCGCTGGGGCTCCAGCTCCTGGGCCGCCCCGGCGAGGAGGGGGCGTTGCTCTCGCTGGTGACCGCGTTCCAGGCGGCCACCGACCACCACCTGGGAGCGCCGGCCGGACCCTAGCTCCGGGTCGAGGGTGGGGGACCGCCGCCGGTCGCCGGGCCGCCGCGGCCTCCCGGCCCACCGCGGCCCCCGGGACCACCACGGCCTCCGGGTCCCCCCCGGCCGCCCGGCGGGCCCCGGCGGTCGCGCCGAGGGGGCGGCTCCGGCTTCGTGCGCAGCGGGGGCAGCTTTCGGGTCGCGCCCTCGCGCTCGAAGCGGATCTTCACGGCGTCGGCTCCGGCAGACTCCCGGGCCATCTCGTGCCAGCCCTCGCGCAGGAGGTGCTTGCGGCGGCCCTCGGCGGTCTTGCGGAGCTTGTCGCGCCCCGGCGCCTTCAGGAAGAACATCTCGTGGAGGATCTCTCGCGACATCGCATTCTCCGGGGCCGGACGGCCCCACGGCCGGTCACTGTAGCACGCGATACGGAACCTCGACGGCGTGGCAGGATGCCCTCCATGCGTCCGCCTCGCGGTGGTGCCCGGGAGCCGATCGGTGGCCTGTTCGTGGCCCTGGCCGCGGTGCAGTTCGGCGGGGTGGTGGTCCTCGGCAAGATCGTCGGTGAGCGCGGCCTGCCGGTGCCGTCGATGCTGGCCGTGCGCTTCGCGGTGGCCGCCGCCATCCTGGCCGTGGTGCTGGCCGCGGCCCGCCAGCCCCTTCGGCCGGCCGGCGGCGAGGGATGGCGTCTGGCGCTTCTGGGAGCGGTTGGCTACGCGGTGGAATCGGCGCTGTTCTTCCTGGCCCTGGCCCGGGGCACGGCCGCCGCCGTCACGCTGCTGTTCTTCACCTACCCGGTGTGGGTGGCGCTGCTGTCGGCGGTGGTGGGGATGGGGTTGCCCGGCTGGCTGGTCGGGGGTTCGCTGGTGGCCGCCGTGGCCGGCGCCTCGCTGGTGGTGGGGACCACCGGCGGCCTGGCCGTCACCGGCCTGGGCATCCTGTTCGCGCTGGCCGCGGCGGTGACGTTCTCCTTCTATCTGATCGGGGCGGATGCGTGGATCCGGAGGACGTCCTCCCTCGCCTCGGCGATGTGGATCGGCGCTACCGCGGCCGCCGCCCTGGCGGCCTTCTCGGTGGCCAGCGGCCGGGGCCGGCTCCCGGGGGGCGCGGCGGAGTGGCTGCCGGTGGCCGGGATGGGGCTGCTGACCTCCGGGGCGTTCTTCTGCCTGTTCCTGGGGTTGCGACGCCTGGGGGCGGTGCGGACCTCGATCGTGGCGGCCCTGGAGCCGGTGTCCACCGCGCTGCTGGCCCTGGCGGTCCTGGGCGAGACCCTGCCCCCGGGGGTCATCGGAGGGGGCCTGCTGATCCTGGCCGGGGCCATCGCGGCCAGCCTGGCCCGGGAGGCCCGCGAGCCCGAGCCGCCCGAGGCCGCCACCCCCGGCGGCCCCTAGCTCGAGGCCACCACGGAGCTATCGGAGGGAGCGGTGACTGGCCCCCGCCGGGCCCGTCGTGGAACACTTCGGGGAAACGACGTGGAGGGAGGCTGGACCGATGGACCCGGGTCGACTGAAGACCATCCCGCTGTTCGCGGAGCTGTCCGAGGACGAGCGCCAGCAGATCGCCAGGTGGGCCGACGAGGTGGACATCCGGGAGGGGGAGCACCTGGTGCACCAGGGCGCGTTCGCCCACGAGTTCTTCGTCATCCTGGAGGGCACCGCCGAGGTCACCAAGGACGGCAAGCACCTCACCGAGCTGGGGCCGGGCGACTTCTTCGGAGAGATCGCCCTGCTGGAGGAGGAGCGCAGGACGGCGTCCGTGACGGCCAAGACGCCGATGAAGGTCGTGGTGATGTTCGGGCGGGACTTCCGGCAGATGGACCAGCAGATGCCCCACGTGGCCCAGAAGATCCAGCAGACCCTGGAGGAACGCATCCAGCGGTGAGCGGGCCGCGGCCCGCTACATCACGTCCAGCGCGCTGAGGTTGCGCATGAGCTCGCTCATGGCCTCGGGGTCGCACAGCACGTTGACCACGGCGGGGACGCCCGCCTCCACCGCCCGCTCCAGCGCCGGGGTCACCTCGTCCGAGCGCTCCACGGTCTCGCCGTGGCCGCCCATGGCCCGGGCCACCAGGTCGTAGCGCATCTCGGACAGGATGCTGCCCACGTCGGCCTCCCGGCCGTACATGGCCCGCTGCTCGTGGCGCACGTCCCCCCACCCACCGTTGTTCACGACCACCACGACCACGGGCAACCGGTGGCGGGCGCAGGTGTCGAGCTCCATGGCGGTCAGGCCGAAGGCGCCGTCGCCGGTGAACAGGAACGCGGGCTCGTCGGGACGGGCGGCCTTGGCCGCCAGGGCGAACGGCAGCCCCACGCCGAGCGTGCCCAGGGCCGAGCCCGTGGAGGCGTGCCGCCCGGGCCCCGACGGCGTGGCGAAGGCCAGCCCCCACACCAGGCTGTCGCCGCCGTCGCACGAGAACGTGTGGGGACCGAGGGAGGCGGCGAACTCGGCCACTCGGCGGGCCAGCCATCCGGGGTGGACCCGCTCGGAGGTGGCGTCGGCCTGCTCCTCCCACGACCGCCGGCTGGTGGCGGCGCCGTCGCGGGCCCTGTCCGTCCACTCGGCGAAGCGGTCGAGGGGCGCGTTCCACGCCTCGGTGGCCGCTTCGAGGAACGCGCGCACGTCCGAGGCCACCGCCAGCTCGGGGCGGCGGTTGCCTCCGATCCCCTCCGGCCGGATGTCGACCTGGATCACCGAGCGCCCGGCGGGGAACAGCGGCAGGCCCCCGTAGACCAGGTTGGCGTTGAACGCCGAGCCCAGCACCAGGGCCACGTCGGCGCTGGCTAGGGCGATGCCGCCGTGGATCAACCCGCCCAGGCACTGCGGGTGGTCGTCGGGCAGCAGCCCCCGAGCTGAGCTGGTGGTGGTCACGGGGATCCCCGTGCGCTCGGCGAACGCGGCCAGGGCGTCCCCGGCACCCGACCAGAAGGCTCCCCCGCCGGCCAGGACCAGCGGCCGCTCGGCGCCCTCCAGGGCCCGCACCGCTCGCTCCAGGTCGTGGCCCCGGGGGGCCGGGCGCGGTGGATCCTCCGGGTAGCCGAACCCGGTGGGCCGGTCGGGGACCTGGGCCGTGGCGCCCATGACGTCCTGGGGGATCTCCAGGAAGGCCGGGCCGGGGGCCCCCGAGCCGGCCACGTGGAGGGCCTCCAGCACGAAGTCGCCGATGCGCTCCGGGTGGAGGCAGGTGCCCTGCCACTTGGTGACGGTGCGGGTGAGCCCGAGCTGGTCCAGGTCCTGCACCGCGCCGCGGTGGTGCTGGCGGACCCCGGTCTTCCCGGCGATCAGCACCACGGGGGCCCCGAAGGCCTTCGCTTCGGCCAGCCCGGGGACCGCGTTCGTCACGCCGGGCCCCGCGGTCACCGCGGCCACCGCGGGCCGGCCCGTGGCCAGGGCGTACCCCACGGCAGCCAGGGCCGCTCCCTCCTCGTGGCGGGTGTCGATGATGCGGATGCCCTCGCGCCGGGCCCCCTCGAACAGCGGCAGGATGTGCCCCCCGGGGAGCGCGAAGATCGTGTCGATGCCCGCGCCCTTCAGCGTGCGGGCGGCCACGATGCCGCCGTGGTCGGTCGCCTCCACGGGCCGAGAGTCTACGTCAGCGCTCGATCGGCCCGCGCATCCGCCGGCGGGTGATCTCTCCTAGGATGGCGGCCGTGCGTGCGGCGGTGTTCGAGGCCTACCGGACGGTGACGGTCCGGCAGGTCCCCGATCCCCGGCCCGAGCCCGGCGAGGCGCTCCTGACCGTGCGGTACTGCGGGATCTGCGGCTCCGACCTGTCGCTGTTCAACACCGGGATCATGTCCGGCCCGGACCGGGTGCTGGGCCACGAGATCGTGGCCACGGTGGGAACGGCGGCCGGTGACCGCAAGCCCGGCGACCGGGTGGTCCCGCTGCCGCTGCGCGGTTGCGGGGCGTGCGAGTGGTGCCGCCGCGGCCACCCCCGGTACTGCCTCCAGCCGCTGGACCGCTCCGGGGGGTTCGCCGAGTACCTGACGTTCCCCGCCGACAACCTCGTGCCGGTTCCCGAGGGGCTCGACGACCGGACGGCCGCGCTGGCGGAGCCCCTGGCGGTGGCCACGCGGGCGGTGCGCCTGGCCGAGGTCGGGCCGGACGACGTCGTGTACGTGTCGGGACTCGGTTCGATCGGGCTGCTGACCGTGGCCGCCGCCGCGGCCACCGGTGCCCGGGTGGTGGGGGGCGACCCCCGGGAGGACCGGCGGGCCCTCGGCGTGCGGCTCGGGTGTGAGGACGCCTTCGACCCCACGACGGAGGATCCCTTCTGGAAGATGTTCGCCCACGACCCGCTGGGGCCCCGGGTGGCCATGGAGTGCTCCGGCGTCCCCGCGGCCGTCCAGCTGGCGCTGAACACGGCCCGCCACGGCGGCGTGGTGGCGCTGCTGGGTATCCCGTTCGAGCCCGCACCGATCATCCCCGCGGTCATGGCGGTCAAGGAGCTGCGGGCGTTCTCGATCTCCGGGCCCGACAGGGAGGACATCGCCTCGGCCCTGGACCTGCTGACCCGCCGCCCGGAGATCGGCCGGGTGGCCACCTCGGTGGTGCCGCTCGAGGGGATCGGGGAGGCCATGGGGCGCCTGGCCGACGGCCAGGGCCACGACGTCAAGGTCCTGGTGGCCCCGGCCGGCTAGCGAGGTTGGGGCGCTCCGGACGAGGGTCACGGCCCAGCCGGCGGAGGGCCAGCCCGGACAGCGCCTCCAGGACGACGCGGTTCGCCAGCAGGGCGGTGACCTCGGCGTGGTCGTACGGCGGTGACACCTCGACCACCTCCATCCCGGCGAAGCCGACCTCCGCCCCGATACGCCGGACCGCCCGGAGGAGCTCGTTCGGGGTCAGGCCCCCCGGCTCGGGGACCCCCGTTCCGGGTGCCGAGCCCGGGTCCACCACGTCGATGTCCACCGACAGCCACACGTGGTCGGGCTCGGCCGACAGCCGGATGACGTCGTCCATGACCGCGTCGAAGCCCCGCTCCTCGATCTCGCCCTGGGTGAACCACACCAGCCCCCGCTCACGGGCCCAGGCGAACTCCTCCGGGCCCGGCCAGTACCCGCGCAGGCCCACCTGCACGATGTGCTCGCCGCGGACCGACCCCTCGTCCACCAGCAGGCGGACCGGCGTGCCGTGGGAGCGGCGCACCCCGTACAGGGTCTCCGCGTCGTCCGCGTGGGCGTCGAAGTGGATCACCCCCAGGGACCCCGGCCGCAGGTGCTCGGCGGCCGCGCCCGCGTCGGGGTGGAGGATCGAGTGGTCGCCGCCCAGGACCACGGGCACGGCTCCCGCGCCCATGACGTCGAGCACGGCCCGGCGGATGGCCTCGTGGCTGCGGGCCGGGTCCGCGGGGACGATCTCCGCGTCGCCGTAGTCCACCACCCGCAGGACCTCGAACGGATCGATGCCGAGCTCCATGTGCGGTCTGGGCGGCGGCGCGCCGCTGACGTCCGCCTGGCGGATGGCTCGGGGGCCGAACCGGGCGCCGGGGCGGTGCGTGGTGGTCTCGTCGATCGGGGCGCCGACCACGGCCACGTCGGCGCCCGCCAGGCCGGCGGGGTCGAGCACCAGCGGTGTCCGGGCGAAGGTCAGGCCCACCCCCGCGTAGGACGGCTCCGATCCCCGGTTCACCTCCATGACAGGGGCCAAGTGTATGCTCTGTCCCCGTGCCCCCCACCTCCACGGCCTCGTTCGTGCGATCGGATGGCGCGCGCCTGGCGTTCGACGTCGTCGGAGAGGGGGAGCCGGTCGCGGTGGTCGGTCACGGCCTGACCGGCAGCCGCAGGGACTTCGCACTGCTGGCCCCCTTCATGCCCGGCACCACCGTCCTGTTCGACTTCCGCGGCCACGGCGACAGCGAACGGCCGCCGGCCGGTGCCTACACGATGGACCACTTCGCCGGGGATGTGGACCGCGTCGCGGCCGCGCACGGGGCCACCGCCGTGGTCGGCGTGTCGCTGGGCGGCGGGGCCACGCTCCGGTTGCTGACCCGCACGCCGGACCGGTTCGAGAGGCTGGTGTTCCTGCTCCCGGCCCGGCTGGAGCGCTCCGATGCCGCCCACCGCAGGCTGCTCCGGCTGGCCGCGCTCCTCGAGTCGCGCTCGGCGGACGAGGTGGCCGACGTGATCGTGGCCGAGGAGGACGCCATGGGGGTGTTCGACGGCGCCCCGGGGGCACGGGACCGCCGCCGGGCCGCCATCCTGGCGATGAATCGAGATGGCATCCCCCATGCGATCCGCGGGTGCATCGACGATCCGCCGATCCGCGACGCGACGCCCCTCGCCGGCGTGACCGCACCCGCGCTGGTCATCGGCCAAGAGGGGGATCCCGTCCACGATGCCGCGGTGGCCCGGGAGCTGGCCGGTTCCCTGCCCAACGCGGAGCTGGTGATGTTCGGGAGCCCCCGGGAGATGCTCGACCAGGTGATCCCCCTGACCCAGCGGGTGGCCGCGTTCCTGGCCGGCTAGAGGTACAGGCCGGTGCCGGTGTCCTCCCGGTCGGTGGCCACCGCGTGGATCTCCCGCTCGCGGACGAGCAGGTACTCGTCGCCGCGGATCTCCACCTCGATCCCGGAGTCGGGCAGGAGCAGGACCTTGTCGCCCGCCTCCACGCTCCGGACGTTGGGGCCGACGGCCACGACCTCGCCCCACTGGCCGCGCTTGCTGACGGTGGAGGCGGTGGCCGGGATCAGCAGGCCGCCCTTGGAGCGGCGGTCCCCTTCCTCCTCGGGCGGCGAACCAGGACCCGGTCGGTCATCATCCGCACCGCCTGGGTGCCCTCGCCGGGCTCGATGCCGGTGACCGCCCGGACCCGACCGCTCGCCATGGCGTCCCAAGGATACGACGCCATGCGGGGCGGCAGCGCGGGTAAGGTATCCGGCCGTGACCCCCGCGACGACCGCCCGCGAGCTGCTTGAGGAAGCGGAGGAGCGGCTCCGCCGCTCCCCGGCCATCGAGCACTGGCCGGCCCAGCGCGAGCGGTGGGACTCGGAGCAGCTCCTGTCGTTCGTGCTGGGCCTTGACGAGGAGGAGGCTCCCGACCCCGATGAGGTGGTGGACGCCCGCCGGGCCGGGCGGTTCCGGGAGCTGGTGCGGCGCCGGGCCGGCGGCGAGCCGCTGGCCCACGTCTTCGGGTGGATGACGTTCCGGGGGCTGCGGCTCTCGGTGGGTCCCGAGGCGTTCGTCCCTCGCCAGTCCTCGGAGTTCATGGTGGAGCAGGCGCTGCGGCGGCTCCGGGGCCGGCGCCGGCCGGTGGCCGTGGACCTGGCCACGGGCGTCGGGCCGGTGGCCCTGGCCGTGTCCCACGCGCTCCGGCGGGCCCAGGTGCACGCCACCGACCTGTCGGCGCTGGCCCTCCGCCTGGCCCGTCGCAACGCCCGGGACCTGCGGCTGCGCAACGTCGTGTTCCACCGCGGCGACCTGTTCGGGGCGCTGCCGGGCCGGCTGCGGGGGACCGTCGACGTGATCACCATCCACCCCCCGTACGTGCCGCCCGACGAGGTCGCCGACCTCCCCCTAGAGATCCGGGGCTTCGAGCCCGAGAGCACGCTCACCGACTTCTCGCCTCACGGCCTGGGGCTGGCGGAGCGGGCCGCGGTCGAGGCTCGGGCGTGGCTGCGTCCCGGTGGCTGGCTGTTGGTCGAGGTCAGCCCCGACCGGGCCCGCTCGGTCCGGGGACTCCTGGTGCGGGCGGGCTACCGGCAGGTCCGCAGCACGATCGGGTGGCCCCAGGTCACCCGGGTGATCGTGGGCCGCTCCTAGCCTCCGTCCGGTGGGGCGGGGGGCCAGGGCTCGCCGGTGAGGCTCTTGGTGAAGCCCTTGCCGGCGTCGGTCCATCCCTCGCGGAGGTAGAACGCATGGGCCCGGGTGCGCCACGTGGCGGACTCCAGCGATATCCCCCAGCAGCCTCGCTCCCGGGCCAGCTCTTCGGCCCGACAGAGGAGCGCCCTTCCCACCCCGCGGCTGCGGTCGGCCTCGGCCACCACGAGGTCGGGGATCCACGCCTGGGGCCGGTCGAAGTTCAGCCGGGTCCGGTACTCAATGTCCACGAACCCCACCACGCGGCCGTTCACCTCGGCCACCAGAGCCTCCTCGTCCGGGCGCTCGAGGTATCCGAGGAACACCCCCTTGAGCGTGGGTTCCTCGACCCGCCCGAGCGCTTCCGGCCGGCCCAGCTCGGCCAGGAGCGCGGCCACCGCCGGCCAGTCCTCCGCCGTGGCCTCGCGGACCCGGGCCTCGCGTGGCGCCGCCTCCACCAGGGCTCCTAGAGTAGTGCCGTGGCCGCAGGCCGCTACAACCTCGCCCGCCTGGCCGACGAGGCCTTCGAGCGACACGGCGACTTCGAGTCGCTGTTCTTCGAGGGCCGGTGGTTCGGCACCGGTGAGCTGCGGGAGCGGGTCCACCGCCTGGGCACGGGGCTCCGGGAGCTCGGCATCGAGCCCGGCGACCGCGTTGTGGTGATGATGGCCAACTGCCCCGAGGTGGGCATCGCCTACCAGGCCCTGTGGCGTGCCGGGGCGGTCATCACACCGGCGGTCTTCCTGCTGCCGCCCGAGGAGCTGCGGCACATCCTGGAGGATGCGGAGCCCCGGGCGGTGATCACCACGCCGGAGTTCCTCCCCACGGTGCGGGCCGCCGCGGAAGGGGTCGAGTCGGTGAAGTGGCTGGTGAGCACGGGCCCCGAGCAGGACGGGGCGCTGTCGCTGGAGTCCCTGGAGGGTTCCGAGCCCGGTGAGATCGTCCCCCGTGATGACGGCGACCTGGCCGCGATCATGTACACGGGCGGCACCACCGGACGGGCCAAGGGCGTGATGCTGTCGCATGAGAACCTGTGGTTCTCGGCCAGGGGCGCCCAGGAGGCGTCCCACGTCGAGGGCGTCAACCGCACGATCACGTCGCTTCCCCTTTCGCACGGCTACGGGCTGATGGTCTCGGTAGCCGGCCTGCACGTCCCCGAGCGCGGCCACGCGGTGCTGATGCGGTGGTTCGAGCCCCAGGGGTGGGTGGACCTCGTCGAGGAGCACGGGATCCACCGCGGGATCGCCGTGCCCACCATGCTCCAGCTCCTGCTGGGGCTGGCGCTGGAGGACCGCGACCTGTCGTCGCTGCGGATCGTGAGCTGCGGGGCGGCGCCCCTGGCCGCCGAGGTGGCCCACGAGCTCGAGCGCCGGGTCCCCGGGGTGGAGATCCTGGAGGGCTACGGGCTCACCGAGTCGGCGGCGATCATGTCCGTCAACCCTCCGGGCCGGCGCAAGCTCGGCTCGGTGGGCCTGCCGCTCCCGGGGTACGAGATCGCGGTGGTCGACGAGGATGACCGGCCCCTGCAACCCGGTGAGGTCGGCGAGGTGGTGTGCCGCGGCCGGGGGCTGATGCTCGGGTACTGGCGGTCACCCGGGGAGACCGAGCGGACCCTGCGGGGCGGGTGGCTCCACACCGGGGACCTGGGCCGCCTCGACCAGGACGGCTACCTGTGGATCGTGGACCGGATGAAGGATCTCATCATCCGCAGCGGGGTGAACGTGTTCCCCCGCGACGTCGAGGACGTGCTCGTCGAGCACCCCGCGGTCCAGACCGCCGGCGTGGTGGGCAGGCCGGACGACGTCCGGGGCGAGGAGATCGTGGCGTTCGTGTCCATCCACCCGGGAGCCGAGGCAACCTCCGATCAGCTCGTGGCGTTCGCCAGGGGGCGCCTGTCCGCCCACTCCTATCCTCGCGAGGTGCGGATCCTGCCCACCGTGCCGGTCACCCCGATCGGCAAGGTCGACCGTAAGGCCCTGCGCGCGATGCTGTAGGTTCGTCGGCTCCTCACCCGGCGGCCATCCCCTCCAGGTACAACACGGGATGCTCGGGGTCCCACCACAGCTCCAGGTACCTCCGGCGGTGGGCCTCCTCCGCCTCCCTCGTCGTGGCCCGCCGATGACGCTGGGCCTCCCGCCACAGCGAGGCGGGACGAAGCGTGGCACCCCGGCGGACCCAGTGGTCCTCCGTTCCGCGGTGACGAACCGGGTGAGGGGACGGAGCTCCTCACCCTGGCTGTGGCGAGATGGCCCGGAACAGGTTCCTGGCCATGAGGGAGGGCTCGGTGGCGGCGCGGCGGTCCAGGACGGACGCCCGGACGGCCCGCACCTCATCGTCGTCCGGGGCGGCCAGCCAGGCCCACTCCGCCAGGTGCCCGGCCAGGCGGAGGTCGCCGGCCTCGGCCACCTCCCGGGCGCGGCGAGCCAGCGCACCGGCGCCCCCGGCCAGCGAGGCCACCTCGGCGGCCACCGCCGCGTCCGGGGCCGGCTTCAGCGACGCCGGGTCCCCGTCCCACCACCCGCCCTCCAGCCTCCACACGGTGCGAACGGCGAACTCGGGGTCGTCGTACACCGGCCAGAGGTAGGGCCGCTCCAACAGCCGCTCCGGCACCCGCACGCGCTCCAGGATCTCGCCGAGCGGGCGGCCCTCGTTCATCAGGCGCACGGTCTGGCCGGACACGATCTCCAGCGCCTCGGCCGTCTCCTCCAGCGCCCGCCGCACCCGGCCCGCTCCCAGGATCGGCCACCCGTGGCCGGGCAGGAGCACCTCCGCCCCCAACCCGGCCATCTCCCGGAGCGCCGCCGCCCACTCGGCCGGGTAGCGCTGGACCTTCTGGGGGTTCCCGGCGTTGGGGAAGGCCCAGATGAACAGGTCGCCGGTGCACAGCACCCCTCGGTCGGGAGCCCACACCCAGGTGGCGTCGTCGGTCTCGCCGCGGGCGTGCCGCAGCTCGAGCCCCGACACCTCGAGCCGGTGGCGGTACGTCTCGTCGAGCGCCGGGTACTCGGTGGGCCACGATAGCCCCGGGACCCCGAACTGCCGGGCGTTGACGGCGGCGTTGTACCCGGCCGTGCGCCGGTAGCGGTCGAACCGCCGGGCCACGTCCTCGTGGGCCACGACCCGGGGCCGGGTTCCCTCCGCCTCGAACGGGCCCAACCCCAGCACGTGGTCGACGTGGCCGTGGGTCAGCACCACCGTCCGCACGGGCTCCTCGGACCAGGCCCGCACCCGCTGGTGCACCTGGGCGGCGGTCATGGCGCTGCCGGCATCCACCAGCACCAGGCCGTCGTCCGCACGCACGGCGGTGACGTTGCCGAAGGCCCGCACGAACAGGACGCCGGCCCCCACCTCGGCCGCGTCGACCTCGCCGAACAGGGGATGGTGCTCCTCGGTGGAGGCCTGGCCGCGCCACAGGCGCTCGGCCAGGTCGAGGAGGTCAGCCACGCGTGCGGCCCGCGGCGGCGGTCTCGCCGCGGAGGAACACGGAGCGCAGGAGGTCGTCCCGGCCCCGGAGGTCCTCGGCCGGGCCGGAGAACCGGATCTCCCCCCGCTCGATGAAGTACGCCCGGGAGGCGACGTCGAGCGCCATGTCGACGTGCTGATCGACCAGCAGCACGGCCACCCCCTCGGCGTTCAGCCGCCGCACGGTCTCCAGGAGCTCCTCCACCACCACCGGGGCCAGTCCCAGCGACAGCTCGTCGATCAGCAGCAGCCGGGGCTGCATCACGAAGGACTTGGCCAGCGTGAGCATCTGCTGCTGGCCCCCCGACAGGGTCCCGGCCACCTGGCGCCCCCGCTCCCGGAGCACCGGGAACAGCTCGTAGACGCGGTCGATGGCCTGGCGACGGAGGGCCTTGTTCCGGCCGTACAGGAACCCGCCCATGTCCAGGTTCTCCTCCACCGTCATCCCGGGGAACACCCCCCGGCCCCCGGGCATCTGCACCACGCCGCGGCGGACGACCGTGGCCGGGCGCAGTCCCAGCAGCGAGTGGCCGTCCCAGGTGACGGTCCCGGCGGTGGGCGGCACCACGCCCGAGATGGCCCGCAGGATCGTGGTCTTCCCGGCGCCGTTCGTGCCGAGCAGGCCCACGATCTCCCCTTCGGCCACCTCGAGGTCGATGCCGAACAGGACCTGGATGGGTCCGTAGAAGGCCTCGACGCCCTCAAGCCGAAGCACCGGCCTCCCTCCTGGTCCGGCCGAGGTAGGACTCCAGCACCCGGTCGTCCGACGTGACCTCGTCGGGCGGGCCCTGGGCGATGACCGCCCCGAAGTCCATGGCGTACAGGCGCTCCGCCACCGACAGCAGCAGGCTCATGTCGTGCTCGATCAGCACCAGGGCGCAGCCCCGCTCGTCGCGGATCCGACGCAGCAGCGGTCCCAGCGACTCGACCTCCTTCTGGGCGATGCCCGACGCGGGCTCGTCGAGCAGCAACACCTTGGGATCCAGGGCTAGCACGGACGCCAGCTCCAGGAACCGGAGCGTCCCGTAGGACAGCTCGCCGGGCCGGGCGTCCCGCCACGGCCGGAGGTCGATGAGGTCCAGCATCGCGTCGGCTCGCCGGCGAGCCTCCCGCTCGTCGCGGCGGAACCCCGGGAGCCGCAGCATCGCGGCGAACGACCCCGACGAAAGGTGGCGGTGCTGGGACACCAGCAGGTTCTCGTACACCGTGAGGCTGCGGAACAGCCGCACGTGCTGGAACGTGCGGCCGATCCCGGCCTGGACCCGCTCGTAGGGGAGGAGGTGGCCGACCTCCTCCTCCTCCAGCAGGATGCGGCCGTGGTCCGGTGACAGGAACCCGCTGATCACGTTGAACAGCGTGGTCTTGCCGGCCCCGTTCGGCCCCAGGATCCCCACGATCTCTCCGGGCTCGACCCGCACGTCCACCTCGTCGAGGGCGGTGATGCCGCCGAAGCGCTTCGACAGGTCGCGGGTCCGCAGGACGGGGTTCACGACAGCTCCACGAACAGCCAGGCCAGGCCGACGTTGACGGCGATGGCCCCCACCGCCAGGGACGTCCCCAGGGCCGGGCGCCGCCGGATCAGCTCCCACTGCATCCGGCCGATCTGCACCAGGCCGCCGGGGCGGAACCGGAGCAGCACGATCAGCAGAACGGAGGCGTAGATCCCGATGAACGCGAAGAAGAACACGGCCCCGCCGAAGATCTGCTGCTGGACCACGATCACCAGGGCCCCGAACAGCGCGCCCAGGGCCCGGTCGATCCCCCCGATGGCCACCAGCGTCACGAACAGGATCGAGGTGATCTGCACCGCCGGCGACCAGAACGCCGACGGTGATGCCGTCTGGAGCAGCCCGGCGAGCATGGCTCCGCCGAACCCGGCCAGCATGCCGCCGATCACCAGCGCCACCAGCTTCGTCTTGTACACGTTGATGCCCAGGGCCTGGGCCTCCACCTCGTTGTCCCTGACCGCGTACATGGCCCGGCCCAGCCGGGACGTCCGCAGGCCTTCGACCATCCACACCAGGACGCCCACCGCCACGACGCACAGAACGTAGAACTGGGCGTCGCCGGAGAAGTCGATCGGGCCGAGCACGGGCCGGGTCACCACCCACCCCGTGTCGCCGCCGGTGGCCGCGTCCCACCGGAAGAACGTCTCGCCCAGCACGTCGGCTGCGGTCAGCGTGGCGATGGCCAGGTACAGGCCCCGCAGTCGCACGGAGGCCGCCCCCACCACCGCCGCAACCGGCACCGCGGCCAGCGCGGCCAGGGGCGCCGCCAGCCAGAAGGGCCACCCCCACGAGGCCATGGCCACCCCCGCGGTGATGGCCCCGATCCCCGTGAACGAGTAGGGCATCAGGGAGATCAGGCCGGCGTAACCGGTCACCACCACCACCGACAGCCCCACCACCGCGTACACGGCCACGTACTGCCCCACGAAGAACCCGAAGTCGCCGAACGGCATCGGGAACAGGGCGATCAGCGCCAGGGCGGCCAGCCCTCCGGCGCGGGCAGGGGTCAGGCGGCGAACCGCCGGCGGCGCCGGCGGCAGGAGCTCGGTGGGCGCACGCCGAACGGCGGCATCGGTGCTCATGCCTCCAGGGCCTCCCGCTCCTGGCGGACCGTGAAGAACCGCTCGGTCCGGGCCAGCAGCAGTAGCACGATGAGGATGGCGGCGATCGAGGAACGCAGGTCGCTCCACGGCTTGGGGGCCAGGATGAGGAGCTCCCGGGCCAGCCCGAACACGAACCCCCCCACCAGCGCCATCGGCAGGTTGACCAGCCCCCCCACCAGGGCCGCCCCGAAGGCGGGGATCAGCAGCGTCCCCAGCGGCGAGACGTCGAACGGGGTCAGCACCCCGCCCTGCTCGCCCACCACGTGGGGGAGCACCAGGAGCAGGGACACCCCCGCCAGGGCCGAGCCGATCCCCCAGGCGATGGACGAGTACTTCACGTCGTCGACCCCGGCCAGCATGGCGGCCTCCCGATTCTGGGCCACGGCCCGCAGGGCCCGGCCGGTGGTCGACGTGCGGAACCACACCAGGAACCCGAAGGCGAAGGCGATCGCCGAGGCCGCGGTGATCAGCTCGTTGGCCCGCATGCTCACCCCGGCGATCCGCACGGCACCCGTCGGCAGCCACGGGGCCAGCCTGGTGAACTCCTGGAACCCCAGGAAGAAGGCGGCCAGCGACGACAGCAGCTGGGCCACCCCGATCGTGATGAGGATGACGATGATCTGGTTCGCCCGCGACACCCTGCGGAACACCAGCCGGTAGGCGGCCACCCCGGCCACCACGGAGAGCGGCACGGACACCGCCGCCGCCAGTGGCGTCGGGACACCCATCCCCACCAGACCGATGTAGGCCATCACGGCCACCAACCCCACGGCCCAGTGGGCGAAGTTGAGGATCCCGGTGGTGCGGTAGATCAGCACCAGTCCCAGGGCCAGCAGGCCGAACACCGCCCCGATCGACAGGCCGAACAGCGTGACCTCGACGACCGGGGCGCCGCCGGTCATGTCTTCAGGAAGGCCCGGTACAGCCAGTCCAGCCCCCGGAAGGGCTGGACGGCGTACAGGCGCCGGCCCCACCGGTACCGGCCGATCCACCGGGACAGCAGCAGCACCAGGGCCATCGCGGCCAGCCCCAGGATCACGGCCATTGGGCCGGCCCCCGTGGTGAACCGGACGACCTGAACGGCCGGCTCGGGGACGACGCCGGCGTCACCGCCGGGTGCGGCCTCGACGGCCGGCGTCTCCTCCTGCGTCACCCCCGGGGTGAACCCGGGCCCGAACGTGCCGCCGGTGTCGGTGCCGGTCCCCGTGCCCAGCACGGTCCCGCCGCCCACCTCGCCGGGGGTGAACGTGCCCGGGGCCTGGCGGCCGAAGGTGGCGCTCAGCTCCGCCCCGGCGAAGAACGCGGACTGCTCCTCGTGGGCCACGAGCAGCCCCGGGGCCACGATCTCCAGGGAGCTGCCGTCACCGGCCGCCTCCACGTACGGGGCGGCCACCCCGACCTGGAGGCCCCCGGCGCCCACGATCCGCCCGGGCGGCAGGGCGATGGGCCGGCCGCCCAGGGTGACCCCCTCGGCGGTGGTGGCCACCGACCACGTCAGGCCTTCGGCTGTCCCGTCCGCCTCGAACGTCACTACGGTTCGGAGCAGCTCGACCCGGAGCTGGCCGCCGCCCCACGAGGCCTCCTTCAGCAGGGCCTCCATCCGCCCCACCACCCGGTCGCCGCGCTGGGCCAGGTCCACGATGGCCCCGCCCCGCTCCACGTCCGAGCCGATGGCCGCTCCGCCGAAGAACGTGCACTCCCGGCCGTGGCACTCGGCCAGGTGGGAGGTGGCCGGGGTCTGGGCCGACCGGGACAGCACGTGGACGTAGTCCTCGGGCACCCCGTCCCGTGGGGTGCATCGCTCCTCGTACCGGGGGGCGTTCCCCGTGAAGGCGTCGCTCTCGGCGTGGGCCTCGGGGTCCTGGCGGCCCGAGAGGTCCACGTACGAGGAGGACGCCATCCCGGTGGCGTCGGCGGAGGCCCCCACCCGCCCCAGGGTGCCCAGGGCTACCAGGTCGTTCAGGGCGATGGGGCTCGAGCGCGCCGGGGCGTCCCCGGCGCCGTGCTCGTCGCCGGCGCCTCCGGTGACCCGCCCGCTGCCCCGGACCGGCTGGGGGCGGGGCACGGCCCCCCGGCGGCCCACGGCCTCGTCCGGGGGGCAATTGGGCCGGTGGTTGTACCGTGTGGGATCGCAGCCGTAGGGGTCCTCCTGGGGGTCGCACGGGTCGAACTGGTCGCGCAGCCCGGCGGCCTCGATGACCTCGGGCCTCAGGGGGACGCGGAACCCGTAGGCCCGGGCCTCCTTGATCGAGAAGGACAACTCCTTCTCGGCCGCGCCGCCGGTCGGGGCGGGCAGCGCCCCCGCCACGGCAGCGATCCCCGCCACGGCCAGGCACCTTCGGAACCGCCGTCCCATCGCTACCCTCCGACCAGGGACTGGGGCACGTCGACGTCCTCGATCGTGATGAAGTCGCCGCTCACGTCGTCGAACCACGGAGCCCTCCCGGTGAATCGGATCAGCCACTGGGCGCGGGCCCCGTAGTGGTCGTCGGGACCGAGGTTCAACACCGGTCCGATCCCCGCCGTCCAGTTGCGGAGCCCCTCCACGGTCTGCCGGAACCCGTCGCGGGACAGGTCCGGTCCCGTCATCGTCAGCCACAGCGAGATCCCCGCCCCGATGGCCATGGCTCCATAGGTCACGGCATCCCGGTTCTCGTTCGGCAGGTACTGGCGCCGTACGTTCTCGAGGTTGCCGGCCGACGGGTACCTCTGGGGGTCGGCCCACGGGATGCACGGCAGGGTGGCACAGTCGGTGATCATCCCCTCGCAGGCGTTGCCGCAGATCTGGGCAAGGGTGATCACCCAGCACGATGGGTTCGTGCACACCCACTGCACGCCCGCGTCGGCCGGCCGCCACCCCTGGTTCTTGGCATCCCGCGCCCCGAACACCGCCTGGAGGGCGTCGCCGGCGAACACCGCGTCGGGGCTCTGGCCGGGCCCGTAGCAGGTGCGGATGCGGGCCACCTCCGAGCGCATGCCGCTGGGGGCCTCCTGGGAGCGCTTCAGCACCACGCAGTCGTCGGGGATGGGATGGCCGAAGTGCTCTGCGACCCGCCGCACCACCGGGACGATGGTGTCCTGGTCGTTGGGGTCCGCCAGGATGGCCAGGCGCTCCCGGCCCAGCTGGTTCATGAGGTACCCGGTATGGATGGCGGCCTGGGTCATGGGGTCGATGCCCGGGTTGAAGTTCCATGGGGCCAAGGAGGGGACCGGCATCCCGCCGAAGTGGCACCAGATGCCCGGCACCCCCTGCTGGTTCTGGTACCGGGTGGCCGGCCCCATCAGGCTGTCCTGGAGGTAGCAGTCCCGCACCAGGAACACCTTCTCCACGTCGATGAGCCGGCGCATGCCGGCCAGGGCCTCCTCGGGGGTGTTGGCCTGGAGGGAGAACACCTCGACCTCCACGGTCCGGCCGAAGATCCCGGGCCGCTCGGGGCACCCCCAGTTCAGGTGGCTGAGCGGGCCGGGGTAGTGATCCACGGTGGGGAGGTACTCCTCGCTGGTCCGGTGGATCACCCGGGACACCTGCTCCCCCAGCGGCCGCAGGGCCCCCGACAGCGGCAGGATCGTGCCGATCTTGATCGTTGAGGCGGTGAACCCCTCGTCCGGGTTCGAGGTGGTGGCGCAGCGGCCGCCCGAGCCCGAAGGGCCGGCCGTGCCCCGGCCGCCCGGGCCCGCGGTGGCCCGGGTGCCCCCGGGCCCCGTTCCCTTCGTGGTGCCGGACCCCTTCACCACCGCCGGGCCGGCGGCCTCCTCCTCCTCCGCCCCGGTCCGTTCGGCGTCGGTTCGCACCAGGACGGTGTGGCCGCCGCAGGCCACGGCCACGAACACCCACACCACCAGCAGCGTGTGGCCGGGCCTCACCGGCCCCCCCTCCGCAGGTCGAGCTCGCGCAGCAGCCCAGCCACCACGCCGAGGCCCAGCAGGGTGATCGCCACCAGCAGCAGCCACGCTCCCCAGCCGAACGTCGCCGAGTAGGACGCGAACTGGGGGTCGGCCGAGGCGGCCGCGGCCATCGAGGCGGCCCGGTCGTCGAGCCGCATCAGCCACCACGCGCTGATCCCGATCGAGCCTGCCGACGCCAGCACGACGCCGACCTTGGGCACCAGGCCGGGCGAGCGCCACGTGAGCGAGCCCATCACCACGGCCATCCCCAGGGCCGCCAGCGCCCATCCGGCCGGCTCCGAGGCGCCCAGGACCCGGCCGACCTGCTCGGGGAAGCCCCCCTCGACGGTCACCCGCGTCTCCCGCAGCCACATGCCCAGCGCGCCGAGCACGGTCAAGGCCCCGCCGAGCCCGGTCAGGCTCGGTGCCAGCTTGGGGGAGAACGAGTCGGGGGCGGCGTCCGGATCGGCGGCAGCGTGGAGCCGACCGCGGGCGCGGTCTCGCGCTCGTCTCCTGACGAGGAGCATGGCCACAGAGCCTCCGGGCACTCCGCAGGAAGAAGGGGCTTTCGGAAGTGATTCGCCCCGCGGACGGGAAAGTCCTGCCTATACGCTGGGGCCCATGAGGGCCCCGATGATGTCCCGCATCCACCGGGAACGGGTCCTGCTGGTGGGCGGCCAGCGGGCCCTGGTGATGCAGCTGGCCCACCCCCTGGTGGCCGCCGGGGTGTCCAAGCACAGCGATTTCCCGGCCCGGGCCCTCCACCGGCTGCGGCGGACCATCGACCTCACCCTGGCCACGGTGTTCGGAACCCCCCGGGAGGCCGAGGAGGCCACGGCGGCGATCCGGGCCGTTCACGACCGGGTCGCCGGGGCCACCGAGGACGGCCCCTACGCCGCCAACGATCCCGAGCTGCTCCTGTGGGTGAACGCCACGCTCGTCGACACCACGATGGTGGTCTACGAGCGGTTCGTCCGGCCCCTGCCCCAGGCGGACTGGAGAGCCTACTACCGGGAGACCCGGGACTCCGCGGCGCTGTTCGGCATCCCGATGGACGGGATCCCGCCCGACCTGGACGCCTTCCGGGGGTACATGGCGGACATGCTGGGAGGTCCGGACCTGCGGCCAACCGAGGAGGGACGCCGCCTGGTCCGCGACGTCCTCCGACCGCCGCTCCCGGCCCCGCTTCGCCTCCCCACGGCAGCGGTTCGGGTGCTCACGGTGGCCCTCCTGCCGGCCCGGGTCCGAGAGCTGTTCGGGTTTCGGTCGGGACCGGGTGCCCGGGCCGCGCTGGCCGCGGCGTCGGCCGCCTCCCGGACGGTTCTGCCGTTCCTGCCCCGCAGCGTCCGGGAGTTCTCCCGGGCCCGGGCGGGGTCGCGCGGGCACCGGCCCCCGGCCACAATGGGCCGGTGATCGACTTCCGGGTTCCCCCCGAGCTCGACGAGGTGCGCTCGCGGGTGGCCGCGTTCGTCCGAGACGAGGTCCTGCCGGTGGAGGGCGAGCTCACCGAGGAGAACCTCGACGAGATCCTCGAGCCGCTCCGGGACAAGGCCCGCGCGGCCGGCCTGTGGACCCCGCACCTTCCCCCCGAGTGGGGGGGCATGGGCCTGGGCCCCCTGGGGATGGCCCTGGTCTCCCAGGAGTGCGGCGCCTCCTACCTGGCCTCCCTGGCCCTGAACGCCATGGCTCCCGACGAGGGGAACATGCACCTGCTGCTCCACGCGGGAACCGACGAGCAGAAGGAGCGGTACCTCCGCCCGCTGGCCGAGGGCCGGATCCGGTCGTGCTTCGCCATGACCGAGCGCGCCGCGGGCTCCGATCCCACAATGCTGCGGGCCCGGGCCGTCCCCGATGGCGACGGGTGGGTGATCGACGGGGAGAAGTGGTTCATCAGCGGCGCGGGCGGGGCGGCCTTCGCCATCGTGGTGGCCGTCACCGATCCGGACGCCGAGCACCGCTCCGCCCGGCACTCGTTGCTCCTGGTGGACGCGGACAACCCGGGGTGGAACGTGGTGCGGGAGATCCCGGTGATGGGGACCCACGGCCCCGGAGGCCACTGCGAGGTCCTGCTGGAGGGCTGCCGGGTCCCCGGCGACGCCATGCTGGGTCGGCGGGGCAGGGGGCTGGCCCTGGCCCAGGCCCGGCTGGGCCCCGCCCGGCTGGCCCACGCGATGCGGTGGATCGGGGTGGCCCAGCGGGCCCTGGACATGGCCGCGTCCCGGGCCCTGGAGCGGGAGGCTTTCGGCAAGCGCCTGGCCGAGCACCAGGGGATCCAGTGGATGCTGGCCGACTCCGCGCTCCAGCTGTACGCCGCCCGGCTGATGGTGCTCCACGCGGCCTACAAGATCGAGAACGAGCTGGACTTCCGGCAGGAGGTGGCGTTCGTCAAGGTGTTCGTGTCCGAGGCCCTGGGCGACATCGTGGACCGGGCCATCCAGGTCCACGGGTCGCTGGGCTACTCCGGCGACCTGCCGCTGGAGGGGTTCTACCGCGACGCCCGGGCCGCCCGGATCTACGACGGGCCGTCGGAGGTGCACCGGATGGTCATCGCCCGCAACCTCCTGAAGGCCGCCGCGGAGACCGGCACCACCCGCCGGGCCCTCGGCGACCTGGCCTGACCGTCCTCCGCGGATCCGTCAGCCGTCGCTTCCCGCTTCCCGCCCTGGCGTGCCCGGCTCCATCGGCCCGGTCCGCAGGAGGGTCTCGGGCGTTCCCACGGCAAGGACCAGGGCCAGCCCGACGGGGAGGGCCACCACCAGGAACGCGGGCCGGAACCCGAAGGCCGAGGCTGCCGATCCGGCCACCAGGGGAGCGAGTGTGAACCCCAGATCCCCGGCGAACCGGAAGATCCCGACGGCCGTTCCCGATCTCTCCCGGGGAGCCACATCCGAGAGCATGGCGCCCGGGACCACTCCGGCGTAGCCGGATGCGACCCCCACGGCGGCCATCAACCCGGCGAGGACCAGGGGGTTGGAGGCGACCCCCAGCGCCGCCACGGAGATGGTCAGTGCCGCCATCGCCAGGATCACCACGAGCCGTCTGCCGGCTCGGTCCGCCGTCCGTCCCGCCGGGTACAGCACGAGCAGCTCGATGGCCAGGGCGACCGAGAAGACGACACCGATCGCGGCCGGTGACATCCCCAGCTCATCCTGGCCGAACAGGGGGACCAGGGTCTGGAAGACGGCGGCGACCATCCACAGGTAAGCGAAGTTCAGGGAGATGGTGGTGACGAAGGCCCTCACCTTGAACAGGTCCCTGACCGCCCGCGATGCTGTGGCGGTTTCCCGGTCCCGGGGGCCGCCGGGGAGGTGGGGGGATCGGGAACCCGGATCCCGGACCAGCCACAGGAACAGGATGCCCGCCACGAACAGCAGGCCGGCGTAGAAGAACAGCGGGCTGGCCAGCCCCAGCCGGTCCGCGATCAGTCCACCGATCGGCCCACCGGCGATCACTCCCGCGTTGAACGCCCCGTAGTAGAGGCCCAGGGTGCGGCCCATCCGGTCCTTCGGCACCACCTTCATCAGGTAGCTGATCAGGGAGGTGAGGAGGAGGGCCGAACCCACTCCTCCCACCCCCCGGAACGTCACCGCCAGCGGGAAGGTCGGGGCCAGTCCGGTCAGCAGCGAGGATGCCCCCACGATGGCCACGCCCGTGGCCGCCGACGTTCGCTCGCCGAACCGATCGACCAATGGACCGGCCACCGGACCGGCTACCAGCCGGGCGAAGGCGAAGGCCGAGATGAGCAGCCCCGCCGCGATGTAGGTGACCCCGAACGATCGTGCGAACAGGGGGAGGATCGGGGCCACGATCCCGAACCCCAGCATGGTGATGAAGATGATGGCGATGACGATCCGGACCGCGGGATCGGAAAGGATCGCCCGGATCCCGGTGGGCGGCATCGGATCGCCGGGGGCGTGGCGACGTGGCCACGGGAGCCGGCGCACGATCAGGCGGCCCGGCCGCGCTTCTGGGGGACGGGGGTCCCCGGTGCGTGGGGGGAGCCCCTGGTGGGCCAGGCCTTCTCGATCTCCGCGTTCACCTCGGCCCCCACCAGCACGGCCACGGCGGTGACGTACAGCCACAGCAGGAACACCACCGGGGCGGCCAGGGGCCCGAACACGCCGATGTCCAGGAACCGGGAGGCGTAGAAGCGGAGCGCGGCCCCCCCGGCCAGCCACAGCACTGCCGCCAGGGTCGCGCCCGGGAGGTCCCGGCGCCATGGCGTCCGCCACGGGGTGGTCAGGTGGAAGAAGGTGCCCAGCAGCCCGATCCCCAGCAGGGCCACCAGGGGCCAGTACAGGACCCGCCACGCCGCGGCCACGGCCTCGGTGATCCCCAGGGGGGAGGACAGCGTCTCCAGGAACCGGGGACCGGCCACCAGGATCGGCAAGACCACCACCACGGCCAGCATCCCGACCACCGTGATGACCAGGGCCAGCAGTCGGCGCTTCCAGCCGGGACGAGGATCCTGCACGTCGTAGGCGATGCTCACGGCATCCATGGTCCGGGTGGTGGCCCTGGAGGCCGACCACAGCGACAGCACGATCCCCACCGAGACCACGGCCGCCCGCCCCTCGGCCAGCACCTGATCGACGGCCGGGTTGAGGATCTGCACGACCGTCTCCTCCGTCAGGAACAGGCCCCCCACGGTCAGGATCTGGTCCCGGAGCCGGTCCACCACCTCCGGGCCCATCAGCCCCCACCCGATGCTGCCCATGATGGCCAGGAGCGCGGGTGGGAACGACAGAAGCAGGAAGAACGCGACCTCGGCGCCCAGGCCGGTGATGCGATCGTCCACCGTGCTCCTAACCACCCGGGCCAGCACGGTGGGCCCCGATCGCCACCTCCTCGGCAGTCCGGTGTCCGACATCGCCCTCCCCTTACCCTGGTTTCGGCTCTCCCGTCGGCTGGGGCACAATGAGCGTCGATGGAGGATCGAGCCCCCACACCCGCCGGCGCCCCCGGCCCCCTGGTCGACACGGACGCCCTGTCACGTTACCTGGACGACCGGATGCCCGGAACCGGTCCCTTCGAGGTGGAGCGGCACCGGGCCGGACACTCCAACGAGACCTTCTTCCTTCGCCGGTCGGGGCTGGAGTGGGTGCTGCGGCGGCCCCCCAGGGGAGCCTTCCTCCCCACGGCCCACGACGTGCTGCGGGAGCACCGGGTGCTGGCCGCCCTGGCCGAAACCCCGGTGCGGGCCCCCCGGCCCCTGGTGGCCTGCCAGGACCCCGGGGTGATCGGGGCCCCCTTCTACGTGATGGAGCGGGCCGGGGGCGTGGTGATCCGGGACCGGCTCCCCGGCTACCTGGAAGAGGACCGGGGGGCCAGGGCGCGGCTGGGCCAAGAGATGGTCGACGCCCTGGTCGAGCTCCACTCGGTCGAGTGGCGTGAGATGGGCCTGGAAGGGTGGGGCCGTCCGTCGGGCTACCTGGAGCGCCAGCTCCGTAGGTGGTCCGGACAGCTCGAGCTGACCATGCCGCTCACCCGTCCCGTGCCCGCCCTGGTCCGGGTGGGGGAGTGGCTGCGGGCCCATCTCCCGCGCTCCGGCTCCTCCACGATCGTGCACGGCGACTACAAGGTCGACAACGTGGTGTTCAGCCCGGAGCCTCCGGCCCGGCTGATGGCCATCCTGGACTGGGAGATGTCCACGATCGGCGACCCGCTGGCCGACCTGGGATGGCTGATCTCGTTCTGGCACGAACCGGGGGAGGAGGTGGACGAGAGCTTCGAGGGGTTCGCCCCCACCCGCAGCCCCGGCTTCCACAGCCGCGATCAGCTCATCGACCGATACGCCCGGGCGTCCGGGCGCGACGTGGAAGACCTGGACTTCTACCATGTGCTGGCGACCTGGAAACTGGCCATCCTCCTGGAGGGGTCGTACGCCCGCCACCTGGCCGGGGTCACCGACGACCCGTTTTTCGCCAAGATGGAGGACGGTGTTCCCAGGTTGGCCCGCCGGGCCCTGGAGGTCGCGGGTGTGGCGCCGTAGGTTCCGGGCGCTCATCGTGGATTTCGGCGGGGTGCTGACGACCTCGATCGACGAGGCCTTCCGCTCCTTCTGCGAGGCCGAGGGCATCGACCACGAGCGATTGAAGGGGGTGCTCCGGGCGTCGTACGGGGTGGGGACGGATCCGGACCCGCTGGTGGCCCGGATGGAGACGGGGAGGATGGACCGCCGCGAGTTCGAGCGGCGGCTGGCCGAGGCGCTGTCCGAGGACCTCGACCATCCGCTGGACCCCACCGATCTGCTGTCCCGGATGCTCGGGGGTGTGCACTTCGACCTGCGCATGGTGAAGGCGGTCCACGCGTCCCGGCGCCGGGGGGTCAAGACCGCGCTGCTGTCGAACTCGTGGGGCGTGGAGCCCTATCCGCGCCAGCTCCTCGACGAGCTGTTCGACGCGGTGGTGATCTCCGGGGAGGTCGGGATCCGCAAGCCGGATCCGGAGGTCTTCCGCCTGGCCGCCGGCCGGCTGGGCCTCCCGCCAGGGGCGTGCGTGTTCGTCGACGACGTGGAGGGGAACGTGAAGGCCGCCCGGGGCGTGGGCATGCGCGGGCTGGTGCACGAGCACGCCGAACGCACGGTCCCGCGGCTCGAGCGCCTGCTCCGGGTGACCCTGGAGGAGCCTCCCGATCCCGGGGCCGCTGCTAGCATCTCTGGGGAGGTGTACCGATGAGCGACCTGACGGATCCCCGACAGGTGCACGAGCGCCGCGACGAGGTCCAGCTCCTCGACGTCCGCGAGCCGTTCGAGTGGGAGGCCGGACGCATCGAGGGGGCGGTGCACATCCCGCTCCAACAGCTCCTCGCGGGGCGGATGGAGGGGCTCGACCCGTCGAAGCCCGTGGTGGTGTACTGCAAGACCGCCAACCGCAGCGAGGTGGCCCGGCTCATGCTGGAGGCCCGGGGCTACGAGGCGCACGTGATCGCCGGCGGGAGCGAGGCCTGGGTCCAGGAGGGGCTGCCGTTCACCGCCCCCGACGGGTCACCCGGCCGCGTCGCCTAGCCCCGCTCGGCCGTGGGCGGCTCCGGCGGCCCTTCGTTGAACGGCCGCATCAGAGCTGGGCGGTGAGCTCCGCCGGGTCGGCCACGGGCGTGCGGCAGGCGAACCGCTCGCACACGTAGGCGGCGGCCCGGCCGTCCAGCGGCTCGCGGCCGGCCAGGAGGGGGACGGCCTCCGCCGACTCGTCGTCCCCCGGTGCCCGCACGGCCAGCACCACGTTCGGCAGGTAACGGCTCCACACCTCGTGGACCAGGGCCCGGGTGTCCTCCGCCTTGGGGTCTCCCACGATGGCGATCTCCCGGGAGGGCGACAGGTACAGGTCGAGGGCGCCGAGGGCCTGGCCGAACATGGCCGGCGCCCGGGGGAGCAGGCCGCGCACCGCTCGCAGGGCCGACACGCCGGCCCGCTCGTCGGCGGCCTCACCCGTCAGGAGGGCCAGTCGCTGGAGCACCTCGGCGGCCACGGAGTTGCCGGACGGCACGGCGTTGTCGAACAGCTCCCGCGGCCGGATCACCAGGCGCTCCGCATCCGTGCCGGTCTGGAAGAAGCCCCCGCCTTCGGGATCCTCGAACAGCCGGACCATGTCGTCCGCCAGCCGCCGGGCCTCGGTGAACCACCGCACCTGGAACGTCGTCTCGTACAGCGCCAGGCACGCCGCGGCCAGCATGGCGTGGTCGTCGAGGTAGGCCGGCCCGCTGGTCCGCCCCTCCCGCCAGGCCCGCAGCAGGCGCCCGTCCTCACGCCGCAGCGCGGTGAGGACGAAGTCGGCCGCCTCGGCCGCCGCCCGCACGAAGCGCTCGTCGCCGAGCGCTCGACCGGCCTCGGCCAGGGCCTGGATGGCCAGGCCGTTCCACGAAGCCAGGACCTTGTCGTCGGTGGCCGGCCGGACCCGCCGTTCGCGGACCTGGAGGAGCCGCCGCCGGGTGTCCTCGTCGACGCCGTGGGCGGTGTGCAGGATGTTCGTCCCCTCCCAGTTCCCCTCCGGAGAGGCGCCGAGCGACCGGGCCATGTCCTCCCCGACCAGGCCGGTCAGCTCGTCCCACGGCCACACGAAGAACCTGCCCTCCACGCCCTCCGAGTCGGCGTCCTGGGCGGAGAAGAACCCCCCCTCCGGGTGGCGCATCTCCCGCAGGAGGTAGCCGAGCGTCTCCGCGGCCACGTCCCGGTACCGCTCGGTGCCGGTCACCTGCCAGGCGTGGACGTACAGGCGGGCCAGCTGGGCGTTGTCGTAGAGCATCTTCTCGAAGTGGGGGACCAGCCACAGGTCGTCGGTCGAGTACCGGTGGAAGCCGCCGCCGAGCTGGTCGTAGATGCCTCCGGCGGCCATCCCGTCCAGCGTGGTGGTGACCATCTCCAGGCTGTCCTCGTAGCTCCGCAGGTGGCACCGCAGCAGGAACTCCAGCGTCATCGGCTGGGGGAACTTCGGGGCCCGTCCGAACCCGCCTCGCTCCCGGTCGAACGCCTCCCGGAGGCCCCGGTGCGCGTCGCGGAGGAGACCCTCCCCCAGCGGCTCCTCGGACGGCCCGCCGCCGGCCCCTCGGCCGATGGCCTCCACGACCCGCTTCCCCTGCCGGACCACGTCCTCCCGCTGCTCCCGCCACGCCCGGGACACCGCCTCGAGCACCCGTCGGAAGCCCGGCAGCCCGTGGCGGTCTTCCGGCGGGAAGTAGGTCCCGGCATAGAACGGCTCGCCCTCCGGGCTCAGGAACGCGGTCATCGGCCATCCGCCGTGCCCGCTCATGGCCTGCACCGCGTCCATGTAGATGCCGTCGATGTCCGGCCGCTCCTCCCGGTCCACCTTGATGCACACGAAGCGCTCGTTCATGAGCCGGGCCGTCTCCTCGTCCTCGAAGGACTCGTGGGCCATCACGTGGCACCAGTGGCAGGCGGCGTAGCCGATCGACAGCAGGATGGGCTTGTCCTGCCGCCTGGCCTCCTCCAGGGCCTCAGGCCCCCACTCGTACCAGTCCACGGGGTTGTCCGCGTGCTGGAGGAGATAGGGGCTGGTGGCCTGCGCCAGCCGGTTCGGGCTCATGTCATCCACTCTACCCGGCGGCCCGGCTGGGAACCGTCGGCGCCTTTAGACTGGACACCGGCTAGGAGGGAGACATGGACGAGCTCGAAGAGACCCTGAACGAGTCGATCACCGGGCTCCAGGAGGTGGCCGCGTCCATCAAGCCGCCCGAGGCGTGGCGAGCCATGGGCGACCTGAGCGTGGAGCAGTTCTGGCAGTCGTGGCCCGAGGTCCGGGCCTGGGGAGAGTGGCTGTGGCAGCTGATCGACAAGGAGCGCGGCGACAAGGCCGCGCCCGTGGCCGACCCCGAGCTGGACGAGTCGGGGAGCGCCGGGTGAAGGACGCGCCGGGCCCGGTCCGGCGCATCCTCGTGGCCACCGACCGATCCGAGAGCGCCACGAACGCCGTCCGCTGGGCGGCCGACATGTCCGAGCGCTACGGCGCCGAGCTGATCCTGCTCCAGGTGGTGCTCCCCGGGGGTCTGGAGGGAGACGCGGACGGCCAGCCGGCGCAGCCCTCCCACGAGCAGGACGTCATCGAGCTGACCCGCCAGGCCGAAGAGGTGGCCGGCGAGCGGGGACGGGCCCGCGTGGTGGTCGATGAGGACCCGGCCCGGGCCATCGTCCAGGCCGCCGAGGAGGCCGCCGTGGACGTGGTCGTGGTGGGCAACGTGGGGATGGCCGGGCGCAAGAGCTTCCTACTGGGCAACGTGCCCAACCGGGTGTCGCACAACGCCAGGTGCTCGGTGATCATCGTGAACACCGCGGAGCCAACCGGCGACGGGGGGCGCAGGCGGGGCGGGGCGGTCCCGGTGATGCCCGCCACGTCCCGGGAGGCTCCTCCCGAGGGAGAGGGCCGCCTGCTGGGCCGGGCCGCCCGCATCGGCCGGGTGCTGGCCAAGCAGGGCTTCCAGGAGCTGTTCACCGCGGCTCGCAGCGGCGACGAGGCCACCGTCCGGGAGCGGGCCAGGCGCCTGCGGGCGGCCATGGAGGAGCTGGGGCCCACGTTCGCCAAGATGGGGCAGATCCTGTCCACCCGGCCGGACCTCCTGCCCCAGGCCTTCGTGGAGGAGCTGTCCACGCTCCAGGACCGGGTCCCGCCCCTCACCGAGGAACAGGTCGTCCGGGTGATGGAGGAGGAGCTGGGCGTCCCGTGGGAGGACGTGTTCGAGAGCATCGACCCCGAGCCGATGGCCGCCGGCACCATCGCCCAGGTCCACAAGGCCACCCTGGCGGACGGGGAGCGGGTGGTGGCCAAGGTCCAGCGGCCCACGGCCCGGACCGACATCCTCCAGGACCTCGGCCTGCTCGAGCTGTTCGCCGAGAAGACCGCGGAGCGCTCGGCCTTCCGTCAGGTGATCGACATGCCCACGATCATCGAGCACCTGTCCGCCTCCCTGCGGCGAGAGCTCGACTTCCGCCAGGAGGCGGCGAACCTGCGGCGCCTTCGGGAGGTGCTCGAGCCGTTCTCGCGGCTCGACGTCCCCGGCGTCCACACCGACTTCTCCACGGACCGGTTGCTGGTGATGGAAGAGGTCCAGGGGATCTCGATCCGCCAGGCTCCCGAGGGTCCGGCCCGCACCGAGGCGGCGCGCCAGCTCCTGGAGTCCTACTACCAGCAGATCCTCACCGACGGGTTCTTCCACGCCGACCCCCACCCCGGCAACATGATGTGGTGGAACGACAAGATCTACTTCCTCGACTTGGGCATGGTGGGGGAGGTCGACCCCGAGACCCGCCAGCTGATGGTGCTGCTGCTGATGGCGTTCTGGCGGGAAGACGTGTCGTTCCTGTCGGACGTGGTGCTGATGCTGGCGGGGGAGGAGCAGCGCACGGACCTGGACGTCGACGCCTTCCAGGCCGAGGTGGGGGCGATGATGTCGAAGTACCGGGGCGTGGCCCTCCGGGAGATGCAGTTGGGCCCGATCCTCCAGGAGATCACCGAGATCTCGATCCGGCACGGCGTCCGCATGCCGGCCTCGCTGGCCCTGACCGGGAAGGCCCTGGCCCAGATGCAGCTGGCCACCGCGGAGCTGGACCCCCAGCTGGACCCGCTGTCGGTGGTCGGGGACTTCATGATGAAGGGGTTCATGAGCCGTCTCCGGGAGCGGACCGACCCCCGGTGGCTGTTCTACGAGGGACAGAAGCTGCGAACCCGCCTGGTCCGGCTGATGGAGGCGGTGGAGCGGCTGTCCGGGGCCCGTCCCGGCCCCAAGCTCCAGGTCTACTTCCGGGGGACCGAGGGCCTGGAGGGCACCATCCGCCGGGCCAGCCGCCGGCTGGCGCTGGCGCTGATCGCCGGGGGGACCCTGGTGGGGGCGGCCATCACGGCCAGCTCAGACGTCGCCGGGTGGGTGCCGGTGGTCCTGGGCAGCCTCGGCGGTACGGTCACGGCCGGGTTGCTGGTGGACCTCCTCCGTCGATACCGATAGCCCACCGTTCGCGTCCTCGATGGTGACGCCCAGCCGCTCGCGGTCCGGCGGTGGTCGCGTCGGCTCCCCCCGGCCACGACCTCTGATGACCTTCAGCAAGCGGCGCTCCACTACGAACGCGGCCACGCTCATGATCGCGCCCAGCGCCACCCGCTCGACGGCCCGTCCAACCCGCCCCTGCCGCTTCCCCGCCCCCTTGGCCATCTGCCGAGCCTATCGCGGGCTACGTGGCCGGCGCTGCCTCCGGAAGAGCAGGGACGCGCCGCGATTCGCTGCGCTGGCCCGCCCGGCGCCGGAGGAGCGAGACCATGGGGACGGCCATGCCCACGAACACCGCCAGGTTGATCCCGAAGTGGAACCACACCAGGCCCGCGGTGCCCCCCAGGAGGCCCGGGGCGACCTTCACGCCGAGGGCCACGTGCTGGGCGATCTTGGCCACGTGCTCGGCCACGTGGTACCCCTGGATCGCCAGGGCCGCCAGCGCCCAGGGGGCGGCCCGGCCGCTCGCGCCGCCGCCGCCGGGCCTGACCAGCCACCACAGCCACCCGGCGAAGGCCAGCACGGCCACGTTGTAGGCCAGGTGGACCCACTCGGTATCGACCACGGCGCCCAGCAGGCCGGAGCGGACCTCGGCGTCGAGGACGTACACCTGCACGACCTGCACGACGTGCTCCAGCATGTGGAACGACGTCACCGCCAGGCCCGCGGCAACCAGCGCCACGGTGCCCGGCCGGAGCCCGGCGGCATCCGGCCCGACCCGGCCGGCCCGGCGACGAACCCAGGCCCCCGCTCCCATCCGCACCAGGACCAGGCCGAGCAGGCTGAGGCCGGACACCCACAGGACCGGCACAGCGCCTCGCCAGCCGGGGGGCCAGATCGACAGGGGGAACCGATCGGTGGCAATCGAGCCCAGGGTGAGGCGGACCGGGTTAGGAGCGGCCACGTCGAACGAGTTGTCCCGCAGCCGGAGGGTCGAGTAGTACCACCCCACGGCCCCAAGGCCCGCCTGGCTGCGCACCCCCGTGCCGTCGGGCTCCACCCCGCGGACGTCGTTCCCCACGATCTCGCAGTGCGACATGTCGCCGCAGTACAGCCCCACGCCGAGCGCGTCCCTGACCTCGTTGCCCTCCATCACCCCTTCGCTCATCTCGGTGATGGCCACGGCCCGGAGCGTGGTCCCGGTGACGACGTTGCCCCGGAACTCCACCCTAGCGGAGTGGGTGACCAGCCCCTCCCGGCCCCCGTCCACCCGGCATCCCTCCACCACGGTGCGGGCCCGGGTGGTCGCGTTGCGCACCTCGATGCCCTGGGCGTACGGGCTGGTCAAGCCGGTCACACGGCAATCGGTGATCCGGGCCGAGGCGTCGACGACCTCGATCCCGTGCAGGTCCGCTCCCCGGATCGTGACGTCCTCGAGCATGGCCCCCTCCACCCGCCAGACGGTGATCCCGCTCCCGCCACCGGTGACGTGAAGGCCTCGGAGCGTGACGTCTTCGGCCAGGACCTCCACCGGTCCCCGGACCACCGCGCCGGGCGCCGCTTCCACGACCGTTCCCGGTCGGGTGACGGAGAACGAGCCGTGGGTTCCGGGCAGCAGCCGAACGATCGGGGCATCGGGGATGGGGTCGCCGGCGGCCACCTCGGTGACCGAACGCCCGCCCGTTCGGAGCCACGCCACGGCACCGGCCACCGCGGCCACCGCGAGGAGCGCCAGGAGGCGCCGGGTCACTTCTGCGACCCGGCCAGCAGGCCCTGGACGAAGTACCGCTGGAACGAGAAGAACACCACCAGGGGGAACAGCATCTGGATGAAGGCGCCCGGGGCGATGATGTCGATGTTTGCCCCGAAGGTCCGCAGCTGCTGCTGGATGGCCACCGTGAGCGGAGCGGCGTCGGAGCCGGCGAACACCAGGGCGACCAGCAGGTCATTCCACACCCACAGGAACTGGAAGATCAGCAGCGAGGCGATGGCCGGGATCCCCAGCGGCAGGACCACCCGGCTGAACACCCGCCACTCGCTGGCCCCGTCCATCCGGGCCGCCTCCAGGAGCTCGTGGGGGATCCCGATGAAGAAGTTCCGCAGCAGGAACACGGCGAAGGGGAGCCCGAACCCCACGTGGAACAGCACCACGGCGGGGATGGTCCCGAACAAGCCCAGGTCACCGTACAGGTTGGCGATGGGGATCAGCCCGATCTGGAGGGGCACCACCAGCAGGGCCACCACGATGAGGAAGACGATGTCGCGCCCGGGGAAGCGGACCCAGGCGAACGCGTACGCCGCGCCGGCGGCGATCAGCACCAGCAGGATGGCCGAGGGGACCGTGATCAGCACGGAGTTCCGGAGCGCGAACAGGATGCCGCTGCCGGCGGGGATGAGGGCCATGATCTCCAGGGACAGCACCAGCAGCACGGTCACCGCCAGGCGACCCCGGCTCCCGCCCTCGAAGGCGGCCCGGGCCGCCGCCACCAGGATGGGCACCGCCACGATGACGACGATGAGGGCCGCCACCCCACCCACCGTGTAGAACGCGTAGACCAGGTACGCCGACAGCGCCCCGATCACCGCCCACCCGGCGATCCGGACCCAGCCCGTGGCCATCGTGGGCCGCGTGGCCGCCACGATCACCACGGCGCCGACCACGGCCGCGGCGGCCACGACCAGGAAGTCCCCGGTCGTCCGGGCGGCCCGCAGCAGGGCCACGTAGTTCTGTACGGTGAGCTCGGCCGGCCGGGTGAGCACGTTCCACCAGCCGGACTCCTGGGCGGCGGCCGGCCGGAACGAGGCGGCCAGGAGGCCGAATGACGGGATCAGCCACAGCAGCCCCACCACCAGCAGGAAGATCCGAGCGGGCCCGGTGGTGACGACTTCCACCAGCCGCCGGGCCATCCCCGGCCGCGCCGGCCGGGCCGGTGCCCGTGCCTCCGCCGTGGCCGTGGCCATCTACCCCTCCGTCCGGAACCGCCGGATGTTGAACGCCATGGCCGGGAGCACCAGGATGAACAGGAACACCGCCAGGGCGCTGCCCAGCCCGAAGTCGCGAGCGCCACCGAAGGCGGCCTTCCACATCCGGAGCGCGATCACCTCTGCGGGGGCCGCCGAGCCGGTCCCGGCCGTCATCACCAGCACGATGTCGAAGACCTTGAGCACGTTGATGGCCAGGGTCACCAGGACCACCGCCAGCACCGGGGCCAGCAGCGGGACGGTGACCCGGCGGAACACCTGCCACTCGCTGGCCCCGTCGACCCGGGCGGCCTCGAGGACGTCCCGGGGGATGGCCGCCAGGCCGGCCCCGATCACCACCATGGCGAACCCCGCCCACATCCAGATGTAGCCCACGATGATCGACGGCGTGACCAGGCTCGGCCCCAGCCACGTGTAGCCGGCGAACGGAGGCTGGAAGTTCGATCCCGGCAGCCGCAGGGTGTACTGGCCCTGCTCCAGGCCCTCGAGCCGGAACGTCCCGTCGGACGCGGTCGCCGCCGTGGCCGCCACCTCCCCGTCACGGACGGCCTGCACCTCGACCCGGGGGAGTCCTTGCTCGGAGGGGTCGACGGCTCCCCGTTCGCCCCCGCCGCCCCGGGTGAAGTCGAGCCACACGGTGCCGGTGATCGTCCCGGCCCCGGGTTGGGGAGGCTGGGCGGCTCCGGCGCTGTCGGCGGGGACGTTCTCCTGGGAGATCGCCAGCAGCCCCAGCGGCGCCGTGTCGCCGGGCTGGAAGGTGTCGGTCGTGGTGAATCCCCCGCCCTCGGGCCGCAGGCGCTGCTCCTCCGAGGGGCGCGCGCCGGGGTACTCGCCGGGTTGGCGGAACACGTCCGCGGTTCCCCGGATCACCGCGTTGGCCAGTCCCCTCTGAGGATTCTCGTCGTAGACCAGGCGCCAGATGACCCCGGTGGCCAGGAACGAGATGGCCATCGGCATGAACACCGCGACCTTGAACGCGGTGGCCCATCGGATCCGCTCGGTCAGCACGGCGAACACCAACCCCAGCGCGGTCACCACCATGGGGGCCACCACCACCCAGATGATGTTGTTGCGAACCGCGGTGAGGGTCTGGGGGCTGGTGAAGATGGTCTGGTAGTTGCCGACCCCCACGAAGGCGTCGCCGCTCCTGTCGTAGAAGCTGCGGGTCACCGAGAACACGATCGGGTAGACGACCAGGGCGCCCAGGAGGATCAGGGCCGGCGACAGGAACGCCGCCGTGACCAGGAAGCGTTTCCAGCCGCCTCCGGGGGGCTTCCGGCCCGTGGGAGGCGGCGGCGCCGGGGGCGCCGCCGCCCCCCCGGCCGTGGCCGTCTCCGGCCGGTCCCCGGGAGGGGCCGGCCGGTCTTCGGGGTCCCGAGCCCTGGGCTCGTCGCCCATGTTCTCCCTAGCCGCCGAAGGCCTGGTTGGCGGCGTCTTCGAGCTGCTGGGTGACCCCGTCGATGTCGTCCGGGTTGCGGACGAACTCCTGGAGGAGCCCCCACATCCCCTCACCCGTGGTGGCCCCGAACGCCGACGGCTGGAGGTCGGACATGTCGTAGCGGAGGTCGTCGCCGGAGGCGATGAACGCCTCCGCCGCGAGCTGGCCCGCCTCGTCGGGGTAGATGGAGGGGTCGACCTGGTCGCTGGTAGCGATGAAGCCACCCTCCTGGGCCCAGATCTCCGCCGCCGCGGGCGTGGCCAGGAACTCGATCAGCGCCCTGCCGCCCTCGCTGTCGCTCATCAGGACGGCCAGGTCGCCGCCGCCCACGACCGGCTTCTCGGAGCCCTCGATGGAGGGGAACAGGAAGAAGTCGGCGTCCACGCCCACCTCGGATTCGGTCTCCCCGGTGATGACCCCGGCCACGAAGTCGGCCTCGTACACGATGGCCGCGTCCGGGTCCTGGGGGTCGGCGAAGACCTGGGTGACCGAGGTGTTGAAGTCGGTCTGGAGGGCACCGCTGGTCCCCCCGGCGATCAGGTCGGGGTTCGCCACCACGTCGGCGAACGCGGCCAGGGCGTCCTTCACCGACTGGTCCGTCCAGGCGATCTCGTGGTTCGCCAGCTGGTCGTACATGTCCCCGCCGGCGATCCGCAGGTAGATGTTCTCGAACCAGTCGGTGAGGGTCCATCCGTCACCGGCCCCGATCGAGTACGGGGTCACCCCGGAGTCGGAGATCGTCTGGGCCACCTGCTGGAGCTGGTCCCAGTCCTCCGGGGGCTCCACGCCGGCGTCGTTGAAGACGTTGACGTTGTACCAGACCGTGGACTTGTTGGCCCCCTTGAACCACACCGCGTACAGGGTGTCGTCCACCGTGCCGACCTCCCGGACGCCGGCGGGGAAGTTCTCGTCGATCTCGTCGCCGGCCACGTCCTCGATCGGCTGAAGAACGCCCTGGTCCACGTAGTCGAGGAGCAGGCCCGGCTGGGGCAGCACGGCCACGTCCGGCGGGTCACCGGCCTCGATGCGGGGCCCCAGGACCGCGGCGATGTCGTCCCCGGTGGGCGTGTAGTTCACAGTGGCCCCGGTCTCCTGCTCGAAGGCGTCGAGGATCAGGCCGAACCGCTCTTCCTCGGCCCCGGTCCACACCGCGGCCGCCTCGATCGTCTGGCCGGACAGGTCACCGGTGACCTCGCGTTCGGTGTCGCCGTCTCCCCCTCCCACGCACGCGGCGGCCACCAGTGAGAACGAGGCGAGCACCGCGAACGTCCATCGCCATGGGCTGGGCCGTGTCATCCCGTCACCTCCCCGGGGACGTCCGTCCCCACCGTGTCTCTAGCCCGTTCCGTAGATGCCGAGCCCGGTCTCCGGGTCGAAGAAGTGGAGCCGCTTCGTGTCGACGAACAGCTCCAGTCGCTCACCCTCCCGGGCCCCGGTCCTGGGGTTGAGGGCGGCCACGAACACCGACGTCGCTTCCCGGGCCCGTTCCTCGAGGTCCTCCAGGGCCTCGGCGCCCACGTCGACCGCCAGCTCCCGGGTGTCCTCGGTGAGCACGATGGGGGCGTCCACCGTGAAGTGGATCAGGACCTCGGAGCCGAGGGCCTCCTTCAGGTCCACGGTCGCCGCGAGCCGCCGGTCCGACGGCGCCTCGCCGGCCAGGGATGCGTCCTCCATGTCCTCGGGGCGGATCCCGACCACGACGGATCTCCCCTCGTAGTCCCTCAGCTTGGGCCGGGCCGTCACCACCTCGTCGTCGACGCGAAGCGACACCCCGCCGAACGACACCGTGGCGTTGCCGTCCCTGCGGCCGAGCTCCGCCAGGACCATGTTCATGGCCGGAGACCCGATGAATCCGCCCACGAACAGGTTCACCGGCTGGTCGTACAGGACCTGGGGCCGGTCGGCCTGCTGGAGCTCGCCCTTCTTCATCACGGCCACCCGGTCGCCCATGGTCATGGCTTCGATCTGGTCGTGGGTGACGTAGATGGTGGTCACGCCCAGGTCCCGCTGGAGCTTGGCGATCTCCGCCCGCATCTGGACCCGAAGCTTGGCGTCGAGGTTCGACAGCGGCTCGTCCATCAGGAACGCCTGGGGCTCGCGGACGATGGCCCGGCCCATGGCCACCCGCTGGCGCTGGCCGCCGGAGAGGTTGCGAGGCTTCTTGTCCAGGAACTCCGACAGCCCCAGGACCTCGGCGGCCTTCCTGACCCGGCGGTCGATCTCCGCCTTGGGGACCTTCTGGAGCTTCAGCCCGAACCCCATGTTCTCGAACACGCTCATGTGGGGGTACAGGGCGTAGTTCTGGAACACCATGGCAACGTCGCGGTCCTTGGGGGCGACGTCGTTGACCACCCTGTCGCCGATCCGGACGACCCCGTCCGAGATGTCCTCCAGCCCAGCCACCATCCGCAGGGCGGTGGTCTTGCCGCACCCGGAGGGGCCGACGAACACCATGAACTCGCCGTCATCGATGCTCAGGTCGAAGGCGCGAACGGCGTGCGTGCCGTCGGGGTAGACCTTCGAGACGTCGTCGAGGGCGATCCGGGCCATCGCCGCTACGCTGCGACCGGGGGAGCCATACGGTTTCCACTCTACCCCAGCCCATTCGGGAAATGCCATCGGGATCCCCCCGGCCCCCGCCCCCCCTGCGGCTGGCCCCGCGGGGCCCGGACGGCCGCGTGGTAGATTCCGCGCCGTGCGCCGGCGGAGCCTGAAGGTCCTGTTCGCCGCGGCGGAGGCCTACCCGTTCGCCAAGGCGGGAGGGCTGGGAGACGTGGGTGGCGCCCTGCCCCGGGCCCTGGCCGCCCGGGGGCACCAGGTCCGCCTGATCCTCCCGCACTACCCATCGGTGGGGCCGGGCGATCCATCCTGCTCGGTGGCCGTTCCGCTGGGCCCGTCCACCGAGCGCGTCCGGTTCCTGCGGCATGGGACGTACCGGGGCGTGGAGGTGTACTCCGTGGCGAACGGGGATCACTTCGAGCGGGACCACATCTACGGCTACCCCGACGACGACGCCCGCTTCATCCTGTTCTCCAAGGCGGTGGCGGCCTACCCGGGCACGTCCGGGTGGGTGCCGGACATCGTCCACGTCAACGACTGGCACCTCGGCCTGGTCCCTCAGGCCCTTCGCCGGAGCCGGTTCCCGCGGACCAGGGTCGTCCATACCCTCCACAACCTCGGCCTCCAGGGGCCGGGGGGAGGGAGCCACCGGGACCTCATCGGCCCGGGCGACCGCTTCACCGGCACGCTCCTGGCCCGGGGGATCCGCCACGCCGATCGGGTGAACACGGTGAGCGGGCGCTACCTGGAGGAGATCCTCACCCCCGAGAAGGGGATGGGGCTCGACCGGCTGCTGCGTTCGCGGGGCGGGGACGTGACCGCCATCCTGAACGGGATCGATGGCCAGGAGTTCGACCCCGCCCAGGACCCGTGGATCGAGGCCCGGTACGACCACCGGTCCCTCCACCGGAAGGCCGCGAACACGGCCGACCTGCGGCGACGCAGCGGCCTGGTGGCCGACCCGGGGGCTCCGGTGGCGGGGATGGTGGCCCGCCTGGTCGGCCAGAAGGGGCTCGACCCGGTGCTCGAGTCCCTGGAGGACCTCGTCATGGCGGGCCTGCAGGTGGTCGTGGCCGGCGTGGGAGAGCCGAGGTATCGCCGGGCCCTTCGGCGGGCCACCGTTCGCTTCCGCGGGAGGGTCGCCTATCACGCCACGGGCGAGGAGATGATGGCCAGGCGGGTCTATGCCGGCGCCGACCTGTTCCTGGCCCCCTCCAGCTACGAGCCGTGCGGCCTGGCTCCCCTGATCGCCCTGCGGTACGGGGCCATCCCGGTGGTCCGTCACACGGGCGGGCTGGCGGAGACGATCCCTGACGTCGCCGCCGACCCGCGGGGCGGCCTGGGGTTCGCCTTCCGGGGTGGGGAGGCCGGTCACCTCGTGGCTGCGGTCCGCCGGGCCGTCGCCGTCCGCCGCGACCCTCGCCGCTGGGAGGCCCTCCAGCGGCGGGCCATGGCGGCCAGCTTCTCGTGGCCGGATGCCGCCCGGGCGTACGAGGGCCTCTACCTGGGCGCCCTGCGCGAGCCTCCCCGACCCCGAGGCTGACGTGCTCCAGAAGGTCGACCTCGAGCCCCAGCCCCTGGAGCCCTACGCCGAGGTCATCGGTGAGGAGCGGGTCGAGGCCCTGCGGGAGCTGGCCTCGGGCCTCCGGGGCCTGCGGCTGGCCCACGTCAGCGCGACCCAGTTCGGGGGCGGGGTCGCCGAGCTGCTGCGCTCGGTCGTGGCCCTGGAGCGGGCGCTGGGAGTCGATGCCGAATGGCGGCTGATCCGGGGCGACGACGATTTCTTCGAGGTCACCAAGGGTCTCCACAACGCCCTGCAAGGAGGGGACCGGAAGATCGGCCGGGACGAGCGGGAGACCTACCTGGCGACGAATCGGGAGAGCGCCGAGCTGGTGTCCGACCACCACGACGTGATGATCGTGCACGACCCCCAGCCTCTGGCCCTCCGGCGGTTCCGTGGCCGCGACGACGCCGCGTGGATCTGGCGCTCCCACATCGACACGTCCTCCCCGGACCCGGACGCGCTGGCGTTCGTCACGCCCCTGGTCGATGAGTACGACGCGCTGGTGTTCACGATGCCCGAGTTCGTCCCGTCCGAGTGGGCCGGACGACCCGCGGCGATCATCCCGCCCGCCATCGATCCGCTCAGCCCGAAGAACATGCCGCTCCCGGACGACCTCCCCGAGCGGATCATCCGGTGGCTGGGGGTGAACCCCGACCGCCCCCTGCTCACCCAGGTGTCCAGGTTCGACCGGTGGAAGGACCCCCTGGGGGTGATCGAGGTGTACCGGGCCGTCCGCGACGACGTCCCCGGACTTCAGCTGGCGCTGCTGGGCTCCATGGCCCTGGACGACCCCGAGGGGTGGGGCATGTACGACCGCATACGGGAGCTGGCCGGAGGGGACCCGGACATCCACGTGGCCACGAACGTCACCGGCGTGAGCAGCATCGAGGTCAACGCGTTCCAGCGCCGATCCGACGTGGTCATGCAGAAGTCGATCCGGGAGGGGTTCGGCCTGGTGGTCTCGGAGACGCTGTGGAAGTCCACGCCGGTGGTGGCCGGGCGGGCCGGGGGCATCCCCCTCCAGATGCCCGAGGGGGCCGGCGGGGTGCTGGTCGAGGCGAACGACCCCGGCCGCTACGCCGACGAGGTCGTCCGCCTGCTCACCGACCGGGAGCTCGGGGCCGAGCTGGGCAGGCGGGGCCGCGAGCACGTCCGCGACCGGTTCCTGGTGGACCGGCTGGTGGCCGACGAGCTCCGGCTGGTGTCGCGGGTGCGTTCCGGGGAGCCGCTGGACTAGCCGCTCGGGCGGCGGCGGGCCGAGGGGTCCTGGAGCCACTTCGGCTCCCAGCCGCGGTCGGCCGGATCGATCGTGTGGCCGGGCCGGACCACCTCGTCGATGGCGTCCAGGGTCTCGTCGTCCAGGCGCACGTCGGCGCCGGCCAGCAGGTCCTGGAGCTGGTCCATGGTGCGGGGGCCCACGATGGCCGAGGTGACCGAGGGGTGGGCCAGGGTGAAGGCCACGGCCAGGTGGGCCAGGGGCAGGCCGGCCTTGTCGGCGATCGGGGCCAGGGCCTCCACCGCCTCGAGCTTCCGCTGGACCTCGGGGCGGTCGAGGTCGAAGCGCTGCTGGGGCCTCCCGGGACGGCCCCGGAACCGGACCATCCGCGAGTCCGCCGGGGCGTCCTCCCCCCGGCGGTACTTGCCGGCCAGCCACCCCCCGGCCAGGGGGCTCCACACGATGACCCCCATGCCCAGCCGGCGGGTGACCTCCAGGACGTCCCACTCGATGTGGCGGGTCAGGACCGAGTACGGGGGCTGCTCGCAGGCGAAGCGAGCCAGTCCCCGCCGGTCGGCCATGGCCCGGGCCTCCACCAGCTGCCAGGCCTGGTAGCACGAGGTTCCCACGTAGCGGACCTTGCCCTGCCGGACCAGGTCGTCCAGCGCCTCCACGGTGTCCTGGAGGTCGGTGTGCCGGTCGGGACGGTGCAGCTGGTACAGGTCGATGTAGTCGGTCCCCAGCCGCCGCAGGCTGTCCTCCACCGCCCGCATGATCCACAGCCTGGAGCTGCCCCGGCGGTTCGGCCCCCGGCCCATCTCGCCGAACACCTTGGTGGCCAGGACCACCTCGTCCCGGCGGCCCTTCAGCGCCCGGCCCACGATCTCCTCGGACCGGCCTTCGGAGTACACGTCGGCGGTGTCGATGAAGTTGATCCCGGCGTCGAGCGCGGCGTGGATGATGCGGACCGATCCGTCCTCGTCGTCGTTGCCCCACGGGCCGAACATCATGGCCCCCAGGCAGTAGACGCTCACGCGGACGCCGGTGCGTCCCAGCGTCCGGAGCTCCATCGGCCTACGGCGCGTCCCCGTTCCCGCCCGGCAGGACCCCGGGGGCGGCGTCGGCGGCTGCCTCGTCCGCGGGCCACCGCTTCCGCTGCTTGGCGGCCAGCTTCTCCATGAGGGCCACGGCGGCCGGGTCCTCCGAGGCCGGGCGGGCCTCGACCACGCCCTCGGCCAGAGCCCGCCGCCACAGGTCCTCGCCGAGCTCGGTGCGGATGACGGTCAGGGTCCACCCGTCGGTCTGGCCCAGGCCCCCGAAGGAGATGTCCGCGTGCTCCGCGGCGAAGTCGGGGCACTTCATGCAGCCCGGGCGGGTGAACTCCTGGGCCTGCTTCAGCGAGTAGGTGTGCTCCTCGCCGTCCCGGGTGTAGAAGAGGAGCTTGCCCTTGACGTTGACCCGGACCAGGTCGTCCAGCTCCAGGCCCAGGCGCTCCTGGGCGATCTCCTCCATCAGCCCCTCGTAGGTGAAGGACTTCGAGCACAGCAGCCCGAGGGTCCAGGCGATCCGGCGGCGGTACTTGTTGAGGCGGCGGGCCTCCAGGGCCCCGGTCACCGAGGCCTGGCAGCTCATCCCCACCAGGGCCACCCGGCGCAGCCCCATCTGCATGGCCTTGGTCAGGGCCAGGGGGTTGGCGGAGTAGGTGTACCGGGACCCGGCCGTGGCCAGCACGTCCTCCGGGGTGGTCACCACCGCGGGCTCGGCGTCCCAGGGACGCTCACCGGACAGCTGCGAGGTCAGCGCGCCGTCGATCTCCCCGGTGGCCAGCCCCCAGATCAGCAGCGAGGACACCACGCCGCCGTCCTGGCCGGAGGCCAGCTCGGGCCCGGTGGAGCGGGCCAGCACGATCTCCCGGTGGATCCCGATGACCTCCTCCGGGAGCCGGGTGCGGCCGAAGAACAGCTGCTCGATCTCTGGCTCCCACTCCCGGAACCGGGGGCATGCCCGGGTGCACACGTCGCACCCCCGGTCCCCGTGGGTGCAGGCGTTCACGGCGTTGTCCTCGAGCTGCACCGGCTTGTCGTCCTCGTAGCCCAGCACGTGGAACGGGCACACCACCACGCACGCTGAGCACCCCGTGCATAGGCCGGTGGCCACGACCTCGTCGTATAGGTCGCGCCACTGGGTCTTGTCGGCGGAGGAACCCACGAGCCGAGTATAGGCGCGGTTCCTCACCGGGTGGCGAACCGGAGGCTCGCACGCGCCGTACTACATTGGGAGGGCGGAGAGGAGGCACCCCATGCGCCTGCGCGCCATGCAGGTCCCGACCGTCGTCCTGGTCCTGGCCCTGGTGACCACGGCCTGTGGCGGGACCGACGACCCCACGGTGACCGGCGGTGAGGACGAGGGTGGCACGATCACGATCGCCGGCCAGGAGGCCAACGACCACGGGAGGGCCGACGTGGCCGGCCAGGGCGAGCTCGAACTCGAGCTCGACGACTCGTACTTCGAGCCCACGGTACTCGAGGGCGAGGCCGGGCAGCAGATCAGCCTGAGCCTGTTCAACGAGGGTGACAACCCTCACACGTTCACCATCGACGACCAGGACGTGGACGAGGAGCTCCAGCCCGGCCAGGAGGGCGTGACCGTGGACGTGACGTTCGCCGGCTCCGGGGTGGTCCTTTTCTACTGCCGGTTCCACGCCGGCCAGGGGATGCGCGGCGGCCTGTCGGTCGGCGGCTCCCTGGAGGCCGCCACCGAGGACGCCGGCGGCGGGGGCTCATCGGAGGGCACGCCCTCGGACGACCGGTACTGATCCCGGGCCGGGTGGTCTAGCCGGACCGCCCGACCGGGTCGCTCAGACGGAGAAGGATTCGCCGCAGGCGCACTCGTGCACCGCGCGGGGGTTGTGCACCTTGAGGCCCCCGCCGAGCATGGATTCGTTCCACTCGAGCGTTGACCCCTCCACGATGGGCGCGCTGTGGGGATCGAGGAGGACCCGGAGGCCGTGGGCCTCGAGCACCAGGTCGTTCTCCTCCGGGGCGTCCTCGATCGACAGGTTGTAGGAGAAGCCGGAGCACCCCCCGGCGGTGACCCGCAGGCGCAGGGCCGCTCCGGCGCGGCCCTCGCGCTCGGCGATCCGGCGCACGTGGGCGGCCGCGGCCTCGGTGATGGAGATCGGCGCGGTGCGGGTGGCGTCCATCGCTCCGATCATGGTACCAGGGAGCCATGGACCTGGGTCTTTCCGGCCGGGCCGCGCTGGTGGCCGCGGCAAGCCGGGGGCTGGGGAAGGCCTCCGCCACGGCCCTGGCATCCGAGGGAGCGGCGGTGGCCATCTGTGCCCGGGACCGCGGCCAGCTGGAGGCCACCCGCGACGAGATCGCCGAGGCCACCGGGGGCATGGTGGTGGCCATCCCCGCCGACGTGTCGGCGGAGGGTGAGGCCCGGCGGTTCGTCCGGGAAGGGGCCGAGGCCCTGGGTGGGTGCCAGATCCTGGTGGCCAACGCCGGCGGGCCGCCCACCGGGCGCTTCGAGGAGCTCGACGACGACCGGTTCCGGGCCGCCGCCGACCTTCTGCTGTTCTCCGCGCTGGGCATGGCCCGGGAGGCCATCCCCCGGATGCGGGAAGCCGGGTACGGCCGGGTGGTGGTGATCTCGTCGCTGGCGGTGAAGCAGCCGGTCCCCAACCTGATCCTGTCGAACTCGATCCGGGCCGCGGTGATCGGATGGGCCCGCACGCTGGCCGACGAGGTGGCCCGGGACGGGATCACCGTGAACGCCGTCCTGCCCGGCCGGGTGCTGACCGACCGGGTCCGCTCGCTGATGGAGGAGGACGCGGCCGCGGCCGGGCGGTCGCTGGAGGACCAACAGCGGGCCACCGAGGACGCCATCCCCGCGGGCCGCCTCGGCGATCCCCGCGAGGTCGGCGACCTGGTGGCGTTCCTGTGCTCCGAGCGGGCCGCCTACCTCACCGGGTGCTCGATCCAGGTCGACGGCGGCGCCCACCGCGGCCTGCTGTAGGTCTCGAACGCTGCCGTGGGGTCACCGGGAGGGCGGCTTTCACGACCCCGGGGCCCTTGACCGCTCCCGAAACGTGAGGTACCGGCCGCATCGTCCGGGGATCGCGGCTCCCACACGTTTCTCCGCTGGGACCCCGGGGTCGCTGCGCCGCCCTCGTGGTAGCCGTCCGGCAGGCTCGCGGTCCTCCGATACGATGGCTGCGTGAACGGCATCGTCGATGCGCTGGCCGGTTCGCTGGCCCCGGCCCGGCCGGAACCCCGGGTGGAGGGTGGCGTCCCGGCCGCGGTGCTGGTCCCGGTGATCGACCTCCCGGACCCGGTCCTGGTCCTGACGAAGCGCACCGAGACCGTCAGGGACCACAAGGGAGAGATCTCCTTCCCCGGCGGGGTGCGGCACCCGGAGGACCCCAGCCTGGTGGCCACCGCCCTCCGGGAGACCGAGGAGGAGCTGGCCATCCCGGCCGGTGCCGTGGAGGTCCTGGGGATGCTCCCGTCGACCCACACGGTTGTGTCCGGGTACGTGATCGTGCCATACGTCGGCCTGCTGCAACGGCGCCCGCCCATGCGCCCCAGCGCCATCGAGGTCGCCGAGGTCCTGGAGCTCGAGGTGGCCCGCTTCGCCGACGTCGAGCGGGCCGAGGGCGGGAACGATCCTGCGGGGGAGTTCCAGACCTGGTTCGCCTACCAGCTCGACGGCCACCTGGTGTGGGGGGCCACGGGAAGGATCCTGCACACGTTCCTGGACGCCCTGGCCGCCGGCGGGTGGTCGCCGCCGGTCCGAGCGAAGGAGGGATGAGCATGCCCAAGTGGGAGTACGCCACGGTCCCGCTGATCGAGCACGCCACCCAGGAGATCCTCAACCAGTGGGGAGAGGACGGGTGGGAGCTGGTCACGGTCATCCAGGGACCGCAGGGCATCGTGGCCTACCTCAAGCGGCCGAAGCAGTGAGCATGAACCAGCACGCCTCCCACGCGACGGCCGAGGACCACGCCGCGCACCAGGACCACGCCGCCCACGGAGACCACGACCGGCACGCCGGGCACTCCATCGAGATGTTCCGGAACCGGTTCTGGGTGTGCCTGGTCCTGACGATCCCCGTCCTGGCCTACGCCGAGGGGCTGTGGGAGCTGGTGGGCCTCCGGGCCCCGGACCTTCCCGGAGGCCGGCTCGTCTCGTTCGCCCTGGGCACCGTCATCTACCTGTACGGGGGCGAGGTCTTCCTGCGCTCCGCGGTGGGGGAGATCCGGGCCCGGATGCCGGGGATGATGACGCTGGTGGCCCTGGGCATCTCCACCGCCTACCTGTACAGCGCCACCACCACGTTCACCGCCACCGGCGAGGGCTTCTACTGGGAGCTGGCCACCCTGGTCGACGTGATGCTCCTGGGCCACTGGATCGAGATGCGCTCGATCGGGCGGGCCGGCGCCGCGTTGGCCGAGCTGGCCCGGCTCCTCCCCGACACCGCCGAACGGGTCGTGGACGGGACCACCGAGGAGGTCCCCATCGCCGACCTTTCTGCTGGTGACGTGGTGCTGGTGCGCCCTGGCGGCCGGGTCCCCGCGGACGGCGACGTCTTCGAAGGCGAATCACATGTGAATGAGGCCATGCTGACCGGCGAGTCCCGACCGGTGGGGAAGTCGAAAGG
>JBOGVZ010000044.1:0-35822 GCA_050692985.1 Actinomycetota bacterium
TCTTGGTCCGCCCCTCCATCTTCACTGCCGTCACGACCAGCCGTCCCAGGGACACGCGCCACCTCCTCGATCGAGGTGTTCACGATGTCCCGAGACAGGTGTGCACTATGTCGTGAAACCAGACACCCCTCCGACACCAGGTCAACAAACTGCCCTCTACGCCCTTGAGCCGAACCTCTCCGAGCGTCATGTTCCAGTGCCAGACGGCGACAGACGGCCAGGAGCCGCCTCTTCGGCTCCGGCCCCGAGCGGCTTCTTTACCCTCCCCTTTACGCTGCGCGCATAGAGCATTCGGGCTGGGTCGGCCCTTTGGCTGATCGACCTGGTGGCTGGCCCTGTCACGTTCGCCGCAGAACCTGAGCTCCTTGTCCGGACGATGGCGGGCGTTGATGATGAGGCGGGATGCGCGCGTTCCTCGGTGGTCTCCTGGCCTTGGCGGTGACCCTTGGGAGCTGCACCTCGGCGGGCGAGCGCCGGGCCCCCGGCGAGCGCGCAGACTGTCCTTCTCGTGGCGACTCCCCGGGCGAGGGCGGGCTCGGTGATCCCGTCCTCCCGTCCCTTGGGAATGGCGGATACGACGTCTCCCACTACTCGCTCGATCTCACGGTCGACCCGGCGCGGAACCACCTCTCGGCCGTCGTTGACATCGAGGCCACGGCCAGCCAGGAGCTCACCTCATTCAACCTGGACTTCGCCGGCCCCCCTGTCCGCGAGGTCACGGTCGACGGTCAGCAGGCTCCGTTCTGTCCCGGTGAGGGCGAGCTAACCATCGTCCCGCTGGGCCCCCTCAGCATCGACGCCCGGTTCACGGTCTCGGTGAGCTACGCGGGCTCGCCACGTCCCGTAGGAGACCGCGGAGAGCGACGGATCGACGACCTACGTGTGGGAATCGGACGTTCCCACGGCGACCAGCCGGATCCTGTTCACGACCGGGCGGTTCGCTCGCGAGCAACAGGAGGGGCCGCAGGGACTGCTCATCGAGAACCTGTTTTCCCCCGAAACACCGGAGGAGCTGTGAGCCGATCTCGAGATGGCGGTACCGATCATCGAAACCCTGAGCGGCTTCCTCGGACCGTTCCCGTTCGACACGCTCGGGTTCACGTGGGTGCCGGGTACACCGGAGGAAACCGCCATCTCCCCGCAGATGCGCATCTACATCCTGAATCTCCCGGCTTGGGGGACCGGGAGCTGGCTCACGAGATCGGCCACCAGTGGTTCGGGAACAGCGTCACCCCCGCGACGTCCCAGGATGACTGGCTGTCCGAGGGCCTCGCCACGTACGTCGAGTCGCTGTGGATAGAGCAGACCCTCGGCCGCGAGCAGCGGGACCTGTTGCCCGGCGCGTGGTTGGGGAGACTCGGAGACCGTACCCGGCCCCTGGCCGAAGTCACCGGACCAGAAGAGCTCGGTGACTTCGTCACCTATTTCCGGGGAGCAGCCACGCTCCACGCCCTCAGGCTGGAGGTGGGGGACGAGCCCTTCTTTGGCATCCTTCGTCGATACGCGACGGACTTCCGCCACGCTTCCGCCAGGACCGAGGACTTCATCGCGGTCGCTCAGGAGGTGAGCGGCCGTGACCTGTCCAGGTTCTTCGATGCGTAGCTCTACCGGGAACCCGTCCCCGAGATACCGGGGGTAGGTTCATCGTAGTGGGGTTGGTCGGGTGATTCGCCGGCTCCATGTCCACGCCTGCCGGATGAGCTCAGCGTTTCGGAGTCGTCTCGTCTATAGTCGTGGGTACCAGGATAGAGGCCCGGGCGCCTCCACGTGCATCCGCCGCGGGGCGCGTCCCGGCGATGGGAGGATTCCATGCATGGTTCCTGGAGATCGATGCGGCTGATCGTGTTGCTCGCCGCCCTTGGCCTGGTTGCCGCGGCCTGCGGCGAAGGCGCAGAAGAGCCGGCGCCGCCAGAGGAGGTCACGATCATCCACGGCACCACCGACCCGTGGCAGTCGTTCGACCCGGCGGCTTCCTACGACCTGCCCTCCTGGAACGTGATCCAGAACGTGATGGAGACGCTCCTCGCGGTCCCGCCGGGCGGGACCGCTCCGGAGCCGCAGCTCGCCGAGTCCTGCGACTTCGAGGATCCCCAGACCTATACCTGCTCGCTGAAGCAGGGGGTCACGTTCCACGATGGATCCACCTTCGAGGGGGAGGACGTCAAGTTCTCGTTCGATCGGAACATCGGGATCGCGGACCCCGAGGGGGCCTCCAGCCTCCTGGCGTCGCTCGATGAGGTCGAGGTCGTGGACGACTCCACCGTCACCTTCCACCTGGCCCAGGACGACGCGACCTGGCCGTTCATCCTGACCACGGCCGCGGCCGCGATCGTCCCGTCGGACGCGTACTCGGAGACGGAGGTCCAGGACGACCAGAACGTGATCGGTACCGGGCCCTACCAGGTGGCGGAGTTCCGTCCCGGCGAGCAACTGGTGCTGGAGGCCTTCGCGGACTACCACGGCGAGCCGCCCGCCAACAGCCGGGTGATCGTGCAGCTGTTCGACACGTCTGCGGCGCTGAAGTTGGCCGTGGAACAGGGTGAGGTGGACATCGCCTACCGGAACCTCACCCCCACGGAGATCGAGGACCTCCGCGGACAGGAGGGCATCGAGGTGGTCGAGGGGACCGGGACCGAGATCCGGTACCTGGTGTTCAATCTGGCACACGAGCCCTTCGACGAGCTGGCCGTCCGCCAGGCGATCGCCATGACCATCGACCGGCAGGCCATCGTGGAGAACGTCTACGAGGGCACCGTCGAGCCCCTGTACTCGATGAACCCGGTCGGGCTAGCGGGGCACATCGACGCTTTCGCTATGGAGTACGGGGAGACTGCGGATCCCGACGTGGCCGCGCAGCTCCTGTCGGACGCCGGGACCGAGACGCCGCTGGAGCTCGAGATCTGGTGGACGCCGAGCCACTACGGCGACCTGTCGGCCGACGAGTACGCGGAGATCAAGCGGTCGCTGGAGGCCAGCGGCCTGTTCACGGTCAACCTGCGGTCCACCGAGTGGGACGCGTACACCGGGGCCGCCTTCGGCGAGGGGGAGCAGCCGGGCGACGGCTCGTACCCGGCCTATCAGCTGGGATGGTTCCCGGACTATCCGGACGCCGACAACTACCTGGCCTCCTTCTACAGCTCGGACAGCTTCCTGAACAACGCCTACAGCAACAACCAGGTGGACCAGCTGATCGCAACCGAGAGGGCATCCACCGATCAGGGCGACCGGGTGGCGGCGTTCGAGCAGATCCAGCAGATCGCGGCCGAGGAGGTCCCCATCATCCCGATCTGGCAGGGCGACCAGGTGGCGGCCCAGGCCGAAGGGATCACCGGGACCGAGGAGACCTTCGACGCCTCCTTCATCTTCCGGTACTGGCTGATCGGCAAGACTGCGTAGCCGCCCCGTACGCGGACCGGCCCGAGGGGGTCCCCCTCGGGCCGGTCGTGTCTATCATCTGTCCAGGGCCTGATGGCGACACAGACGACCTCCCTGCGCACGTACGCGCTCACACGGCTGGCGCTGGCCGTACCGATGGTCCTCCTGCTCCTGACGCTGGTGTTCGTCCTCATGCGGGTGGCTCCCGGTGACCCGATCAGCGCTGCGCTGGGAGGCCGCCTTCCCCAGGAGCAGCTCCAGCAGCGCCGGGAGGCGGCCGGGTACGACCGGCCGCTGGTGGTCCAGTACTTCGAGTACCTGGGCGACGTGGCCACCGGCGACTTCGGGACGACCATTAGCGACAACCGCCCGGTGACGTCCATGATCGTCCAGAACGGCGCCGCCACCCTCGAGCTGACCCTCTTTGCCATGGTGATCGCCGTCCTGGTCGGGATCCTGGTCGGGCTGACCGCCGGGCGGTTCCGCGATACCCCGGCAGACGTGGCCGGACGGACGTTCGGCATCGTGATCTACGCGGCCCCCATCTTCTTCCTGGGGTTCCTGGGCCAGCTGGTATTCGGGAAATGGCTGGGGGTGCTCCCGACCTCCGGGCGGGCCAGCCCGGTGGTGACGTTCGAGCTGGACACCCCGACCAACCTGTTCGTCGTGGACAGCATCATCACCGGCAACTGGACCGCGCTGGCCGACGTGATGAAGCACCTGATCCTCCCCGCCACCACGCTCGGCTTGGTGATCGGGGGCGTGTTCATCCGGTTGATCCGGGTGAACGTCCTGCAAACCCTCCAGGGGGACTACATCGAGGCCGCCCGGGCCCGGGGGCTCTCGGAGCGGAACGTGGTGTTCCGTCACGCGTTCAAGAACGCGCTGGTCCCGGTGCTCACGGTGATGGGGCTGCAGTTCGCCCTGCTTCTCTCGGGAGCCGTCCTCACGGAGCAGACCTTCAACTGGCCGGGGCTGGGGGCTGAGCTGATCCGGTACCTGGAGAACCGCGACTACATCGCGGTCCAGGGGATCATCACCTTCGTGGCCCTGGTGGTGGTGACGATCAGCCTGATCATCGACTTCGTCAATGCGTGGGTGGACCCCAGGGTGAGGTACCGATGAGGGTCCTCCGGCGACGCACCGCGGATGTCCCCCCCGTACCCCCCGTGCGGCGGGGGGCACTGGCCGGCCTGGGCCGGTTCCTCGCGCCCGTGAGAGAGGCCAGGGGGGTCCCCAAGTGGGTGCTGTGGGCGGGGATCGGCATCACTCTCATGTTCATCGCGCTGGCCATCTTCGCCCCGCTGATCGCCCCCTACGACTTCGATCAGTACCGAACGGGGCAGGGCGTGAGGTTCGCGAAGCAGCAGGCGCCCTCCGCGCAGCACCTGTTCGGTACCACCGTTCAATCCACGGACGTGCTCTCACGGGTGGTGTTCGGGTCGCGAACGGCCCTCATCGTGGTGATCCTGGCCGTGGTCTTCTCCATGACCATCGGCGTTCCTCTCGGCCTGGTCTCCGGATACGTGGGCGGGAAGACCGACCGGGTCCTGCTGTTGGTGATGGATGCCCTGTTCGCCTTCCCATACCTCCTGCTGGCCATCGTCATCGCCTTCCTCCTCTCGGATGCCATCGGCCGGGGGGTGGTGACCGCCGCCATCGCCATCTCCGTCGTGTACATCCCCCAGTACTTCCGGGTGGTCCGCAACCACGTCATCAGCGTGCGGGAGGAGCCGTACGTGGAGGCGGCCCGGGCCCTGGGGGCCAGGCCCAGGACGATCATCGGCCGATACGTGTTCTTCAACGTGGTCCAGAACGTCCCGGTCATCGGCACCCTGAACGCCGCCGACGCCATCCTCACCCTGGCCGCCCTGGGGTTCCTGGGGTACGGGATCCAGCCCACCGACGCCGCGGAATGGGGCTACGACATCCAGCGCGCCATCGCCGATGCCGGGACGGGGATCTGGTGGACGGGGTTGTGGCCGGGCCTGGCCATCGTCCTGTTGGTCACGGGCCTGACCCTTCTCGGCGAGGGGTTGAACGATGTCATCAACCCCCGCCTTCGACGGGCTCGCACGGAGGCAGTGGAGTTCCCGCCGCCGGAGGAGCCCCTCGGCAAGGAGCGGCGGCTGGTGTGATGGGCGAGCCGGTCCTGTCACTCCAAGACCTCCGGGTCTGGTACGGAACGCCGACAGGATCCGTACGGGCCGTGGACGGGGTCTCGCTGGACGTCGGCGCCGGGGAGACCGTGGGCCTGGTCGGAGAATCGGGGTGCGGCAAGTCGACCCTCGGCCGCGGCATCCTCGGGCTCCTCTCGCAGGGAGCGGCGACGCAGGGGACCGTGCGGTTCCGGGGGGAGAACCTGATGGGCCTGCCCCGGAAGAGGATGCGCAGCATGCGAGGGCCGGAGATCGGGCTGATCTTCCAGGAGCCCATGACCCGCCTCAATCCCCTGATGCGGATCGAGGATCACTTCCGGGAGATGCTGAAGGCGCACGAGCCGGGCCTGGGGGAGGACGAGGCCCGGCGGCGATCCCTGGAGACGCTGGCCGGGATGGGGATCCCTCCGACCAGGTTCCGGCAGTACCCCCACGAGTTCTCCGGCGGGATGCGCCAGCGGATCATGATCGCCCTGGCCCTGGTGCTCCGTCCCGCCCTGGTGATCGCCGACGAGCCGACCACGGCGCTGGACGTGATCGTGGAGGCGCAGATCCTGGCGATCCTCGCCGATCTGAAGCGGAACTTCGACACCTCCCTCCTGCTCATCACCCACAACCTGGGGATCGTGGCCGAGTCCTGCGACCGGGTGGCGGTGATGTATGCGGGCAAGATCGTGGAGGAGGGAGCGACCGGGACCGTCTTCGCCAGGCCGGCCCATCCGTACACCCGTGAGCTGCTCCGGTCGATCATCCATCTCCAGACCTCCGGCCTCCATTACATCCCCGGATCGCCGCCGGACCTGATCGACCCGCCGGCCGCGTGTCGGTTCCACCCCCGGTGCCCGGACGCCATGCAGGTGTGCGCGGCGAAGGACCCGATCGAGCTGCGAGCGGCATCCGGGCAGCGGGTGCTGTGCTGGCTCCACGGCCCGGAGGATGAGATACCCGAGGGCGGCAAGGCCCCCCTCGAGCGAGAGGAGTTCCGGGTTGCCGACGAAGCCTGACCCCGCCGCCGGCGGCCCCGTCGAGGGCCACCCCCTGGTGGAGGTCAGAGACCTGGCCACCCACTTCTCCATCCGGGGGAGCTTCGCGGACCGCCTCCTGGGACGGGAGGCCGGCTCCGTGAAGGCGGTGGACGGCGTGTCCTTCGACCTTCATCGAGGCGAGGTGCTGGGGTTGGTCGGTGAGTCTGGGAGCGGCAAGACCACGCTGGGCCGGACCATCCTCAGGCTCGTCGATCCTTCCGAAGGATCGATCCGGTACGACGGTCGAGACATCACCGACCTCCCCGAGCGCGACCTGCGGCCCTTCCGACGCCGGATGCAGCCCGTGTTCCAGGACCCCCACGCCTCCCTGAACCCCGCCATGGACCTCCTCACCGCCATCGGCCACCCTCTGATCCTCCACGGGATCACCAGGGATCCCAGGGTGATGCGGGACCGGGTGGCCGGGGTCATGGAGCGCATGGGGTTGGTCCCCGCCGACCAATTCATGGGGAAGTACCCGGGAGAGCTATCGGGAGGTCAGAAGCAGCGGGCGGTCCTGGCCCGGGCCATCATCCTGGATCCGGACCTCCTCGTGGCCGACGAGCCGGTGTCCATGCTGGACATGAGCGTGCGGGCCAAGATCCTGGAGCTGATGATCGGGCTGAAGGATGAGATGGACCTCACGTACCTGTACATCACGCACGACCTGGCCACGGCGAAGTTCTTCTGCGATCGGATCGCCATCATGTACCTGGGGAGGATCGTGGAGATCGGGCCCGCCGAGGCGATCTATGCCGATCCCAAACATCCCTACACCCGGTCCCTGCTCCGGGCCGTCCCCGAGCCGGACCCGGCGCGAACGGTTCCCCGCGACGTCCCTCGCGGCGAGGTCCCGGATGCGGCCAGCCCCCCGATGGGCTGCTCGTTCCACCCCCGATGCCCGAACGCCTTCGAAGTGTGCGGCTGGGAGCGCCGCGACCTCCGGGAGCTGCTGGAGCGCAGGTGGACCCAGATCCGGGAGGAGGACTACGAGGCCGAACGGATCCTGGTGGGCGACCTCGAGGCCCTCGACCAGCCGTCGCCGACGGGGCGGCTGCCGGCCGGGGCCGGCCGGTCGGGGGCGGAGGCCCTGGAGCTGCTCAACCGGATCAGAGAGGAGGATCCGGACGAGCAGTTCTGGTCCGGGGTCCGACGCATGCACGCGGACGACCACGCCGTGTCGGTGGAATTCCAGGAGGCCATCGACCCCGAGCTGGTCCCGGCCGGGGAGGTGGAGGTCGCCTGCCACCTCTACGATCAGCGGGCCCTGGATGCCGCCGAACGGGCCAGGGAGCACGCGGACGGGTCCACCATCCGAAGAGCCGGCGCGTAGCGTTTGGCGCGAACGTTCAGAATATGCTAAACATATGGTGAGATGGCTCAGCGATCCGTGGACCAGGCTCGGGCGGTGTTCATCGAGGGGATGGGCGCTGCTTCGGCCACCTCCGGCGTGCTGTCGCAGCTCCAGGGACGCATCTTCGCCGTCTTGTTCCTCGAGGATCATCCCCTCTCCCTCGACGAGATCGCCGAGGCCCTCCAGCTCTCCAAGAGCAACATCTCCATCAACATCCGTGGATTGGTCGAGTGGCATCTGGTGCGCCGCGTCTCGGTGCCGAACTCTCGAAGGGATCACTACGAGGCCGCCTCCGACTTCTGGCGCGTCATGCAGGAGATCATGGAGCGGCGGTTCCGCTGGAACATCCGCCAGGTGATCGCGGCGTGTGACGAGACCTCGCGAACGGCCGGGGCCAGTCGGGCAGGCTCACGCGCAACGGAGCGGGAGCGCCTCTTCATCGAGGGCCGCCTCGAGGCCTTGCGATCGTTCGCCGCCGCCGTCGACACCGGCATCGAGGCGTTTGCCCGAGGAGAGCCGATCACGCCGCAAGCGATGCAGGTGATCCACATCGATCCCGGACGGAAGCGATGACCACCACGACGACGCTCCTCGACGAGGTCCTGCCCGAGTTCGACTTCAGGAGCCGTCACGCGGTACGTGTCGACGCACCGCCGGACTGGGTGGCGCAGGCCGTCGACTACGTTCGCCCGAGCCGCGCGGCGTCCCTCCTCCTCAAGATCCGCGGGCTGCGCATCCCGTCGGGACCGATCCGGGACGCGCTCACGGGATCGGGGTTCACCGTGCTCGCCGAGCGCCCGGGGCTCGAGATGGTGGCCGGCACGACCGGACGATTCTGGAAGCTCCGCGAACAGGCCCACATGGAGGCTCCGCTGGATCTCCAGGCCTTCCGGACCTTCGATCGCCCGGGGTGGGCCCAGGGCGCGGTATCGCTTCGCATCGAACCCCGGGACGACGGTTCGACCGACGTGATGACCGAGACGCGCGTGCGGTGCGTCGACGACGCGGCGCGCCGTCGCTTCGCCATCTACTGGGTATTCATCAAGGTCTTCAGCGGGTGGCTGCGGCGAGACTTGCTCGGAAGGATCGCCCGGATCGCGGAGGGCGCCGAGTGAACGTGCCGCTGCTGGTCGCCGGGTCCCTCGCGCTCATGGCCGCCGCCGTCCACGGAGTGGGAGGCGAGGTGCTCGTCGTCCGAAGGCTGTCGCCGGGAGGGCTGCCGTCCAGCCCCTTCGGCGGTCCGGGGATGACCAAGATCATGATCCGCGCCACGTGGCACATGACGACGATCGCCTTCCTCACCGTCGGATCCGCGCTCGTCCTGGCGGGCTCGGTCCTCCACGGCGATGCCGCCCGGGGGATCGGCCTGGTCGCCGCGGGTGCGTCCTCGGGCTTCGCGGCGGTGGCACTGGGGGGTGCCCTCGCGCGAGCACCTCGATCCCTGTTCCGCCACCCCGCCCCCGTCGGGCTCACCGCCGTGGCGGTGCTGGCGTGGTGGGGAGTTGCGGGATGACGCGAGTCTCCAAGCCAGGAACGTGCGGCTCACAGACACCTCGCGCGCCGCGCGCTGGTTACGATTCCGGGCAGGCCTGCTCGCCAGGGAGGAGGGGGCGGAGGACCAGCGCGTAGCGCTCTCCGCCGCTCACCCAGGGCGTGAGCTCGCTGGCCTCCTCGGCCGTGCTCAGGATCGCCTCCAGGTCCCGCCCCTCCACGACGCCGCAGCGAACCAGCAGGATCGGTGGGCCCTGGTACTGCTCCACCGGCTCGCCGAACCCGGTGATCGGCTGCTCCAGGGGCCAGTCGAGCTCCGGGAGCGCCTCGGGCGGGGGGTCCGGCTCATCCTCATTCAGCGGCGGGAGGAACTCTCCCTGCTCCGAGTCGTAGGGGTTGGTGAACACGGCCAGGCGATCGGGGGCGAACAGCTCCTCCGGGCCCACCGAGCCGGCCGGGAGCCACTCCTCCAGGCTGGAGAGCCTGGAGGTGAAGTCCATGAGCGCCCGGCGAACGTCGCGCTCACCGCTCGGCGCCTCCTCGGGATCGTCCCCCAGGGCGTACACGGACACCACGTGGCGCCCGCCGTCGGCGTTCACCGTGAACCGGGTGGTGGTGGCGTCTAGGTCGAGCCCCTCGCCCTCGTAGCGGCGATCCCCGTCGAGCAGGCCGGCATCGCGAGCCTCGGCCAGGATCGCCTGGATCCCTTCCTCGGATACCTCCCGGACGGTGAGGCCCTGGAGCGCCGGCGGCGGGTAGATCTCGATCCGGGGAGCGGGGACGATTACCCGCCCGTCGCCGTACAGCGAGAAGGAAGGGAGGGCCCCGAACGTCCACGCGAGCGGTCCGAAGAATCCGCCGTCCTCCACCCGCAGGATCACGTCCTCGGACCCCTCCGGATGCTCGATCGTACCGGTGTTACCCGGCCGGATCCGGCCGCAGGCGGTGGCGGCGAGCAGGAGCACGAGCATCGTGCCGATGAGGGTTCGCCGGTGCGGTTCCATCGCAGCTTCGACGGCGGGGCCGACGGGAAGGTTCCACCGGCATGTGCCCGGCGTATCAGGTGGAACACCGGACGTTCGTCTGTGGTCCAGCCCTCGACCCGGTAGGGTGGATCGAAGGAGCTCACGGTCCGGCGACGCAAGGACCTTCTGACACAGGGAGGAGCGATGGCGGCCGAGAAGCACGCGGAGGTGACCTGGCGGGGGGACCTGGCAACCGGGAGCGGAACGGTCGAGAGCGTGGGGAGCGGTGCCTTCGGCCCGCTCAGCGTTTCGTGGCCGGCGCGGACCGGTGACGAGGGCGGCATGACGAGCCCCGAGGAGCTGATCGCGGCGGCCCACGCCGCCTGCTTCTCGATGGCGCTGTCGGGCGGGCTGGCGAAAGGGGGTCACGCTCCGACCAGCCTGACCGTCTCGGCAACGGTCGCCTTCGTCCCCGGCACGGGGATCACGACGTCGGCGCTGGACGTCACCGGCGACGTCGCGGGGATCGACGAGGCCGCCTTCCGGGAGGCCGCCGAGGAGGCCAAGGAGAACTGCCCGGTCTCCGGGGCGCTCAAGGGCAACGTGGAGATGAGCGTCACCGCCCGGCTGGCCGGCTCCTAGCGGCGCCCGTCCCGGCCGCCGATCGGGACCGGTCGGGGAGGGATACACTCGAACGGTCGGTTCGCGTCGGCCCGGAAGGAGCACTCCATGGCGGAGACCCACGACCACGATGCCGCGGTCCACGCCCACGAGCACGTCCACGTCACGCACTACGATCGCCCGGGCGAGGACGTCACCCACCTGGTGGCGTCCCACAACCACGGGCACAACCACCCGGCGGTTTCCCACGAGCACGAGGCCCACGAGGACCCGGAGAAGGAGCACCTCCGCGAGGCCCACATTCACGACCACGCCCGGCCGGACGAGTCCCCGGCCTAGCCCAGGCTCGTCCCTGACCGATTCGCTCCCTGAGGGAGGATTCGGGGGGTCCGGCGTCGAAGCACCTCTTGAGCCGAGCATGCCCGCCTGGCCCTCTTCCTGGAGGGCGCTCGCGGGCGATGGGAGGAGAGGACATGGGCAGCAGGGCGTCCCGGATCTCTCGCCGTTCGCTCGCCGTGGGCACGGCGCTTGGGCTGGTCCTCACCGTGGTAGGGGCCACCGGAGCCGCCGCGCACGGCCACCCGGGCCATCCGGAGCTCACCGTGGCCAAGACCGGGGCGGCGCAATCCCATCCTGACCACGAGTTCCAGGAGGGGGCGGAGCTGGGCGTGAGGGTGAACTCGCCCGAGAACCTCGTCGGCTTCCACCCCGGGGTCCAGTGGGGCGACACCGGACCCGTCGATAACCAGACCGCCGACTTGGTGTACGCGGGCACCGGCTGCACGCCGGCCAGCTACGCCGAGGTCGCGGGGGAGATCCAGGGGAACATCGCCCTCGTCGACGATCGGGTGAGCGAGACGAACCCGAATGACCAGTGTCCCACGTACACGTTCTTCCAGAAGGTCCGGTCGGCCCAGACGATGGGAGCCATCGCCTTCGTGCAGATCCCCCGCGAGGGTGACGAGCCCACCAGCAACGCCACCGCGATCGCCGCCGACATCCCCGCACTCGAGCTGGAGCGGACCGAGGCCATCCTCGAGGTGCGGGACGCCGTCATCGCGGACACCACCGTCAACGTGACGCTGCCCCCGCTGGCCTTGCTGGAAGCGATGTCGGACCTCCCCTGCGTGGACGGGATGGCCGGCCCGTTCCCCTGCGACGGCATTGACCTGCTGGCCTTCGTGCCCCAGGAGGAGTTCGACGGCGCGGGCGTCAGCGACATCTGGGGGTGGACGGACCCGGAGACCGGTGATGAGTACGTGTTCTTCGGGAAGACGAACGGCACGGCGTTCTTCCGGGTGACCGATCCCACCAACCCCGTGTACCTGGGCGAGCTGCCGAACCCGGCCCTCGTCCAGCGGATCTGGCACGACATGAAGGTCTTCGACAACCACGCGTTCATCGTCAGCGAGTCCGAGCCGCACGGGATGAGCGTGTTCGACCTGACCAGGCTGCGGGGGGTGACCGAGCCACAGACCTTCGACCGGGACGCCTGGTACCCGCTGCACTCGGCGGCCCACAACATCGCCATCAACGAGGACACAGGGTTCGCGTACATCGTGGGCGGCAATGCCGGGATTCTGGTGCCGGACCTCTGCCTGTCGGGCCTGCACATGGTGGACATCTCCACACCGACCCAGCCGACCTTCGCGGGGTGCTACCTGGTGGACGGCGGCCCGGGGACCCTGGCCCGCAGCGTCGGCGGCCCGGTGGAGGAGAACTCCCCTGCGGCCTACGTGCACGACGCGCACTGCGTGATCTACGAGGGGCCGGACGAGCGGTACGTCGGCCGGGAGATCTGCTTCAACGCCTCGGAGGACCAGGTCACGATCGCCGACGTCACCAACAAGCCGCTGCCCTCGACCATCAGCGTGCTCGAGTACCCGAACGTGTCCTACTCGCACCAGGGGTGGCTCTCGGAGGACCACCGCTTCCTGTTCGTGAACGACGAGCTGGATGAGGTCACGCACGGGATCAACACCCGCACGATCGTCCTCGACGTGACCGACCTGGAGAACCCCGCGGTGCACTTCGAGCACCTCCACGACACGATCTCGATCGACCACAACAACTACGTGCACCAGGGGCTCCTGTACCAGTCGAATTACACCAGCGGCCTTCGGGTGCTCGACACCGCCTTCGTCGGTGACCCCGACAACCCCCGGCTCGAGCCGGCGGCCTTCTTCGACACGTTCCCGGCGCACAGCGATCCGGTGTTCGCCGGAACGTGGTCGAACTACCCGTTCTTCGAGTCCGGCACCATCGCGGTGAGCGGCATCGACGAGGGGCTGTTCCTGCTGCGGCTGAGCGATGGCGACGGGGACGCGTCCGTGGTGGTCACCTGTGCCAACTGCCCGGTCCAGATCCAGGCGGGCGGGGGCGGGGTCGCCCGGGTGATCGTCGGCAACACCGGGACCACGGACGACACGTACAAGCTGGCCGTTGGAGACCTACCGGAGGGCTGGACCGCCACCATCCGTCCCGAAGTGCTTGCCGTGGGGGCCGGAGACGAGGGCTTGGCGCGGGTGAGGGTCAAGGTGCCGCGGGGGACCGCCGCGGGGACCTACACGCTCATCCTGACCGCCACGTCCACCACCGACCCGTCGGTCTCCGCGTCGGGGGAGGTCGAGGTGCTCGTCAAGGAGAAGCGCCGCTAGTTCCGCCGCTGAGGGGGAAGCGGAGACCACCCCCGGATCGGCCGGCGGCGCTCGGGCCGATCCGGGGAGGACCGGGATAATGGAGGGAACGTGAGTTCCCCCGGCTCGATCCTCCTCGGTGACGGCCCCGTCGGCTCGGTCGACGCATATCTCGACGGTGGGGGAGGAGCCGGCCTGGCCGCGGCGCTCCAGCGACCTCCCGGCGAGGTCATCGAGGAGGTCCGCCGCTCCGGCCTCCGGGGCCGGGGTGGGGCCGGGTTCCCCACGGGGATCAAGTGGCAGACGGTCCGTGAGGATCCCTCGGGCACGAAATACATCGCGTGCAACGCCGCCGAAGGCGAGCCGGGAACGTTCAAGGACCGCTGGCTCCTGCGCCTGAACCCCTACCAGGTGCTCGAGGGCCTGGGGATCGCCGCCTACGCGGTCGGGGCCGAACGAGCGTTCATCGGCATCAAGGCCGGCTTCGAGCAGGAGGTCGGGCGCCTCCGCCGGGCCATGGAGGAGATGGCCGCGCACGAGGTGATCGGCCCGGTACCGGTGGAGCTCGTGGCGGGGCCCGATGAGTACCTGTTCGGGGAGGAGAAGGCCCTGCTGGAGGTGATCGAGGGGAACGACCCGCTGCCGCGCGTCGTGCCCCCGTGGATGGAGGGGCTGTTCCGGGAGCCGGGATCGCCGAACCCCACCGCCGTGAACAACGTGGAGACCCTGGCGAACGTCCCCCACATCCTGCGGGAGGGGGCCGGGTGGTTCCGGTCCTTCGGTACGGAGGACTCCCCGGGGACCATGCTGTTCACGCTGTGTGGCGACGTCCGGTCCCCGGGCGTCTACGAGCTCCCCCTGGGCTTCTCCCTCCGGGAGCTGGTGTACGGCGTCGGTGGCGGGCCGCCCGAGGGCCGGGAGCTGAAGGCCGTGTTCCCCGGGGCATCCAGCACCGTGATCTCTCCGCAGCAGCTCGATACCCCCCTGGGCTTCGACCCCATGCGAGCCGTGGGGTCCGCCCTCGGCTCCGGCGGGTTCGTGGTCTACGACGACTCCGCCTGCATCGTCCGGGCCACCCTGGCCTTTTCCCGGTTCCTCTACGTGGAGTCCTGCGGCCAGTGCCCGGCTTGCAAGCACGGAACGGGCGCGATCACCGACCTCCTGGAGCGGATCGACCGGGGCCGGGGCTCCGAGGCCGACGTGGAGACCATCCTGGCCCGGACCCTCACGGTGACCGACGCCCAGCGGTGTGCCCTCCCCACCGGGGAGAGCCTCATCGCCCAGAGCGCGATCCAGGTGTTCGGCCCCGAGTTCGCCGAGCACTTCGGCCGGGGGTGCCCCCGCCCCCGCGACCTGCCCGTCCCCAAGATCGCTGACTTCGACGAGGACGAGGGTGCCTTCCTCTACGACGAGCGGTACCGGCTGAAGCGGCCGGACTGGACGTACGCGGATGAGCTCCAGGGAGGTCGCTGAGCCCCGCTCCGGGCCGAGCTAGGCCGGGTTCTCCGACGCCGTGTCCGGGTTCGCGGTGGTGGTCAGATCGCGGTCGGCCAGCTCCGCGACCGTGACGAACCGCGCCTCCGACTCGCGGAGCCTCCCCAGGATCGTCGGCAGGGCCTCGAGCGCGGAGATCGACCACGAGTGCAGCAGCAGCACCGCGCCGTCGCCGAACGCCGCCGCGCCCCGGACCACGTCCTCGGCGACCCGGGCGGCGGTGCGGGACGGCTCCCAGTCCTGGGCCACCACGTCCCACCCCACGTGGACGTACCGCTGCCTGCGGAGGGCCAGGGCCACGCGGGGGTCCCTGGCCCCGTGGCCCCACGGGCATCGGAACAACGGCCGGGGGTCAACCCCGGTGGCCTCTCGGATGGCCCGGTGGGCCTGGGTGATGTCCGCCCGCAGGCCCTCGTCGGTGAGCAGGGGAAAGCGGGCGTGGAAGTGGGAGTGGCTGCCGATCACGTGCCCCGCGTCGGCGATCCTGCGGGCGGCGTCGGGGTAGGCCTGGGCCCACCGGCCCTGGAGGAAGAAGGTGGCCGGCGTCTCCGGGGCAAGCGCCTCCAGGACCCTGTCGTGGACGCCCGGAGGACAGCCGGGGCGGTCGGGGTGCTCGGCGTCGAAGGTGAGGGCCACCCGCATCGGGTCCTACTCCCGCACGGGGCGGCTCACGTCCGCCACCTCCGCGCCCAGGTGGGCCAGCAGGTCGGACGCGGCCAGGTGCAGGTTGACGCCCCGGGCCCCCCCTCCGATGGCCACCCGGCCCAGCGCGGCCACGCTCGCGTCCGCGATGACCGGCCACGCCCTGACGGAGCCCAATGGAGTGATCGCCCCCCGTTCGTACCCGGTGGCCGCCCGAGCCTCCTCCTCGTTGGGAAGCGACAGCCGCTTCACACCGAGGTGCGCCCGCAGCCGGGGCCAGTCGATCTGCCGGCCACCGGGGACCAGGACGAAGACGTGGTCGTCGGCGCCCCGGCGCACCACGATCGTCCGGAGCAGGTGGCCGACCTCGATGCCCTGGAGCGCGGCGCTCTCCCCGACGCTGCCCGGCCGCTCCGTCCGCACGACCCGGAAGTCCAGACCGGTCCCGGAGATCGCCCCGATCGCCGGGGTGTCCTCGTCCACCGCCTCAGCGTAGCGCGGACCGGGATCGCCGCCGGCGCCTCACGCCCGATCCCGCAGGCGCCAGCCCACTAGACTTCCAGCCACATGCCGGTGCTCGACCGACGAGGACGGACGGTGCACGCTCTGGCCGCGGCGTCCTTCGCGATCCTCGTGGCCACGGCCCTGTCGTCCGCGGGTCGGCAGCACCGGCACATCCCCGAGCGGGTGGCCCCGGAGCTGCTGTACCCGGTCATCCCCGGAGTGGTCCTCCAATCCGCAGCCGACACGTTCCGGGACTGGGGCGGGCGTCGAGCGCACCGCGGTGACCCGATCGCGGTTCCGCTGGGCGTCCTGGCGGCCGGACTCCTGCTGTGGCTGCGGCCGCGGGCGGGAACCGTCGCTCCGGGTCTCGGCCGGTTCGGATGGGGGCAGGCGCCCCTGCGCAGCCTGGCGCCCCGGGCTCCTCCGCATCCCCAGCCGGCATAGGTCCACTCGTGCCGCCCGGCGGCACCGGCTGAAAGGGATTCCCATGTCATCACGAAGGATCCGGTCATGACCCCGCGCCGCCCGATCCCCGGTGGGAACACGAGGCCGCCCGGCGACCGTCCGCTGGGGAGGGCGGGACCTTCGTTCGGTGGAAGGTGGAGCGCCATGAGGCGGTTCGGCCTCCTCCCGGCGCTCCTGGTGGTGTTGGCGGCGTGTGCCGCCCAGACGGCCACGGTGCCCCGGCTGACGATCTCCAACGACACCGACTACGAGGTCGACGTCCAGGTGGCGGGCGAGGCTCGAGAGGGATGGGTGCCCCTGGGGGTCCTCGAGCCCCACTCCCAGCGTGTGGTCGAGGAGATCGCGGACCAGGGTGAGGTGTGGGTGTTCCGGTTCCGGCACTTCGGGGATCCGGTGGGGGAGCTGTCGGTTCCTCGGGCCGAGCTCGAGGCGGGCGGGTGGCGCGTGGAGGTCCCGCCCGAGATCGCCGACCGCGTGGATGACCCACCGGCCGAGGCCGGAACCCCTGAGCCGTGACCGGGAGCAGGTCCGGGCGGGGAGGTCCAGGAGACCCCAGGCCCGCTGGCTTCCGGGTCGCTAGAATCCGGCTCCACCGTCCTTTCGACGGATCGACCCCCACGCCGGGGTCGGGGAGGAGAGGCCGTGGCAGAGGTCGGCTCATATCCGGATGGGGCCTTCTGCTGGGTCGACCTGGGCACGACCGACGTGCCCGGGGCCTCGGCCTTCTACCGGGAGCTGTTCGGCTGGGACATTGAGGACCTGCCGGCGGGGGAGGGCACGTACACGATGTGCCGCCTCCGGGGGAAGACGGTTGCGGGGATCCATCACCACGACGAGGACGAGGGGATCTCCTGGAGCTCCTCGATCTCGGTCGGCGACGTCGATGCCACCGCGGCCACGGCGCAGGATCTGGGAGCGGCGGTGCTCGTGGAACCCACGGACATCCCGGGAGCGGGCCGCACATCGGCGATCCGCGACCCCGGCGGGGCCGTGGTGGGCCTGTGGCAGCCGGCCGGGCACGGTGGGGCCGGGCTGGTGAACGAGGTCGGCACCTGGACGTGGAACGAGCTGGTCGCTCCCGACCTCGACCGGGCCACGGCGTTCTACGGGGGGCTGTTCGGATGGACGGCGCAGGAGGTCCCCGCCCCCATGGCCCGGGTGAGCTTCGCCATGGGGGATCTGCTCATCGGGGGCGGGCACGCTCCCGGTCCCGGCGAGCACGACGCGCCCCGGTGGGACGTCTCGTTCCGAGTGGCGGACGTCGAGCGGGCCGCGGGCCACGCCGGCCGGCTCGGTGGCAGGGTGCTCCTCCCCCCGACGGACATCCCGATCGGCCGGTTCACCATCCTGTCCGATCCCATCGGGGCGGTGTTCACCGCTGCGGAGTTCGAGGCCCCCTTCCGGGGCGTGGATGGCTCCTGACCGACCGCGGATGATGGGAGGGTGAAGCCGGCCGGCTCGTCCGACGGTGGTTCTTGCCCCCCGGCGTGTCCGGTCGCCTCTCCCGCGTGTCCGCTCGAGCTTCGCCAGCTGGCGCTCGCCGCCGGGGCCATGCGTGGCCCGCCGCGCCGGGGCAGGATATCGACGTGAGCGGGGGACGCGGGGTGGCCGAGCGGATCGGTCCCGTGGGCGTGTGGACCTTCGCCCTGGACCGCCATCCGGTCGGCCGCGCCCGGGAGGCGGTGGCCGAGATCGAGGAGCTGGGCTACCCGGTCGTGTGGATCCCGGAAGGCCTGGGAAGCAAGGAGGTCCTGTCGCATGCGGCCCTCCTGCTCGGCGCGACCGGCCGCCTGGTGCTGGCCACGGGCATCGCCAGCATCTGGGCCCGCGATCCCGTGGCCATGGCCAATGGGGCCCGGACGCTCGAGGATGCCTTCCCGGGGAGGTTCGTCCTGGGGATGGGGGTCAGCCACCGGACGTCCGTCGACCGTCGGGGCGCCGCGACGTACGGGCGGCCGTTCACGCGCATGAGCCAGTACCTGGACGCCATGGACGCCGCCCGGTACCCCGTCCCGGACGGACCCCCACCGCCCCGGGTGCTGGCGGCCCTGGGGCCGAGGATGCTGCGGCTGGCGGCCGAGCGGACCGCCGGGGCCCACCCGTACTTCGTGCCCGTGGAGCACACCGCCGCGGCCCGGGAGACGTTGGGGGCGGAGCCGCTCCTGGCCCCCGAGCAGGCCGTGGTCCTGGAGACGGTCCCCGAGCGGGCCCGGGCGATCGCCCGCGCATACATGGGTCACTACCTGAAGCTCGAGAACTACGCCAACAACCTGCTGCGCCTGGGGTGGAGCGAGGAGGACATCCGTCAGGCCACCGACAGTCTGGTCGACGCCATCGTGGCCTGGGGCGACGTGGAGGCGATCCGGGCCAGGGTCCGAGAGCATCTCGACGCCGGCGCCGACCATGTCTCCGTCCAGGTCCTGGAGGAAGACCCGGCCGCGTTGCCGGTGGACGGGCTGCGAGAGCTGGCCCCGGCCCTGCTCTCCTAGCTTCGGTCTCGGTCAGGACGCCCGTCGAGCGAGCAGGCCGACCACCTTGTCCTCCAGGGCCACGGCCTCGGACTTCGACATCCCGGAGCACAGGATGGAGAACTCCGCCCACGTGCCGGTCTTGTCCAGCCACACCCAGCCCGAGAGCGCGGAGATCCCGGAGAGGGTCCCGGTCTTGGCCCGGACCTTCAGTCCCTTCAGCCGGCCCTTCAGCGTGCCCTGGCCCGGCGCCGGGAGGGCCGTGCGCAGGCCGGGTCCCCACCCCAGCTCCTCCACCGCCCCCAGCAGCTTGGCCATCCCCGCGGGAGCCACGGCGTTCTGGTAGGACAGCCCGGAGCCGTCCCTGGCCACGACCCCCACACCCAGCGCCTCCGCCCAGGCCTCCATGGCCGCCGCTCCCTTGGCGATCGTGCCCCGAACGCCCAGGACCGCCGCCCCCAGGCGCTTGCCCAGGACCTCGGCGTGGAAGTTCAGGGAGTCCCGCAGCGTCTTGCGGAGCAGCACGATCAGCTTGGAGGACCGCACACGCGCCACCACCTCCAGGCCGCTCGGGGCGGCCCCCTTCCCGGGCGGTCCGTCGACCTTCACGCCACGCTTCTCCAGCCGCTCGGTGAGCTTCGCCGCGGCCCGCCGCTCCGGGTCCGTCACGTGGACGCCGCCGGCCACGTTGCCCCGGTACGTCAGCGCCGTGGGGAGCGGGATGTGCTGCGCGGGGAAGTACGACTTCCACCCCGGTGCCCACCAGTCCCGGGCGAAGTACCCGGTGCTGCCCTTCACGGAGCCCTTGATCCTGGTGATGCCGGCGTCGGCGATGGCCCGCGCCAGGCGCTTCAGCTTCTTCGGACCCACCGATGGATCGCCCCGACCCAGGATCCACAGGTTCCCACCGATCACCTTGCCGCCGGCGTCCGAGGCCGCGGCCAGCGTGGGGAGGCGGACGTCCGGACCCAGCGCGTCCAGGATGGCCATGGCCATCAGGAGCTTCTCGTTCGACGCCGGGACCCGGCGCTTCTTGTCGCCGTTCCGATACAGGAAGCGGCCACCGTCGCGGACCGACACTCCGACCGTGTGGCCGGCCAGCAGGTCGTCGAGCTTGCCCATCCACCACGGCTGCGATCCCGCCTGGGCCTGGGCGGCCGGCGGGGGCGAGACCGCCGCGGGCTCCGCGGCGGCCATCGGTTGCTCGGCCGGCGCCGGGACGCCCAGGAGGGCCACGGCCAGGCCCACCAGCAGGGCGCGAGATCGGCGTCCGGATGTCCTCATGAGATGGGCGGCCATTGTGGCGGCACGGCCTCCGGGACTCAAGCAAGCACCCCGGTGGCGCTCGGGGCCGCGGTGGGAGAGGGTTGGGGGAGATGGACGAGACACCCGACCTCCCCTCGGTCCGGGAGCGGTTCCCCGCGCTGGCCCGCACGGTGGACGGACGCCCGTGCGTGTTCGCGGACGCCCCCGGAGGCACCCAGGTCCCGGCCTCGGTGGCCGAGGCCATGTCCCGGTATCTCCTGCGCAGCAACGCCAACGTGGGCGGGCCGTTCCCCACCAGCGAGGAGACCACCACGCTGATCGCCGAGGCCCGACGGGCCGGGGCGGACCTCCTGGGGGCCTCTCCCGACGAGGTGGTGTTCGGCCCGAACATGACCACGCTCTCGTTCGCCCTGTCGCGGGCGGTGGCCCGCACCCTCGGGCCCGGCGACGAGGTCGTGGTCACGCGGCTGGACCATGACGCGAACGTGGCACCGTGGCTCCTGGCCGCGGAGGACTCCGGCGCCACCGTTCGGTGGGTGGACATCCGCGACGAGGACGGCACCCTCGATCTCGACAGCCTGGAGGCCGTCCTCGGGCCCCGGACCCGTGTGGTGGCGTTCACGCTGGCCTCGAACGCGCTGGGGACGATCACCCCCGGCGCCGAGATCGTCCGCCGTGTGCGCGAAGCCGGCGCGGTCGCGGTGGCCGACGCCGTCCACCTGGCCCAGCACCGCGCCCTCGACGCCCGAGGGCTGGAGGCCGACGTGGTGTTCTGCTCGCCGTACAAGGTCTTCGGGCCCCACCTCGGCCTGGCGTACATCCGAGGTGACCTCCTGGAGTCGTGGCGGCCGTACAAGGTCCGCCCGGCGCACGACACGGGCCCGGAGCGGTGGGAGACGGGGACCCAGAACCACGAAGGCCTGGCCGGGCTGGTTGCCGGGGTCGAGTACCTGGCGGACCTCGGCCGAGCGTTCGGAGACGCGACCGGCGACCGCCGGGAGGCGGTGGTGGCCGCCTTCGAAGCGATCCGGACCCACGAAGCTTCGCTGTCCGACCGGTTCCTCAAGGGGATCGCCTCGGTGGCCGACCTGCGGCTGTACGGCATCGCCGATCCCGCCCGGGTGGACGAGCGGACCCCCACCTTCGCCGTCCGGCTGGGGGAGCGGGACCCCGCCACGGTGGCGGCCGAGCTGGGGCGCCGAGGGATCTTCGTGTGGGACGGGAACTACTACGCACTGGCCGTGATGGAGCGGCTGGGCCTGGAGGCCTCCGGCGGCGCCGTGCGGATCGGGTTCTGTCACTACAACACCGCCCGGGAAGTCGACCGGGTGCTCGAGGAGCTGGCGGCCCCGGCCGGCCCGTAACCGGGGCCCGCGTGCCGCGGTCGAACGACCCGATGCTCCTCCAGGACAAGAAGCTCCTCATCACCGGGGTCCTCACCCCCCAGAGCATCGCCTTCGCCGTGGCCCGGGTGGCCCAGGAGGAGGGTGCCGACGTGGTCCTCACCGGGTTCGGGCGCGGCCGTTCCGTCACCGAACGCAGCGCCCGGCGGCTGCCCCGGACGCCGGACGTCCTGGAGATGGACGTCACCGACCCAGGCCAGGTTCGAGCGGTGGCCGAGGACCTCCAGGCCCGGTGGGGCAGGCTCGACGGGATCCTCCACGCCATCGCCTTCGCTCCCGCGGACGCGCTCGGGGGCAACTTCCTGAACACCGGGTGGGACAGCGTGGCCACGGCCCTGAGGGCCAGCGCCTACTCGCTCCAGGAGCTGGTGGCCGCCAACCTGCCGCTCCTGCGGGTGGGAGGCGGCAGCGTGGTGAGCCTGGACTTCGACGCGTCGGTGGCCTGGCCGGCCTACGACTGGATGGGGGTGTCGAAGGCGGCCCTGGAGTCGGTGAGCCGGTACCTGGCCCGCGACACCGGCCCCCACGGCGTGAGGGTGAACTGCATCGCCGCGGGGCCGCTTCGGACGATGGCCGCCAGGGGCATCCCCGGGTTCGACCGGTTCATCGACCTGTGGGAGCGACGGGCCCCCGTGGGATGGGACCCGGCCGACCCCGGGCCGGTGGCCGATTCCGCGGCCTTCCTGCTCTCGGACCGAGCCCGGGCCATCACCGGCGAGATCCTTCACGTGGACGGCGGGTACCACGCCATGGGGGCCGACCTCCCCGAGCGCTGAGCGGACACGGGCAGGACTTCGGGTCCCCGGTGGCGAACCCTTCCCCGGAAGATCCGTTCCCACACGAACCGGAAGGAGACCGAGCATGCGGCGACCGACCGTGCCCCTCCTGGCCCTGGCGATCGTGCTGACCCTCCCCGCGGGGGTCACGGCACACCCCGACGACCTGCCGGTGGACGCCCACGAGCTCACCGACGCCGTCGCGGCCAGCCATCCGGACAGCCCCGACGAGCACTCCGACAACATGGAGCTGGTGGGCAACCTCCCGTACTCCCAGGGGAGCGACCTGGCGTTCTGGGGGCGCACGGCCATCGCCGGGATCTTCGGCAACACCCCCACCGACAACCCCGGCGGGTTCCGGGTCATCGACATCGGCGACCCAACCACCCCCACCCAGCTCGGCCGGTTCGAGTGCCACGGGCCCCAATCCGACGTGTCGATCTGGAGGAACCTGGTGTTCGTGTCGGTGGACTCGCCCCGGGCCGGCCCCGGGTGCGACCAGACCGGGTCGGGGACGTGGGAGGGGATCCGGGTGGTGGACATCTCCGACCCCTCCACCCCCACCCAGGTCGCCGCGGTCGAGACCGACTGCGGCTCGCACACCCACACCCTGGTTCCCGACCTCGACAACACCGCCGGCGGCCGCCGCGACCCCCGGGTGCTGCTGTACGTCCAGTCCTATCCGCTGGGGGCTCCCACGGCGAGCTGCAACGTGCTCAGCCACCGGAAGATCTCCGTGGTCGAGGTGCCGCTGCGCCGTCCCCAGGAGGCCCGGGTCATCTCCACTCCGGACGTGTCGCCGGCGATCGGGTGCCACGACACCACGGTATTCCCCACCGAGGGCATCGCCGCCTCGGCGTGCATCACGGAGTCGCAGATCTGGGACATCTCCGACCCGGTCAACCCCGAGGTCATCGCCCACATCTACAACCCGGCCATCAACATCCACCACTCCACCACGTTCGACTTCGACGCCCAGACCCTGGTGATCGGGGACGAGCTGGGCGGAGCGGCGGTCAGCCCGGGATGCATGACCGAAGGGCACGCTCCCCTCGGAGCCCTGTGGTTCTACGACGTGACCGACCCGGGGTCCCCGTCGCCGGTGGGATACTTCGTGATCCCTCAGAACGAGGAGCCCACCCAGATCTGCACCGCCCACAACTTCAACACGATCCCGCTGGCGAACGACCGGGACATCCTGGTGTCGGCGTGGTACTTCGGGGGCACCACCGTGGTCGATTACACGGATCCGGCGAATCCCGAGCAGATCGGATACTACGAGCCCGAGGCCAACCCCGACACGGGCCAGGGCGAGGCAGAGCACTGGTCCTCGTACTGGTACAACGGGTTGATCTACGGCAACAACTTCCAGACGAACCGGGGCCTCGACGTGTTCCGGATCCGTGAGCCGGCGTTGCGCGAGGCCATCAGGGTCCCGCACCTCAACCCCCAGACGCAGATCCCGCCGGCCGTTCAGCCGCGCGGATAGAGGGGCCCGGTCGACGCGGGCGGGGCCATCCGCCCTCCCGTGTCCGTGTCCGTGTCCGGCGCTCCGAGCGGCCGATGCTATCCTCGGCTCGATGCGCCATCCCCGCACCGTGGCGGTGCTGACGGCCGCCCTCATCGTTCTCACCGCCTGCTCGGCCGGCGGCGGAGGATCGCTGCTGAGCCAGGGGCCCGAACCGACCGCGGCCCCGTCGCCGCTCCCCCCGATCGCCGCCGGGAGCAACCGCATCGTGGAGGTCGTCGAACGGGTGACCCCCGCGGTGGTCAACGTGCGAGCCGACGTCGGCGCTCCCGGTCGACAGCCCGAGGGCACGGGGTTCGTGATCGGCTCGGATGGGATCGTGGTCACGAACTTCCACGTGGTCGAGCAGGCCTTCAGGGGTGTGGACGTGATCATGGGGGACGGGCGGCGCTTCCAGGCCCGGGCCATCGGCGCCGATGACAACGCCGACCTGGCGATCCTGAAGCTCCAGAGCGACGAGCCCCTGAACCTGCCGACGGTGGCGCTCGGGGACTCCGACACCCTGCGGCTGGGACAGACGGTGGTGGCCATGGGGTTCGCCCTGGGGCTCCAGGGTGGGCCCTCGGTCACGTCGGGGATCGTCTCTGCGCTGGGCCGAACGATCCAGGCGGGTGACAACGGGCAGGTCCGGACCTACGAGGACCTGATCCAGACCGACGCGGCCATCAACCCGGGGAACTCCGGCGGACCGCTGCTCGACCTGGACGGCCAGGTGGTGGGCATCAACACCGCCGGGGCCAGCCAGGCGGAGAACATCGGCTTCGCCATCTCCATCAACCGGGCCAGGCCGATCATCGACCACGCCATCGAGGATCCCGATGCCCCCACGCCCCTGCTGGGGGTGGTGACCCAGACCGTCGACCCGTTGGTGGTGGCCGAGCTCGGCCTCCCGGTGGACCGGGGAGTGGTGGTCCTGGACGTCCTGCCGGGAGGGCCCGCGGACGACGCCCGGATCCGGACCGGGGACGTGATCGTCGGCATCGACGGCGAGGACGTCGAGGACAACGACGAGCTCCAGGAGCGGCTCCTGGACCACGAGCCCGGGAAGGAGGTCTCCGTCCAGCTCGTCCGGTCAGACGGGTCGGAGGAGGACGTCACGGTGACGCTGGACGTCCGCCCCGTGCCGGCCGGCTGAGCGAGCCGGGCTCCGTCCGGTAGCCTGTGCGGGATGAGCGCCGGGGACCGTCCGTGAACGGCGAGCCGTTCCGCCGGGGCGAGCGGGTCATCCTCCTCGATGGTCGGGGGCGCCGGTACCTGGTCCGCCTGGAATCGGGAGCGACGTTCCACTACCACGGCGGGGCCGTGCCCCACGACCTGGTGCTCGGCTCGGAAGAGGGGACCGTGGTCCACTCGACCACCGGGACCTCGCTGACCTGCTTCCGGCCTCGGCTAGTGGACTTCGTCCTGAAGATGGGCCGCGGGGCCCAGGTCATCTACCCCAAGGACCTGGGGGCGATCCTGGTGTACGCGGACGTGTTCGCCGGCGCCCGGGTCCTGGAGGCGGGGACCGGCTCCGGCGCCCTGACGATGGCCCTGTGCCGGGCGGTGGGTCCCGACGGCCGCGTCGTGTCCTACGAGACCCGCCCCGACTTCCACGAGGTGGCCCGGGACAACGCCGAGCAGTTCTTCGGCACGGTGCCCCCGTGGCTGGACCTCCGGGTGGGGGACGTCCGGGAGGTGGCCGCCACCGACGAGCGGTTCCACCGGCTGTTCCTCGACCTCCCCAACCCGTGGGAGCTCGTGCCCGAGGTGGCGGGATCGCTGCTCCCCGGGGGCATCCTGTGCGGGTACCTGCCCACCACGGGGCAGGTCCAGGCCCTGGTCCAGGCCCTGGATGAGGGCGGGTTCGCCGAGGTGGAGACGTTCGAGGTCCTGCACCGGACCTGGCACGTGAAGCCCCGCAGCGTGCGTCCCGACCACCGAATGGTGGCCCACACCGGGTTCGTCACGGTGGCTCGGCGCACGGCGTAGGCCATCCCGGCCGAGGACGGCGGACGTATCACCAACAGCCTCCCCGGCGCCCGGGGGGGTGGCGGGTATACTCGAAACTCGGCTGGCAGAGGTGGGAGGCATGGCCCAGGAAGACCCCCGGGAGCGCATCGAGCGCTACGAGAAGCAGATCCACGAACTCCAGACCCACGTGAAGTTCCTGGAGGACGAGATCGGCCTGCTGCGCCGGCGGCTGCACAACACGCCCCGCCAGGTGAAGGTCCTCGAGGAGCGCCTCCTGGAGAGCCGGGGCGAGGTGGCCCGGGCCCTGGCCCAGAACGAGAAGCTGGTCGGGACGCTGAAGTCCGAACGGGACAAGCTCGAGTCCCTCAAGGAGGAGGTCGAGAAGCTCACCCGTCCCCCGGCCTCCTTCGGCGTGTACCTCGGCCAGAACGAGGACGGCAGCGTCGACGTGTACACCTCGGGGCGGAAGATGCGGGTGAACGTGGACCCCGAGCTCGACCGGAGCCAGTTCCGCCGCGGTGTGGAGGTCATCCTCAACGAGGCCCTCAACGTGGTGGACGTGCTCGACCAGGACACGCAGGGACAGGTCGTCACCCTCAAGGAGATCCTCGACCAGGAGCGCGTGGTGGTCCTGGGCCATGGCGACGAGGAGATGGTGGCCGTGGTGGCCCAGCAGCTGCGCGGCCAGCAGTACCGGCCCGGCGACCCCCTGCTGTTCGATCCACGGTCCGGCCACGTGCTCGAGGTCCTGCCGAAGGAGCAGGTCGAGGAGCTCATCCTCGAGGAGATCCCCGACGTGTCCTACGACGACATCGGGGGGCTGTCGATCCAGATCGAGGAGATCAAGGACGCGGTCGAGCTGCCGTTCCTGTACGCCGAGCTGTTCCGGGAGCACGAGCTCACGCCGCCGAAGGGCGTGCTGCTGTACGGTCCGCCGGGGTGCGGCAAGACCCTCATCGCCAAGGCCGTGGCCCGGTCGCTGGCCGATGAGGTGGGCAAGCGCACCGGCCGCACCGACGCCCACTCCTACTTCCTGAACGTGAAGGGGCCGGAGCTCCTGAACAAGTACGTCGGTGAGACCGAGCGGCAGATCCGCCTGATCTTCCAGCGGGCCAAGGAGAAGTCGGAGGAGGGCTTCCCGGTCATCGTGTTCTTCGACGAGATGGAGTCGATCTTCCGCATCCGGGGCTCGGGCGTGTCCTCGGACGTGGAGAACACCATCGTCCCTCAGCTCCTGTCGGAGATCGACGGCGTGGAGACGCTGAAGAACGTCATCGTGATCGGGGCCTCGAACCGGGAGGACCTGATCGACCCGGCGATCCTCCGGCCGGGGCGGCTCGACGTGAAGATCAAGATCGAGCGGCCCGACGCGGGCGCGTCCTCCGACATCATGTCGAAGTACCTGACGCCCGACGTACCCATCCACAACGACGAGATCCACCAGCACAAGGGCGACGCCATGGCCGCCGTCCGCCGGATGATCGAACGGACCATCGACCACATGTACGCCACCTCGGAGGAGAACAAGTTCCTGGAGGTCACGTACCAGAACGGCGACAAGGAGATCCTGTACTTCAAGGACTTCAACTCCGGAGCCATGATCGAGAACATCGTCCGCCGGGCCAAGAAGACCGCTATCAAGCGCTTCCTCCAGCAGGGGGAGAAGGGCATCAAGCTCGAGGACCTGATCACGGCCATCCGTGCGGAGTTCAAGGAGCACGAGGACCTGCCCAACACCACGAACCCCGACGACTGGGCGCGGATCTCCGGGAAGAAGGGCGAGCGGATCGTCTACGTGCGCACGCTGCTGGGCGAGCGCAAGGGCGAGGGCCGACAGGTCGAGCGGGTCAACGCCGGCCAGTACCTGTAGCGCAGTTGCCACCGGTGCCGGAGTCCATCATGCAACTGCTCCGAGCCGTCGTGGAGCCCGCCGTTCGCCCAGCGGGATTCGAGCTCACCGGGAACGGCGGATTCCGGCCGAGCGATGGCTCCCTGATCGTGCTCTTCGAGGCGAACCCCGATGTGTTCCCTGCCCGCTTCCAGCGCTTCCTGGCCGGCTACGACGAGGATGGGCCCGGCTGCGTCGACCTGTGGGTCGAGTACGACCCTCGTGCGAGAACGGTCCGAGGCGACCTCGAAGGGACCGATGTCGGCCACTGGCTCCGGGAGCACGGCCGGGAGGCGATGGCCCAGCGCTTGGACAGTCCGTCCGACCTGGAGAAGGCTCTGGAGTCATTGGCCGACGGGCTGCGGGCGATGCTCGCCGAGGAGCGGTCGGGTCCGTAGGGTGACCTCCGCCCTTCGTCGGTCCGGGGCCGTATCCTAGGAACCCTGATGGCCATCCCCAAGGTCATGGGCATCGAGACGGAGTACGGGATCTTCGGGCCCGGCAACCCCGAGTTCAACCCCGTGCTGGCTTCGTCCATGCTCATCAACACCTTCGCCGGCTCCCTGCGCCGCATCCGGTGGGACTACGAGCAGGAGAGCCCCCTCCGCGACGCCCGGGGCTTCGAGCCGGTGCAGGAGCGGGAGCCGGCCGAGGAGGATCTGGGCCTGGCCAACGTGATCCTGCCGAACGGGGCCCGGTACTACGTGGACCACGCCCACCCCGAGTACTCCACCCCGGAGTGCGCCAGTCCCCGGGACCTGGTGATCCACGACAAGGCGGGGGAGCGGATCCTGGAGGCGTCACTCCAGCTCGCCCAGGAGGTCCTGCCCCCGGGCGGGCGGGTGGCCGTGTACAAGAACAACACCGACGGCAAGGGCAACTCCTACGGCTGCCACGAGAACTACCTGGTGGACCGGGCCACGCCGTTCGGGCGGATCGTCCGCGACCTGACACCGTTCTTCGTGACGCGACAGGTGTTCACCGGCGCCGGCAAGGTCGGCGCCGAGAGCGGGCGAGCGGAGGCCCAGTCGGTCCAGTTCCAGCTCAGCCAGCGCACCGACTTCTTCGAGGCGGAGGTGGGCCTGGAGACCACCCTGAAGCGCCCGATCATCAACACCCGGGACGAGCCCCACGCCGACCCCGAGAAGTACCGCCGGCTCCACGTGATCATCGGCGACGCCACGATGTGCGAGGTGGCTACGTTCCTGAAGGTGGGCACCACCGCCCTGGTGCTGAAGATGATCGAGGACGACCTCCTGCCGGACCTGTCCCTGGAGGCGCCGGTGGCCGCACTCCACGAGGTGTCCTGGGACCCCACGCTGCGGACCACGGTGCGGCTGGCGGACGGTCGCCGAATCACCCCCATCGACCTCCAGTGGGAGTACCTCGACCACGCCAAGAAGTACGTCAAGGAGCACGACCCCGACCCCTCGCACGCCGAGGTCCTGGGGCGGTGGGAGAGCGTGCTGGCCGCCCTGGAGGACGACCCCATGAACCTCTCGCGGGAGATCGACTGGGTGGCCAAGTACCGGCTGGTCCAGGCCTACCGGGAGCGGGATGGGCTTGCCTGGGACGACCCCAAGCTGCGGCTCATCGACCTCCAGTACCACGACGTGCGCCGGGACCGGGGGCTGTACCACCGCCTGGAGCGATCCGGGAAGGTCGAGCGCCTGGTCTCCGACGCCGAGGTGCGGCTGGCCACGGGGGCCCCACCCCAGGACACCCGGGCGTACTTCCGGGGCCACTGCATCGAGCGATACCCCGATGCCATCGTGGCCGCTTCGTGGGACTCGGTGATCTTCGACACCGGCCGGGACGCCCTCCAGCGGGTCCCGATGCGCGAGCCGCTCAAGGGCACCCGGGACGCGGTCGAGGGCCTGTTCCACGATGCCCCCGACGCTGCGTCCCTGGTCGACCTCCTCCAGGGCTAGCCCACCCTCCCCGGGCTGGGGTGGGGCCCGGCCTACAATAGGGAGGGATCCCCACAGCGAAGGAGGTGGCGCGTTGCCACAGGAGCAGGAGCAGAAGCGAACGCAGAAGAAGACCGGAGGCGGGGGCGGCGACCCCGGGGCCGGCGGGCAGACGTCGGCCACGGCCAAGGGCGAGAAGCTCAAGGGCGAGATGGACGACCTCCTGGAGGAGATCGACACCGTCCTGGAGGAGAACGCCGAGGAGTTCATCAAGAGTTATGTCCAGAAGGGGGGAGAGTGATCGGCGATCCAACGGGAGGACCCTCCGGGCCCTCCAGGCCGTTCGGGGCCAACCCCTCGTTCTTCGACCTCGTCCGGGGCATGGGCCTGGACCCCTCCGCCGCGGCCTCCGGCGAGGGCCCGGTGAGCGCGCCGCACGGGACCACCGTGCTGGCGCTCCAGTTCCGGGACGGCGTGGTGATGGCCGGCGACCGGCGAGCCGTGGAGGGCTACGCCATCGCCGACAGCAAGATGGACAAGGTGTTCCCCGCCGACGACCACTCGGCGGTGGGGATCGCGGGCGTGGCGGGCCAGGCCCTGGAGCTGGTCCGCCTGTTCCAGACGGAGCTGGAGCACTACGAGAAGGTCGAGGGGGACGAGCTCTCGCTGGAGGGGAAGGCCAACCGGCTGGCCCAGATGCTCCGGGCCGCGTTCCCCTTCGTCCTCCAAGGGCTCATCGTGGTGCCCATCTACGCCGGCTACGACCTCCGTCGCGGCGGCGGCAGGATCTTCCGCTACGACGTGATCGGCGGGCGCTACGAGGAGACCGAGTACCAGGCCACGGGCTCGGGCGCCCGGGACGCCAAGGGCAGCCTCAAGAAGCGGTGGCGCCCCGGCATGGGGCGCGATGAGGCCATCCAGGCCGCCGTGGAGGCCCTCCTCGACGCCTCCGAGGAGGACACCGCCACCGGGGGACCGGACCCGGTGCGGGGCATCTTCCCCACGGTGCACCTCGTGAGCGCACAGGGCGTCCAGGAGGCTCCCGAGGACGAGGTCCGGGCGGCCTACCAGGCTGTCCTGGAGCGACGGAGCCAGCCATGACGATGCCGTTCTACGTGGCCCCCGAGCAGCTCATGAAGGACCGCTCGGACTACGCCCGCAAGGGCATCGCCCGGGGGAAGCCGGTGGTGGCCCTGGAGTACGCCGACGGCATCCTGTTCATCGCCGACAACCCTTCGACCCACCTGTACAAGGTCTCGGAGATCTACGACCGCCTGGCCTTCGCCGGGGTGGGCAAGTACAGCGAGTTCGAGAGCCTGCGGATCGCCGGCGTGCAGCTGGCCGACGTCCGCGGCTACGCGTACGGGCGCGACGACGTCACGGCCAAGACCCTGGCCAACGCCTACTCCCAGGCCCTGGCGAACGTGTTCACCCAGCAGATGAAGCCGTTCGAGGTGGAGATCCTGGTGGCCCAGGTGGGGGTGGACGGCGAGGACAGCGAGATGTTCCACATCCTGTTCGACGGCAGCGTCACGGACCAGGAGGGCTTCGTGGCCATGGGGGGCGAGTCGGACGCGCTGGCCGAGCGGCTCAAGGGCGCCTACGAGCGGGGCCTCGAGCTGGGGGCCGCCCTCAAGGTGGGCGTGGGGGCCCTCACCGCGGGGAACGGGGACCGTCCCGAGGCCGGACGGCTCGAGGTGGCGGTGCTCGACCGCAACCGTCCCCGCCGCAAGTTCCGCCGGCTCCACGACGAGGAGATCACCTCGATCCTGGAGGGCTAGGGGGGCCAGGGCTGGCCGGTAACCGGCGCACCCAATCGGCACTGGTCAACACGGCGTTCCGACTCTGGCCGCACGGGTCGTCGAGCGGAGTGAGGGTGAGCGAATCGCCCCCCAGGTTCCAGGCGTAGGTGTCGTCCTCGTCCCGGCACAGATCACGGTAGAACGACGGGCTCACGTGCGTGGTGGTGAGCGTGACCGTCCCACCGTCCACGGCGTACCGGCCTCGCCAGGAGATGTCCCCGGTCACCAGCCTCCACCGTCCCTCCCCGAACTCCAGGACGTTCTGGCCGAGTCCGTCGTAGGTGCCGGCGAGCCGAGCCGCCGGCGCGAGCGGCGTCGGTGTGGGCGCCAGCTCCGAAGAGCACGCCACGGCCAGGGCCACGATCGGCAGGACGGACCACCGGGGCATCGGCCCATCCTATGAGGTCGGGATTCCCCGTGGCTCCGGCAGGAAAAGGGGCCATTCGTGGCGAACTACCCGAGCGACGGCCTCTGGGAGGGAAGGTCGGGATTCGCCCGAGCGCGCGAAGGAGGGCGAGATGGCGAACGACCGGGTCTTCCACCTCCGCCGGGTCGCCCTGGCCCTGGCCGCGCTCCTGGCCCTGGCCGCCGGCACCCTGCCTGCCGACGCCGCCCAGGAGCTCGACGAGGGGCCGGGCTTCCAGGGTGAGACCGGCATCCTCCCCGACCTCGATCGCAGGGAGGGCTCGACCCATCCCACGGCTCCCCAGCAGGCAGCGGCGGATGCCCTGGGGGCCACCGTGCGGTGGAGCGCCTTCGGCACCCCCAGGACCCTGGTGAACCACGGGGGGTTCCTGGGACGGGCCCGCGGCGACCCGCCCGCCGAGGCCGCCAGGGCCTGGCTCCTCCGGAACCGGGGGCTGTTCCGCCTGTCGGCGGGGCAGGTCCGGGACCTCGAGGTCGTGTCCGCCCCGGTCATCGGTGACGGCCACGCCGTGCTGTTCCAGCAGCGCGCCGGGGGAGTCACCGTGGCCCCCGAGGGCCTCATCACGGTGGCCGTGATCGGCGGCAAGGTGGCGTTCGCGTCGTCCTCGGCCGTGGGCAGCGCCACCGCGCCGGCCCGGGCCACGCTGTCGGCGGAAGCCGCGTTCGCCGCGGCCGCCGCCAACGTGGGTCGCTCCGTGGACGCCGGCGCCATCCGCCGGGAGGGCGGCTCCGGTCAGTGGACCTTCCTGACCGTCAAGCGCCTGTCCGGACCGAACGTGGTGCGGGCGGTGGCATTCCCCCTGCCGACCGGGGGCACCATCCCGGCGTACGAGACGTTCCTGGTCGACGGGCACGAGGCCGCCTACCGCCACGTGGTGGACGGGCGCACCGGCCAGGTGCTGATCCGCCGGAACGAGCTGGACTTCGCCGGCGAGCCGAAGTGGGACGTGTTCCCGGCCAGCCCTCCGCTCGACCTCTCCTCGGCCGACACCCGGGAGACGTGGTGCTGGGAGCCGGCCGAGGGCTGCGACCGCGTGGTCCAGAACGAGGCCGCCACCGTCCCCTGGGACGTGCTGCCGCGGCTGGCGAGCCAGTCCACCAGGACCTCCCTGGGGAACGCGGGGTGGGCCCGGGAGAAGTGGCTGCTGGCCGACGTGGCCATCGTGACGGTCATGGGTCGCCCGCTGGCCACCGACGGGATCCTGCCGGCCGTGCCCCGGCCCAACCGCGACTACCAGTACGCGTGGGGGAACACGTGGTTCGAGCAGCGGTGCAGCGAGGCCGCGTTCGCCACCCCGGCGCGGAACGACCTTGACGCGGCCCTGGCCAACCTCCACGTGGGCCACAACCGCATGCATGACTGGTCGTACCACCTGGGGTTCACCGAGGAGAGCTTCAACGCGCAGGACTCGAACTTCGGGCGGGGGGGCCGGGAAGGGGATCCCGAGCACGGCAATGCCCAGGCCGGGGCCGTGGTGTCCTCGGGCATCCTGAACTTCCTGTCGCGTGACAACGCCAACCAGATCACCCCGCCCGACGGCATCCCCCCGATCAGCAACATGTTCCTGTGGCAGCCGATCGCCGCGGCGTTCTACGGGCCCTGCGTGGATGGCGACTTCGACACGACGGTCATCGGCCACGAGTACACCCACCTGATCTCCAACCGCATGGTGGCCGGGCCTGACCAGCGCCTGGTCGGTCTCCAGGCGAACGCCATGGGCGAGAGCTGGTCGGACCTGATGGCCGTCGAGTACCTCAACGAGTACGGCTTCGTCCCCCTGGCCGGCGAGAATCCCTTCGCCGTCGGTCCGTACGTGACGGGGGACCACCAGGCCGGGATCCGGAACTACGGGATGAACGCCAGCCCGCTGAACTACAGCAACGTTGGCTACGACCTGACCGGGCCCCAGGTCCACGCCGATGGCGAGATCTGGAGCGCCACGAACTTCGACATCCGCCAGGCCATGGTGGCCCGGTACGACCGTGAGTTCCCCGCGGGCGACCAGGCGCTCCAGGAAGCCTGCGCGGACGGCCAGGTCCCGGTCGACCAGTGCCCCGGCAACCGCCGGTGGACACAGCTGGTGTTCGACGCCTGGCTCCTGATGGCCGACGGGGGCGTCAGCATGGTCGACGCCAGGGACGCCATGCTGGCCGCCGACGTGATGCGCTTCGGCGGGGCCAACCAAGATCTGCTGTGGAACGTGTTCGCCCGCCGGGGTCTCGGCGAGGGTGCCTCCAGCGCCGGATCCGCGGACACCCAGCCCACGCCCAGCTTCGAGTCGCCCTTCGCCGACGAGGCGCGGCTGCGGTTCGAACCGGTGGACCGCTCCGGCGCTCCGATCGAGGGAGCCCAACTGTTCGTGGGGCACTACGAGGCCAGGGGCCGCCCCGTGGCCGATACCGACCCCGAGACGCCCCTTCCCGAGGAGGTGGGCCTGGTTGCCGGCCGGTACGACTTCCTGGTCCGGGCCGACGGGTTCGGGATGAGACGCCTGACGCGGGCCCTCCCCGCGGGCCAGGACGCGGTCCTCCGGGTGCCCCTGGCATCGAACGTCGCCTCCGTTCACAACGGGGCCACGGCGACCGGGGACGGGGTGAACCTCCAGCACCTGATCGACGACACGGAAGGCACGAACTGGGCTGCGTTCGGAGCGAGCGCCCGGGGACGCCAGGTCACCGTGGACCTGGCTGGTGACCGCCCTCAGCGGTTCAGCCGGATCCAGGTGAGCGCCATGCTCCGTCCCCGGAACGCCCAGGACCCGAACGACCCGGCCACCCAGAATCGGTTCACGGCCCTGCGCCAGTTCGAGATCCTGACGTGCACCCGCTCCGCCACCGTGGACTGCACCCAGGAGGAGCACTTCACCGTGCTGTACACCAGCCCCCCGGACGCCTTCCCGTCGATCGCCCCACGCCCCAGGGTGCCGGAGCTGATCCTCCGGTCGTTCGACGTGGGACGGGCCTCCGCGACGCACGTCCGCCTGCGGGTCCTGGAGAGCCAGTGCACCGGGGCGCCCGACTACCAGGGGGAGCAGGACGACGACCCCCTGAACGACACGGACTGCGACGAGGGCCGCCTGGCCATCGTCACGATCCTCAACGGCAACCAGGGGAACATCGTCCGGGCCGCGGAGCTCCAGGTCCTCGGCGGCTAGGAGCTCATCGAGGGAGCCGGTACGGCCACGCCCGGCCGGCTCCCTCGCTCCACCGGTTCGGCTCGGGTGCCGCGTACACTGGGTTCGTGGATCGGCGGATCTTCGGGCTGGAGAACGAATACGGCGTGACCTGCACGTTCCGGGGCCAGCGCCGGCTCTCCCCGGACGAGGTGGCCCGCTACCTGTTCCGCCGGGTGGTCCACTGGGGCCGGTCGTCGAACGTGTTCCTCGAGAACGGGGCTCGGCTGTACCTCGACGTCGGGTCCCATCCGGAGTACGCCACGCCCGAGTGCGATTCGGTCATCGACCTGGTGGCCCACGACAAGGCCGGGGAGCGGGTCCTGGAGGCGCTCCTTTCCGCCGCCGAGCTCCGCCTCCACGAGGAGGGCATCTCCGGCGACGTCTACCTGTTCAAGAACAACACGGACTCGGCGGGGAACTCGTACGGGTGCCACGAGAACTACCTGGTGGCCCGGCAGGGCGAGTTCGCCCGGATGGCCGAGGTGCTGATCCCGT
>JBOGVZ010000045.1:0-3666 GCA_050692985.1 Actinomycetota bacterium
GGAACCCGGACCGGAGGGCTGTCGTCGGATCCGAAGTCGCTCGGGACCAAATTTTGGCGGGTCCGTAGAGCCGAGTAGATAACGCTCGCGTATGGGGAAGGCGTGAGCGGCTCCAAAGGCGCTACGGACCCGCCTTCATCTATTCCACCAGCACCAGCACCCCGCTCATCCCCCGGTCCGCGTGGAGCCTGCAGACGAACGCGTATCGGCCGGGTTCCGGGAGCAGGGAGCCGATCGGGTCGATCGTGATCCGCTGGCCCGGCTGAATGGTGCGGTCGTAGTCCGTCCCCTCGATCGTGACGTTGTGGGGGTTTCGTCCCTGGTTGCTGAACTGGACGGCCCGGTCCATGGGGATCGCCAGCGAGGGGTGGGCATCGTGGAAATGGTAGTCGATGGCCGTCACCACGTACGGCCCTCGACCCTCCGCCGTCATGGTCGGTCCGCAGGCGCCGGCCAGGAGCAAGAGGGCCGCCAGGGCCGGGGTGCGCCCCCTCACAGGACCCGTTCGAGGAACTGCTGGAGCCTGGGGTGCTGAGGGCGCTCGAACGTCTCCCTGGGAACGCCCTCCTCAAGGATCTCGCCCTCGTCCATGAACAGCAGCCTGGTCCCCACCTCCCGGGCGAAGCCCATCTCGTGGGTGACCACCACCATGGTCGTCCCCTCGGACGCCAGGGCCTTCATCACGTCCAGGACCTCCTGGATCAGTTCGGGATCCAGAGCTGAGGTCACCTCGTCGAAGAGCATCACCTTGGGGCGCATGGCCAGGGCCCGGGCGATGGCCACCCGCTGCTGCTGTCCCCCGGAGAGCTGCCCGGGATACGCGCCTGCCTTCTGCTCCAGACCAACGTGCCGGAGCTCCTGGATGGCCGCCTCCCGGGCTATCTCCTCGGACACCCTCTTCACCTTTCGGAGGGCCACGGTGATGTTGTCTGCCGCCGTCTTGTGGGGGAACAGGTTGTACGCCTGGAACACGATCCCCAGGTTGGTCCGGACCCTGTTGAGGTTGGTCCTGACGTCGGTGAGCTCGACGTCCTCGAACCACACCCTGCCCGAGGTGGGCTCCTCCAGGAGGTTGATGCACCGGAGCAGCGTCGACTTCCCGGAGCCAGAGGGCCCGATGACCACCACCACCTCCTGGGCCTCCACCCGGAGATCGATGCCCTTGAGGACGTGGAGATCTCCGAACCACTTGTGCACGTCCTCCAACCTGATCAGGGGTTCCGTCAAGCTCCGACCCCCACCAGGCCGCTGCGCAGGCGGCGCTCGAGCCTGTTCACGGCCCAGATCGAGGGGAGGGTGATGGCCAGGTACCCGATGGCCGCGGCGGTATAGAAGGACGCATTGAACGTGTCCGAGTACCCTTCCCGGGCCGTGGTGTACAGCTCCAGCTCCCCGGTGGCCAGTCCCAGGATCAGCACGAGGGACGTGTCCTTGATCAGGATCACGAACTCGTTCATCAGCGGGGGGATGACCCGGCGGAACGCCTGGGGGATCACCGCGTACCGCATGGCCTGGGGGTAGGACATGCCCAGGGACCGGGCCGCCTCCAGCTGGCCGCGCTCGATCGACTGGATCCCGGCCCGGAACACCTCGGCCGCGTACGCCCCCGTGTTCAGGATGAACACGATGACGGCGGCCGTGTAGGTGCTGGAGAACTGGATCGGGCCGACGTCGATGGCCGGGCGGATCCCCAGACCTATGGAAAAGCCGAAGTAGAACACGGAGAGCTGCCAGATCAGGGGCGTGCCCCGGAAGAAGTTGATGTACACGCGGGCGGGGGCCCGAACAACGGCCCGCTTGGACATCGCCAGCATGGCCAGCAGGAGCCCGACGATGATCCCGCCGACCTCACCGGTCACCGCCAGGATGATGGTGTTCAGGGCTCCTCGGATGAACGCTCCCAGGTGGCCCTCCAGGATCCCCGCGTTGAAGAACAGCCTGATGAACAGGTCGGGGTCCCCGAAGGTCCGGAACACCAGGAAGATCAGGCCGACGACCACCGCCTGGATCCCCAGCACGGCTCCGGCGATGGCCTGCTCCCGGGACCGCTTGGTGGGCATCCGCCGATACGTGGCGAAGCCCAGGGCGATGGCCACCGCGCCCAGGCCCAGGCCCGCATCGAGGATCACAGCGGTGGGCGTGGACAGCAGCCCCTCCACCAGCCGCTCGTAGGGGACGATCCCGTTGGCCAGGGTGGACACCAGGGTCCCTCCCAGGGCCAGCACGATGGAGGCGATGCCGACCCCCAGGATCACAAGGGCCGAGCGCGTAAGCCGTCGCTCGGCCGGAGATTCCAGCCGATCCAGCTGGCCGTCGGGTTGCCTGGTCACGGACATCGATCCCCCTCCCCGGATCGATGAGGGGACCCGCCCGCACCGAGACGGGCCCCCTCTGCACGCTCCGCTAGGAGGGCTGGAACTCCGGCGGGACCTCCACGCCCGGGAAGTACCGCTGGAAGATCTCCTGGTACGTCCCGTCGGCGATGACCTCCGCCAGAACCTGGTTCATTGCATCCGTGAGCTCAGGGTTCTCCGGCGAGAAGGCGAAGCCGTACTTCTCATCCGTGTCGATGGCCTCCACGATCTCCAGCCCCGGGAGGTCGGTGATGATCTCCGCCGAGGAAGGCTCATCGTTCACGACCGCCGTCACTCCGCCGGCGGTCAGGTCCTGGAACGCCGCGGGTGCCCCCTGGAAGTTCCGGAGCTCCGCTCCCTGGGGCACGAGGTTGTCCTCTGCCCAGGCCTGGCCCGTGGTGCCTCGCTGCACCCCGATGATGTCGCCCTCGCCGATGTCGGCGACGCCTGCTATGTCCGGGGTCTCGTCCGTGTTCACCACCAGGGCCTGCCGGGAGTTGTAGTAGGGCTCGGAGAAGTCGACGACCTGCTCCCGCTCCTCCGTGATGGTCGAGGCCGCCGCCACCGCGTCGAACTCCCCTCCGGCAACGGCCGTGAAGATCGTGTCGAAGTCGGCCGTTATCCACTCGACCTCCAGGCCGAGCCGGGAGGCCATCTCCTCGATCAGGTCGACGTCGAACCCGACCTCGTCGCCTCCCTCCACCGACTCGAACGGCGGGAAGTCCAGGCACGAGCCGACCTGCAGGACCCCTTCCTCCAGCGTGGTGAACGCCGGAGCGGGACTCTCGGTCTCATCGTCCGCCCTCGGTTCCACCGGCTCTTCTTCCGCGCAGGCACCGGCCACCAGCACCAGCGAGAAGAGGACCCCCATCAGCAGTCGAGCCTTCCGTGTCGCCACGACGCCTCCCTTCGTGTCCCGTCCCGGGCGGCCGGGGGACGGCCGCCTGGGGGAATGCTAGTTGGTCGGTGCGCTTCTTCTCAACCCGCCCTGGCCAGGGCCGCCAGCCGCTCCCCGATCAGGGGGGCGAACTTGAAGCCGTGCCCACTGCACGGGGACCCCACCACCAGTCGCCCCAGGCGCTCCAGGACGAACGACTCGTCCTCGGTGTTCGTGTACAGGCAGGTCTCCACGAGGTGGGGCTCCGGGTCGGCCGCCGGGTACCGCCGGCGGATCCAGGACCGGAGCCGGGCCACCGACCCCTGGTCCGGCCCGCCCTCCTCGTCCGGGTCGATCTCCGGGCCGACCCGGTGCTCGGCCGCCTTGATCCCCTGCCCGGGGTTGCGGAGCGCGTAGCCCAATGGGTCGGCCCAC
>JBOGVZ010000046.1:0-148276 GCA_050692985.1 Actinomycetota bacterium
AGATCCCCAGGGACTCCAGGGCCTTGGCCGCCACGCCCTCTCCCTCGTGGATCAGGCCCAGCAGGATGTGCTCGGTGCCGATGTAGTTGTGGTTGAGCATCCTCGCCTCTTCCTGGGCGAGGACCACGACCCGGCGAGCCCTGTCGGTGAACCGCTCGAACATACGCTTCCTCTTCCCTCTCGGCCGGCATCGCCGGCGCTGCGGGACCTCGAGGCTCTGCGGACCCCCGTCCTACCCCCGAGGCGTTTCGGGCGCTCTCGGCCGGCGCGTCTGCGCGCCCCCGGAGCGCCCTCCGGTCCAGATTATACCTCCCGCCTCTTGTACGACCCCGGGAACCACCTAGGACGTCCCGGCTCCGCCCTCCAGCCTGTCCTTCACGGTATCGGTCGCCTTGCCCACCGCCCTGATACCCGCTTCGGTGCCGCTCGCCGCGGCCTCCTTCCCCCTGTGGACGACGGACTGGACCGAAGGGTTCCCCATGAACTGGTCCCAGGACGCCTTCAGCTCCTCGTAGCGCTCCCGGCCGGCCCGGGCGCCCAGGACGTACCCGGCCCCGAGCCCCACCAGCAGCCCGAACTTGAATCCCATCGCAGCCTCCTCTCGCCGGTGGCCTTCCGGCGGCGGTGTCGCCTCCTGATTTCCCCGCCGCCCGAACCTCTACACAACCGGAGCCCGCCGCGGAAGGCAACTTCAGTGCAGCGGGTCCTCCTCGGCCCTGGTCACGATGCCGTAGCGCGACCGCCAGTAGAACGGAGCGGGCTCCCGCCGTCGCCACCCCGGGAAGAACACCCGCTTGTCCCGGTCCAGGATGCTGGTGCGCTCGCCGAGCAGCAGCGTGAACGTCCGCATCACCGGCCGCCACGGCGCCCACCCCGGCGCGAACGGCTCCACCTCTTCCCCGGGGCCGGCCACAGCGAACGCCCCGAGCAGGTGCCGGTCGGCCAGGAGGTGGTCGTCCGGCCCGAGGTCGATCGGCACGGAGGCGAAGTGGCCGCCGGGGAACCCTTCCAGCGCACCGACCAGCGCGTCACCGCCCCTGCCACGGGACCGGTGGAGCCCGAAGGCCAGCGTGCGGACGGCCTCGTAGCCCTCCTGCTCGAACCCTCCCGGGAGCCGTCCGAAGCGACGTTCGAACGCCGCGCGGAACCGGGCCACTCGGGGGATGGGGTCGGCCCACCCCGCCCAGGCGTACGCGCCCACGGCGACCGTGCCCGGGGCGGGTTCGGAGGCCTCGGCGAAGGACCGCTCCAGGCCCTGGCCGGTGAGCGCCAGGCGCGGTGGGTCCGGGAGCCGGCGAAGGGCCTCGGCCACGGCCGCACCGGTCTCCGGCCCGGCGGCCACCACCACGGCGTCCGCCCGGCGAGCGGCGCGGAGCACGCCCCCGGTCACCGCACCGGCCCCCACGTCCCGCACGGCGAACGGGGGCCGGCCCTCGTCTGCCAGCGCGGCGGACACGGCATCGGCCGCCGCCCGATCGCCACCCGTGACCACCAGGATGCGCCGCGCGCCCCGGTCGGTGACCAGGTAGCGGGCCAGCGCCGCGGCCTGCCACGCCACGGGCGGGGCCGACTGGAACACCTGGCGGAACAGCTCCCGGGCCGAGTACAGGTCGGCCCCGACCAGCATCACCGGCGTCCCCCGCTGCTCGATCTCCGGTCGGAGCGCCGTGACCGCCTCGCCCTCGCCCACCACCACGACCGCCGGGGACTCCTCCACCGCCGCCCCCAGGCCCTCCCGGGCCGTCGAGGGGACACCCCCGTCGTCGACCACCTCCAGCCGGAGGGGCCGGCCCCGGATCCCCCCCGCGCCGTTCACCGTCCGCAGGGCCAGCCGCATCCCGTCCAGGTAGGCCAGGTCCAGCTCGGCCGTGGGCCCGGTCAGCGAGGCCACCACGGCGATCCGGACCGGCGGACGCCCCTCGGCCGCCGGGGACGGCGTCCCGTCGGGGCGGGGCCCCGGCGCCGGCGGCGCTCCGGTGCACGCCACCACCACCAGCAGCAACAGGCCGAGGCTCACTCGCCAGAGCGGGCGGGGCAGCGACCCCGGGGCCCCAGCGGAGAGACGCGTGGGAGCCGCCATCCCCGAACGATGCGGCCGTTCCCTCACGTTTCGGGAGCGATGCAGGGCCCCGGGGTCGTGAGACCCGCCCCCCCGGCAGGCACCGCTAGCCCTCGGGGCGGAGGGCCGGGAACAGGATGACCTCCCGCAGCGAGGGGGCATCGGTGAGGACCATCAGCAGGCGGTCCACCCCCAGCCCCAACCCCCCGGCCGGGGGCATCCCGTGCTCCAGGGCCACCAGGAACTCCTCGTCGAAGGGGTGGGCCTCCTCGTCACCGGCGGCCTTTAGGACCTGCTGGAGCTCGAAGCGGGCCCGCTGCTCGTCGGGGTCCGTCAGCTCCGAGTACGCCGGGGCGATCTCCACGCCCCCCATCACCAGGTCGAAGTGCTCGGTGAGCCGGGGGTCGTCGCGGTGGGGGCGGGCCAGCGGCGAGACCTCCCGGGGGAAGTCCTTGACGATCGTGGGCCGGACCAGCCCTGGCTCGACGAGCTTCTCGAACAGCTCGGCGGCGAGTTGGCCGGCGGTCCATTCCGGGTCGTACTTCACGCCGCGTTCGTCGGCGATGCTCCGGAGCTCCTCGATCGGCACGTCCAAGGACACCTCGCGCCCGACGGCCTCGGAGACCAGCTCGAGCAGGGTGGCCGTGCGCCACGGCTCGGCCAGGTCCACCCGGGTGCCCCGGAACTCGAAGGTCGGCCCGCCGACCACGGCCCGGGCGGCCTCCTTCACCAGCGACTCGACCAGCTCCATCATGTCCTCGTAGGAGGCGTACGCCTGGTAGGCCTCGAGCATCGTGAACTCGGGGTTGTACCGGGGGGAGATCCCCTCGTTGCGGAAGGTCCGGCCGATCTCGTACACCCGCTCCAGCCCACCGACCAACAGACGCTTGAGGTACAGCTCCGGTGCGATCCGCAGGTACATCGGGATGTCCAGCGCCTGGTGGTGGGTGAGGAACGGCCGGGCCAGGCCCCCGCCGGGAACGCTCTGGAGCACCGGGGTCTCCACCTCCACGAAGCCCCGCTCCTCCAGGTGGGCCCGGAACGCCGCCAGCATCCGGGCCCGGGACCGGACCCGCTCCGCCACCTCCGGGTTCGTGGCCAGGTCGAGGTACCGGTGGCGGTGCCGCAGCTCGACGTCCCGGAGCCCGTGCCACTTCTCGGGCATCGGCCGCAGCGACTTCGACAGCAGGACCAGCCCGGAGGGCCGGACCGACAGCTCGCCGCGCTTGGTGGTCACGACCTCCCCCTCCGCCCCCACCCAGTCGCCGAGGTCGAGGTCCTCCAGCCCCTGGAACGCCTCCGGGCCCAGGTGCTCCTCGGTGAGGAACAGCTGGATGTCCCCGGTGCCGTCCCGCAGGACCCCGAACTGGAGCTTCCCGTGGCGGCGGAGCCCCACCAGCCGCCCGGCCACGCGGACCACCTGGCCGGTCTCGGCACCCGCCTCCAGGTCCCCGAACCGCCCCCGGAGCTCGGCCACCGTGGCGTCTCGGTCGAAGCGCAGGGCGAACGGCTCGATGCCCCGGGCCCGCAGGCGCTGGAGCTTCTCCCGCCGGACGGCCAGGACGTCCCGGGGGGGCTGCTCCTGAGGCTCGGTCATCGTTCGGTGTTCTTCTCGAAGATCACCCGCAGGCCCTCCAGGGTGAGCCACGGCTCGTGGTGGGAGGTGGTGCGGCACTCGGGCAGGACCACCGGGGCCAGCCCGCCGGTGAGCACCACCGTGGGGCTGCCGAGCTCCTTGGCCATGCGCTCGACCACGCCGTCGATCATCGCCGCGTGCCCGAACACCAGCCCGGACTGGAGGGCCTCCACGGTGTTCCTGCCGATCACCGAGCGGGGAGCGGTCAGCTCGACCAGGACCAGGCGGGCGGTCTGCTCGTACAGGGCCCGGGCGGAGATGCGGATGCCCGGGGCGATGGCCCCGCCCACGTACTCGCCGGCGTCGGACACCGCGTCGAAGGTAGTGGCGGTGCCCACGTCCACGGCGATGGCCGGCCCGCCGTACTTCGAGTAGGCGGCCAGGGCGTTGACCACCCGGTCGGCCCCGACCTCCCGGGGGTTGTCGACCTTGACCGGGATCCCGGTCTTCACCCCCGCCTCCACGACCACGGCGGGGAAGCCGAAGTACCGCCGGACCATCTCTCGCAGGGCCTCGGTGGCCGTGGGAACCACGCTGGACACCACCACCCCGGTGACGTGGCGGTCGAACGAGAGCCCCTGGCGCTCCAGGAACCCGCCGAACAGGATCGCCAGCTCGTCCGCGGTGCGCTCCGGCGCGGTGGCCATGCGCCACCGCCACGCCAGCTCGCGGTCGCGGAAGACCCCCAGGCTGGTCTCGGTGTTCCCGACGTTGACGGCCAGCAGCATCAGGCCGAGTGTTCCACGCGCAGGGGGAGGTTGTCGATGAGCCGGGTGTCCCCCAGCGTGGCCGCCACCAGGGCCCGGGCCGGTCTCTCCACACGCTCCACGTCCTCGAACGTGGCCTCGTCGACCACGGCCGCGTAGTCGATGCGGGCCAGCGGCTCGGCCCCGATCCGCTTGGCCATCTCCGCCCGGAGGACGTTGCCGTCCCGCTCGCCTCCCTCCACCAGCCAGGCGGCCCGGGCCAGGGCCTCGTACAGGCACGGGGCCGCGGCCCGTTCCTCGGCCGAGAGGCGGGCGTTCCGCGAGGACAGCGCCAGGCCGTCCGGCCCCCGGACCGTGGGACATCCCACCACGCCCACCGGCAGATCGAGGTCGTGGACCATCCGGCGGACGATGGCCAGCTGCTGGGCGTCCTTCTCCCCGAAGAACGCCGTGCCCGCGCCCACCAGGGCGAACAGCTTGGCCACCACCGTGCACACCCCTCGGAAGTGCCCCGGCCGGGAGGCACCCTCGAGGCGGTCCCCCAGGGGCCCGGGGTCCACGGTGACCATCGGCTCCCCGGCCGGATACATCTCGCCGGCGTCGGGGGCGAACACCACGTCCACGCCCTGGTCCTCGGCGATCTCCAGGTCGCGGTCGAGGTCGCGCGGATAGGCGGCCAGGTCCTCGGACGGGCCGAACTGCAGCGGGTTCACGAAGATCGACATGGCCACGAACGCGCACCGCTCCCGAGCGGCGGCCAGGAGCGAGGTGTGCCCCTCGTGGAGGGAGCCCATGGTGGGGACGAACCCCACCGGGTTCCCCTCCGCCCGGGCGGCCTCGCAGGCCTCGCGGAACCCGGCCCGGTCGCCGGTCAGCTCCATGCCGCCAGCTCTCGTTCCACGCGGGCCCGGCCGGAGGCCTCCAGGTGCCCGGCCCGCTCGGCCACCTCGAGGGCCACCCCCGCCAGGGCCACGTAGGCGGGGACCGATTCCGGGGCGTGCTCGGACAGGGCCTCCAGGTTCCGGCGGATCGTGCCGGCGTCACCCCGCACGGCCGGGCCGGTCAGGGCACCGGCGGCCCCCAGCCGGAGGACGTTGTCCAGGGAGGCCCGGGCCAGCGGGCCGAACACCTCGGCGGGCTCCGCGATGCCGGCCCGGCGGAACAGGCCCTCGCCCACGGCCACCACCGCCGTCAGGTAGTTGGACACGAACACCGCGGCGGCGTGGTACAGGGGCTTCCACCGGTCGTCCAGGCGGAACGGACGGCCCCCCGCGTCGGAGGCCACCCGCTCTCCCACGGAGAACCCGGCCTCGGTCCGGGCGGTGACGGCCACGGCGCTGCCGGGGAGCCGCTCCACTGCCTCCTCCACCCCGGGGAACGTCTGGAGCGGGTGCACCGACAGCACCTCGGCTCCGGCGGCCGCCGCGGGGTCCAGGACGTCCAGGGCCACCGAGCCGGAGAGATGAACCACGGCCTGCCCGGCCCGGAACGCCCCGCCGGCGGCCAGTTCATCGCACACGGGGGCCAGGGCATCATCGGGCACGCCCACCAGCACCACCTCTGCGGCGGCGGCCTGCGAGGAGGTACCGAAGGGAACGTGGGGGAGGAACCGGGCCGCGCGCTCGCGGGAGGGTTGGCCCCCCGAGGCGGCCACCACCCGGTGGCCGGCCCGCCGCAGCAGCACCGCCAGCGCGGTCCCGACCCTGCCCGCCCCTACGACGCCGACGTCCACGGGGTCGTGCGGGTCACGGCGGCGAGTATAGCGGTGGGACCGCTCTCACGACCCGCCGGGGCCCGCCGGCCTCAGGCGGCCACGGCGTGGGACCGGGCCCAGCCCCGGAGACGGGCGATGGCCTCCGCGCGGGAGCGAGACAGCGGCACCGTCGCCCGGACCTCCTCCAGGATCCCGTCGCTGGACAGCTCCGCTCCTTCCGCGTAGGCCCGGTACAGGGCGCCGACCACCGCCGCCTCGATCTCCGCACCGGAGAACCCGTCGGTCGCCTCCGCCAGTCGGGGGAGGTCGAAACCCTCCGGCTCCCGTCCCCGCCGGGCGAGCTGGAGCCCGAACACCTCGGCGCGCTGCCCGGCGGAGGGGAGGTCGACGAAGAACACCTCGTCGAACCGTCCCTTGCGGGAGAACTCGGGGGGCAGGGCGGTGACATCGTTCGACGTCGCCACCACGAACACCCCCGGGCGCCGATCCTGCATCCACCGCAGGAAGGTCCCCAGGAGCCTCCGGGCCACCCCGCCGTCGGCCTCGCCGCCGGAGGGGAAGCCCTTCTCGACCTCGTCGATCCACAGGACCACGGGGGCCATGGCCTCCACCGTGCGCAGGGAGTCCGCCAGGCGCCGCTCCGACTCACCGACGTACGGCCCGAACAGCCTTCCCGGGTCCAGCAGGAGGAGCGGAAGGCCCCACGTCCGGGCCAGGGTCTTGGCCACCAGCGACTTGCCGCATCCCGGCACGCCGGTCAGGAGGATCCCCCGGGGGGCGTCCAGCCCGAAGCGCGCCGCCTGCGGTTCCATGGCCCGGCCCCGCACCTCCAGCCAGTCCTTGAGGCGCGGCATCCCCCCGACCGCTTCCAGGGTCCCGGTGTCGGCCTCGACCAGCTCCAGGGCGCCGTCGGCCTGGAGCAGCTCGGCCTTCCCCCGGCGGATGAACTCCAGGTCCTCGTCGCCCAGGGTGCCGTCCCGCAGGACGGGCCTGTTGGATCAGCCCCTCGGCCTCCGTCACCGACAGGCCCCCCAGGGCGGTCACCATGGCCGAGGCCCCGTCGCCGTTCAGCCCCACCGCCATGCCCCGGCGCCGGAGGTCGTCCATGGTCCGGGCCACCAGGTCGTGGAGCTCCTGCGGCGTGGGGGGGTGGAGGGTCCAGGACAGCACCAACCCCCGCAGGTCCGGGGGCATCTCGCCGTCGGGCATGGCCAGGATCACGGTCTTCCCCCGGTGATCCGCGTCGGCGAAGTCCTTGAGCCGGCGGACCACGACGGGGTCGGGGAGGACGTGCCGGGCGTCGGCGAACACGAACACCCCCGGGGTCGTGAGCTCCTCCACGAAGGCCAGCGCCGCCTTGACGTCGGCGGTCCCGTACTGGGGAGCCATCCCGGCCCGGCCCAGCCCTCGGGTCAAGGACCACACCCACACCGGCAGCTCCAGGGGCGCGGCGGCCCGCTCGAGGATGTCGAGGAAGCGCCGCTCGTCGCCCATCCGTGCCACGACCAGAGGGTGGCGAGAGGCCAGGAGGAGGCGGAGGTCGTCCGTATTGTCCATCGCTCCGTAGGTATCGGCCGGGGCGGACCGTGGCTGAACGGGATCAGGACCGGAGCGGCGGCGAGTGGGGACGGACCGCCCCGAGGGCCACGGACCCCAGGCGGAGCGTGGCCACCGTCCGGCCACCGGGCAGCGGCGGGTCCGCGTCGAGCTCGAGCAGGGGAACCAGGACGAAGGCCCGCTCGTGCATCCGGGGATGCGGCACCTGGAGATCCGGCTGGTCGATCTCCCGGTCGTCGTAGGTGAGGACGTCGAGGTCGATCGTGCGGGGGCCCCAGCGCTCCTCGCGTTCGCGGCCCAACACCTCCTCGATCGCCGTGCACGCCCGCAGGAGCTCCCGCGGATCGAGGTCCGTGTCCACCTCAACCACGGCGTTGAGGTAGTCGGGCTGGGGCGGGCCGCCCACGGGGTCGGTCTCGTACACCCGGGAGGAGCGGCGGACCTCGATCCCCCGGCCGCGCAGCAGGTCCACCGCCCGTTGGAGGTTGGCCACGCGGTCTCCCAGGTTCGACCCCAGGCCCAGGAAGGCTCGAGCCACGGCCTACCCCCCGGGGGGAAGGGGCGACCCGGCCACGGCCTCGGCGGAGACGTCCCCGACGTCCAGGCGGGCGGCGGCCTCCGGCTTGTGGACGACCACCCGGCAGGTCACCACGCCGGGAAGGGAGGCCACCGCCCCGGCCACGCGCTCGGCGATGGTCTCGATGAGCGCGTGCGACTCCCCGGCCACCAGGCCGCGGGTCACCTCCACCACCTGACGGTAGTCCGCGGTGGTCCCCAGGTCGTCGGCGCCCGCATCCACGACGACGTCGAGGTCCACCACGAACGGCTGCGGGTGGTCACGCTCACCGGCCCGGGCCCCGTGGCGGCCCTCGGCCCGGATGCCGGACAGCCGCAGTCGCTGCACCTCCTCCTACCCCTCCTCGTCCAGCCCGGCCTCGGCGGGGTCCCGGGGGCCGTCGTCCCGGCCGGGAGGCTCGAGGGAGATACCGAGCTCCACCGGCGTGGGCCCGGCGTGGCCGTGTCCCCGGCCGAGGTGGTGGATCCCCAGGTAGTCCGAGATCAGGGGCACCACCACGTCCGGGGCGTCCTCGATGACGAAGTGGGAGCACCCTGGGAGCAGGGCCACCGTGGCCCCCGGGAGCGCCTGGCCCAGCCGCTCGGCCAGCTCGGCCGGCTGGAAGGGGTCGTCCTCGCCCCATACCACCAGCACGCGGGCATCGAGGGCCCCCAGGCGGTCCTCGGTGCCCACCAGCCCCACGCCGTCGATGCCCCGAGCCGCACGACCCAGCGCGTGGGGGTCGTCCCGCCAGGGGTCGAGGTAGGCCTCGAGCTCCTCGTCGCCGAGCCGCTCCCGGTGGCCCATCCCCAGGTCGAACGTGAGCCGCACCACCTGCTCGACGAACTCGCCGTCGACCTGGTCGTCCGACGCGGCCTGGAGCATCTTCACCCCCTCGATCGGCCACGAGTCGAACGAGACGGCGTCCGCCAGCACCATGGTCCGCACCCCACCGTCCAGGGCGAGCAACTGGGCCACGCCGCCGCCGATGTCGTGGCCGACGACGGCCGCGGCCTCCGCGTCCAGGGACCCCAGGAGCTCCCGGACGTAGCCGGCCTGGGCCCGGATGTGGAGGTCGGCCCCCATGGGCTTGTCCGAGGCCCCGTAGCCGAGGAGGTCCGGGGCGATCACCCGGAACCGGGGGGCCAGCGCCGGGACCAGTTCCCGCCACAGGTGCGAGGACGTGGGGAAGCCGTGCAACAGCAGGACGGCCGGCCCGTCCCCCTCGTCCACGTAGGCCATCTCCCCGGACGAGACGCCCACGCGCTTCCGCCGGAGCGTCACGAGGCCAGGATGGCGTCGACGACCCGGAGCAGCTCCACGTGCTCGCGGACATCGTGGACCCTGACGATGTGGGCGCCGTTCGCGGCCAGGTAGGCCACCGCTCCCATCGTCCCCGCCAGACGCCGGTCCAGCGTCAGGCCGCCCAGCGCATCGCCGATGAACGACTTCCGGGACGGCCCCACCAGCACCGGGTAGCCGAGCTCGGCCAGGACGGCGTTCTCCTTCATCAGCCGCAGGGAATGAGGGGTGGCCTTGGAGAAACCGAGCCCGGGGTCCACGCACAGGCGGTCGGGGGCGATCCCTGCGGCCTCGGCGGCCGCGGCCCGGTCGCGGAGGTAGTCCCGGACCTCCGCCACGACGTCCTCGTAGCGGGGGTCCTCCTGCATGGTCTTCGGCTCGCCCTTCATGTGCATGAGAACCAGGCCGGCGCCGGAGTCGCGGACCACGCCGAACATCGCCGGGTCGCGACCCGCGGTCACGTCGTTGACGATGGTGGCCCCCACCTCCAGGGCCGCGGCGGCCACCTCCGCCTTCCGAGTGTCGATCGACACCGGCACGGAGACCTCCGCGGCCAGGCGCTTGACGATGGGGACCACGCGGTCCCGCTCCTCGGCGGCGGCGACCTGATCGGACCCGGGGCGGGTGGACTCCCCCCCGACGTCGAGGACGTCGGCGCCCTCGGCCACCATGCGCATGCCACGGGCCACGGCGGCCTCGGGGTCGAAGAACCGCCCCCCGTCGGAGAACGAGTCGGGGGTGACGTTCAGGATCCCCATCACCAGCGTGCGAGGCCCGCACTCCAGCGTGTGCGGGCCGCACCGCCACCGGTGCGCGGTGCGCTCCACGGAGATAGCGTAGCCGCCCGGCGCCGCGGGAGGGAACCTTCCCGGACCGGTGCGCGTCTTCCGTTCTCAGGAGGCGCATGTGTTGCGGACACAGGCTCGGGAGGATGCGGTTGTGGAGGCAGGGGGCGGCCGGCTGGCGGACCTCTACCGCCTCCACGCCCCGGAGGCCGCCCGGCTGGCCTACCTCCTGACCGGGGACCGGGCGCTGGCGGAAGACCTGGTCCACGAGGCGTTCGTCCGCATGTTCGGCCGCTTCCGCGACCTCCGCCACGCCGAGGCGTTCCGGTCGTACCTGCGAACCACGATCGTGAACCTGGTCCGCTCCCACTTCCGGCGGGTGCGGGTGGAGCGGGCCTACCTGGAGCGGGAGCGAGGCCGGCCCGACGTCCCCGGCCCTGCCCCCGAAGGCCGGGAGGAGATGTGGCAGGCGCTCCGGCGCCTGTCCGAGCGGCAACGAGCCGCCATCGTCCTCCGGTACTACGAGGACCTGACCGAGGCGCAGACCGCGGAGGTCCTGGGGTGCGCCGTGGGGACGGTGAAGTCCCTGGTGGCCCGGGGGATCGAGCGGCTGCGGGGAGAGATGGTGCCAGATGAGTGACGGCGACACGCAGGTGAAGGAGCTGCTCCAGGCCAAGGCCGAGGAGATGCGGCTCGACCCCCGGATCCCCGGTCCGGTGCTGCGCCGGGCCCGCCTCCGCCGGGTGGCCACCGCGGTGGTGGCCGGGGCGGTGGCCGTGGGCGTGGCGCTGGGTGGCGTGGCCGGCCTGCGGGCCGCGCTGGTCGCCGAGCCCCCGGTGGTCCCGGGTGAGCAGGGCCCCTGGGAGGGGATCTGGCCCCAGGACACCCGGGCCGAGGCCGAGGAGGCCCAGGCGGCCGCCGACGCCGGCGACCCCCAGGCCGTGTGGCAGCTTGACGGCGAGCAGGTGATCCGGCGGTACGGCACCGAGGTGCTGGAGTGGGAGGAGGTCTCCTTCGAGCAGCAGCCGTGGGAGGCCGACGCCCTGGTGGTCGTCATCGGGAACTGTCCCCAGGTGGCCACGGAGCGATGCCCGTTCGAGATCGACATCACGATCGAGCGCCTGGTCCGGACCGGGCCGGAGGGGATCTACGTGGTGACCGGGGCCGAGGTGATCGCCGAGCCCGACGACGGCGCCGGGCCGACCCTCCGATCGTTCGTCCGGGACTTCATGAACGTGCGGCGGGCCCAGGCGGCATCCGCTCTGGCAGACCTCATCTCCGCCGAGGCCCTGGCCCAGTACGAGCGGGGGGAGGGAGGGCTGTCCCTGAACGGGCCCACCGAGCACCCAGGCTTCACCGAGCTCACCTACGAGATCGTCGGCATCGAGGCCGTCGATGCCGCCTCGTACGAGGTGGCGGTGCGCATCACCGAGCGGTTCGAGAGCGGGGATGGCTCCACCTACCGGGAGCGGCTCTTCGTCGGGCCCGGCCAGACGGTCCGAGGCGACTCCATGCCACTGGTGATCCGGGGAGCCATGCGCATCGGCTCGCCGCCCGAGGAGAGCCCTCCGACCGACGCGGTGCGCGACTTCGTGGCGGCCTTCATGGAGGCCCGGCTGGCCGCCCAGGGAGCGGAGGACTACCTGGGCACCGGGGCCCGGCTCCGCTACCAGCGCCACGAGGCCCTGTGGGACCCCGACCAACCCCTGTACCTGTACGGCAACCCGCATCCGGAGGGTCACCCGGCCGCCGATTACGCGGGCTACCGGATCGAGGACGTGCGGCCCGCGGACGCGGAGACGTGCGGCTGGTTCGAGGACGCGTCGTGCCAGGACGCGTTGGAGGTCGTTGTCGTCATGGACCTCATGTACCTGGGCGACTCGCCGCCGGGGACGATGCGGGAGACACTGATCGTGGCCCCCTCCGACGGCGCGGCTGCCGAGTTCGCCGACTGGATGATCACCGCGGCCGCTCGCGGCGAGGAACCGCCCGGCCAGTGAGCAGCCGCGTTCGGCGCCCGTAACGCTTTCCGGGCCTCGGGCGTTTCCATCACGATGACGGTGATGGCCACGACCGTGGCGTCCGCCGAGCGGGCGGAGAGCTTCGAGGACTTCTTCCACGCGGAGTACGAGCGGCTGCTCCGGGCCCTGTACCTGGCCACGGGCGACCGGCACGAGGCCGAGGACCTGGCCCAGGAGGCCTTCGTCCGCGTCTACGAGCGCTGGGGCACGGTCTCCGGCCTCCACAACCCCCCGGGATACGTGTACCGGACCGCCCTGAACCTCCGGCGCAGCCGGCTCCGGCGGGTGGCTACGGCGGCCCGCAGGCTGGTGCGCATCCGGCACGAGGACGAGCCGGACCCCGCGCGCGCGGCCGACGACCGAGACGCGATCCGGCGGGCCCTGGCGGCCATCCCGGCGGGCCAGCGAGAGGCCCTGGTGCTCGTCGAGTGGCTGGGGCTCTCGGACGTCGAGGCTGCGGAGGTCCTCGGCGTGGCCTCCGTGACCGTGCGGGTCCGGATCTCCCGGGCCCGGCCCGTTCTCCAGGCACACCTGCGAGGTGAGAGGGATGCATGACGTGAGGCAGCTGTTGGACGCCGAGGCCCGCCGGGTGCACGGGGAGGCCGGCGCCCTGGAGACGATCGTCCGCCGGGCCGGACGCCGGCGCCGGAACCGCCGGGTGGCCACTGCAGCCGTGGCGCTGGTCGTGGCCGGGGCCGGGATGATCGGGGTGTTCACAGCGTTCGGTCCCCCCGGCCCCGAGGCCGGACCCGGGACCGGCGGCTTCCGGGGGATCTGGCCGCAGACCACCCTGGAGGAGGCGGAGATCGCCCAGTCCCGCGCGGACCATGGCGACGACCGCCTGACGCATCAGCTCGACGCCAACATCTTCGTCCACACCTTCGCCCGGGACGGTCTGCACTGGACCGACGTCACCTTCGACCCGGCCGAGGAAGCCGCCGCGAACGGCCCCGGTCCCCTCGGCGTCACCGTGCGCGGCTGCCCGTTCGATGACTCGCCGGAGCCGCAACCCGAGGGGTCGGCACCGGCCGGCTCGGAGGACTGCCCGCTGGAGGTGGCGGTAACGATCGAGCGCCTGCTCCGCAGCGACCCGACGGGCATCTGGCTCGTCACCGACGTCACCGCCCCGGGCGGAGAGCCGAACGTCCATCGCTCGCCGCTCCCCCCGGTCGACAGCCCGAGCCCGTTCGGGTTCCAGCCGGACGCCCCGAACGGGGTTGAGAAGGTGGCCTGGGAGTTCATCGAGGCCAGGAACGGATCCAGGCCCGTCGAGCGATACCTCTCGCCCGAGGCCGAGCGAGCGTACGAGGAGGGTGACGGGGGGCTCTCCATGTACGGCTACACGGCCGAAGCTCACAGCTTGACCCTGTGGGGGATCTCCGAGGTCGAAGATGGCTGGCGGGTGGTGGGGTTCCAGGGATCCGACGGCCAGTCCCCGGACGGGGATGTGATCCGGGAGACGCTGCTGATCGGGCCGGGCGAAAACGTCCTGGGCCAGTCCCGGGAGTGGGTGATCCTCGCTGCCGAGCGGAACGAGTAGCCCTCAGGGCTCGAGGAGGACCGCGCGGGCGGGGCCGCCGTCGCCGCCGGCGATCTTCAGCGGGAAGCACGCCACCGTGTAGCGGCCGGGTTCCGCCGCCGACAGGTCGAGCCCCTCGACGATGATCGTCCCGTTCCCCAGCAGGTGGTGGTGGACCGGGAAGTCCGGCTCCCCGTGGATCTCCACCGACAGGAAGTCCACCCCCACCAGGCGGATCCCGTGCTCCGTGAGCCACCGGGCCCCGTCGGGGGTGACCGCCACGTACTCCTCGGGGAACGGGACCGGCAGGCGGGCCCACAGCTCGGAGTTCCGCGTCTGGCACAGCAGCCTGGTAGTCCCCTCCGGGAGGTCCAGGGCGTCGAGCTCGTCCGGGCCGATCGAAGAAGCCGCTCGAAGGTCGGCCACCTCGGCCTCGCCGGAGAGCACGTCCACCGGGACCTCGTCGATCGTGACGCCGTCGTCTACGAAGTGCCACGGAGGGTCCACGTGCGTGCCGGTGTGCGACCCCAGCCGGAGCTGCGAGACGTTGGCCGGGTCGCCCCTCGAACGCCTCGATGAGGGCACGACCTCGACCCCCGGGTCGCCCGGCCACGTCATCAGGTCCGGCCCGATCGGCAGGGACACGTCGATCAGCCGGGCCACGTGACCCCTCGCTCTCGTAGGATGGCCTCCACCGGGCCGAGCGTAGTCCACGGCGAGGGAGGGACGTGCGGGGGATCACCGTCATCCCGAAGCAGAAGGGGTCCGCCGAGCTGAGCGAGGTCCCCGAGCCCCGCACGGGGGACGGCGACGTGCTGATCGAGGCGGTGGCCGTCGGCGTGTGCGGGACCGACGAGGAGATCGTCGAGGGCCTGTACGGCTGGCCGCCGCCCGGGCGCGAGCGCCTGGTCCTGGGCCACGAGTCGCTGGGCCGGGTGGCCGAGGCCCCTCCGGGCGGCGCCCTGAGCCCCGGCGACCTGGTGATGGCCATGGTCCGCCACGCCGACCCGGTCCCCTGCCCCAACTGCGCGATCGACGAGTGGGACATGTGCCGCAACGGCCGGTACACCGAGCACGGCATCAAGGAGGTCGACGGCTTCGACCGCGAGCGGTACCGCCTGCCGGCGGACCGGCTCGTCCCGGTGAACCCCGCGCTGGGGTTCCTGGGCGTCCTCACCGAGCCCACCAGCATCGTGGCCAAGGCCTGGGAGCATCTCGACCGGATCGGGGCCCGGGCCCGATGGGAGCCGCGCCACGTGCTGGTGACCGGGGCGGGCCCGGTGGGGCTGCTGGCGGCCATGATCGGCGTGCAGCGGGGCCTGGAGGTGTGCGTCCTGGACCGGGTCACCGAGGGACCCAAGCCGGAGCTGGTGGGGGCGCTGGGGGCCCGGTACGCCACCGACATCGAGGAGGTCGGCCACGGCTTCGATGTGGTCGTGGAGGCCACCGGGGTGGGAGCGCTGGCCTTCCACGCCCTGCGCCACGTTGAGGCCAATGGCGTGGTGGCCCTCACCGGTCTGTCCGGCAGCGACCGCATCCTGAAGGTCGAGGCCGACCACCTCAACCAGTCCCTGGTGCTCAGGAACGTGGCCCTGTTCGGGTCGGTGAACGCCAATCGGCGTCACTACGAGCAGGCGGCCCGGGCGCTGGCGGCCGCGGACCACGGCTGGCTGGAGCGGCTCATCACGAGGCGCGTGCCGCTGGACAAGTGGAACGAGGCGCTGGAGCACCGTCCGGACGACGTGAAGACCGTGATCGAGTTCGGGGAGTCGTAGCGGGCCCACGCCGGGCGGACCGAGAGGAGGGATCGACATGCGGTTCGGGGTCATCGGGCTGGGACGGATGGGCGCGAACCTCTCCCGTCACGCCAAGGAGAAGGGGCACCGGGTCGTGGGGTTCGACCCCGCGCAGGCCACTCGTGACGAGGTGGCGAAGGAGGGGGTGGAGCCAGCGCCCTCGATCGGCGACCTGGCCGCCGCGCTGGGCCCGCCACGGGTGGTCCTCCTGTACGTCCCCCACGGGCCGATCACCGAGCAGGTGTGCACGGACCTCCGGCCGCACGTGGAACCGGGAGACATCGTGGTCGACGGGGGCAACTCCCACTGGCTGGACTCGCAGCGGCGGGCCGGGGAGTTCGCGGAGGGGGGCGTCCGGTTCCTCGACGTGGGCACGTCCGGCGGCGTGGATGGCGCCCGCACCGGCGCGTGCTTCATGGCCGGCGGCGACCGGGTCGCGTTCGAGGTCGTGGAGCCCCTGCTGAAGGACCTGGCCATCGACGATCTCGGGGTCGTCCACACCGGGGTGTCCGGGACCGGGCACTTCACCAAGCTGGTCCACAACGCCATCGAGTTCGGGATGGTCCAGTCCGTGGCGGAGGGCGTGGAGATGCTCCGGCGCTCGGGGTTCGAGCTGGACCTGCCCTCGCTGTTCCTGAACTGGAACCACGGCTCGGTGATCCGGAGCTGGCTGGTGGAGCTCATGGGCCGGCAGCTCGAGAAGCACGGAGGCGAGTGGGACCGGCTCTCCACCTACGTGGAGGACACCGAGGAGGTGAAGTGGGTGCTGAACTGGGCCATGGACGCCGACATCCCCTCACCGGTGATCGCCCAGTCCCAGCAGGCCCTGATGGCCTACCGCGACCTGGACTGGCCGCAGGCCAAGGCCCACGCGCTGCTGCGCAACGCGTACGGCGGGCACCCGATCCACCGGACCTCGGACACCGAGCCGCGGGCCTGAGTGCAGGACGTCTCGTTCTCCGGGCTGTTCCTGGTGACCGCGGTGGCGTTCGCCTCTCCGATCCTGGCCGGGCTGGTCCCCCGGCTGCGGCTCCCCGACCCGGTGCTGGAGATCGTGCTGGGGATCCTCATCGGACCGGCCGTCCTGGGATGGGTCTCGGTGGACGGTCCGATCCGCATCCTGTCGCAGATCGGCCTGGCCTTCCTGCTGTTCCTGGCGGGGTTCGAGATCGACTACCACGAGCTCCACGGCCGCATGCCCCGGATCGCCGCGCTGGCCTTCGCCTTCTCGTTGATGCTGGCGGTGGTGGCCGGTCTGGGGCTGGCCGCCGGGGGTCTGGTGGAGACCCCCCTGATCGTGGCGGTGATCCTGGTGGCCACCTCGCTGGGGCTGGTGGTCCCGGTCCTGAAGGACGCCGGCTTCGCCAGGACGGAGTTCGGGCAGCTGGCCCTAGCCGGGGCGTCGATCGCCGAGTTCGGCGCCGTGGTGCTGCTCTCGCTCCTGTTCTCGACGCACCAGGCCACCGGCACCGGCACCAAGGTGCTGCTGCTGGCGGGGGTGGCCGCGCTGACGCTGCTGGTGGCCCGGGTGCTGGCGCGGGCCGGTCGGTCGGTGCGGGTCTCCGGGGTGCTGGTGCGGCTGCAGGACACCACGGCCCAGATCCGGATCCGGGCGGCCATGCTGCTCCTGCTGGGGTTCGTGGCCCTCGTGGAGGGCCTGGGCCAGGAGGCCATCCTGGGGGCCTTCATCGCCGGGGGCATCCTGAAGATCGTCGACCAGGACATGGTCCGGGCCCACCCCATGTTCCGGATCAAGCTCGACGCCCTGGGCTACGGGTTCCTGATCCCGGTGTTCTTCGTGACCAGCGGGCTGACGTTCGACCTGGCGGCGCTGGCCGACGGGCCTGCCCTGGCCCGGGTCCCGGTCTTCCTGGTCGTCTTGCTGCTGGTGCGCGGCGTTCCCGCGTTCCTGTACCGCCGCCTGGTGGGGGGCCGCCGGGCGCTGGCCGCGGGTTTCCTCCAGGCCACCTCGCTCACGTTCATCGTGGCCGCCGCGCAGATCGGGCGCTCGCTGGGCCGCCTCGGCTCGGAGACGGCCGCGGCCCTCATCGCTGCCGGCCTGCTGTCGGTGATCCTGTTCCCTCCCTCGGCGCTGGGTCTGCTGCGCCGCCGGGAGGAGACCCGGGACCGGGACGCCCCGGGCTAGCCACGCCCTCCCGGGGGATCGGTGCCTGACCGGTCGTGGCGCCCGGGGTCAGCGCAGGGGGGCCACGGCGAACCCGACCGTGAAGCGCCGGCACCACACCACCGCGCTCCGGTAGCGGTCGAGGTCGACGTCGGCGGGGATCTCGTAGTTCTGGTCCCCGATGTTCCCCTTGAGCTCCCCGAGGTCGACGAACTCCCGGTCGTAGCCGCGCCAGTCCTCGCTGGCGGGCTTGGCCGAGAGGTACACACGCAGGTCGGGGCCGTTCGAGGTGCTGAAGCTCTCGAAGCGCAGGAACCGCTTGCCGCCGGCCAGACGGAGCACCACGGCCCGCCCGGACGACTGGTGCTCCAGGCTGATGAACCGCCCCCGGACCAGGACCTCCGGTCCGGAGGGCTCCGGCTCGCCCTCGGCCTCGTCCGGTTCCGGCTGGCCTTCATCGTCCCCGTCGTCGCCGGCCACGGCGGCCGAGGCCGGCTCACCGGGCCGGGCCTCGTCCACCCGCTCTTCGATGAACAGCTTGTGGGGCTCGAACCACAGGACCCCGAAGACCATCAGGCCGATCCCCACCAGGACCACGATCAGGGCGGTCCTGGGGTGGCGGCGAACCACGCCAGGCAACCACACGTCGGCATCCCTCCTTGCGACCGCGCCGATCATAGGTCCCCGGACCTTGCCGAATCGTTACGGGCGGCTCCGTAAGACCTTGGCAACCTGGGTGGGTCACAATGCCCTGGTGAGCGCGGGGCCTCGGATCCTGGTGGTGGACGACGAGCCGATCGTCCGGGACGTGCTGTCCCGCTACCTCGTTCGAGGGGGCTTCGCCGTGGAGACCGCGGAGGACGGGGTCCAGGCCGTGGAGCGCTTCCACGCCACCGATCCGGACCTGGTGCTGCTGGACCTCATGCTGCCCCGCATGGACGGGCTGGAGGTGTTCACCACGATCCGCTCCCGGGCCCCGGTCCCGGTGATCATGCTGACCGCCCGGGGCGAGGAGACCGACCGCGTGATGGGGCTGGAGCTGGGGGCCGACGACTACGTGACCAAGCCCTTCTCGCCCCGGGAGGTGGTGGCCCGGGTGCGCACCGTGCTCCGCCGGGGACTCGCCGCCCCCAGGGACGAGGAACCGCTGCGATTCGGCGACCTGGAGGTCGATCCCAGGAGCCGCATCGCGCGGGTCCGGGGACGCGAGGTGGCCCTGACCCCCAAGGAGTTCGACCTCCTGTCGCTCCTGGCTTCGAACCCGGGCCGGGTCTTCGGCCGGGTGGAGATCCTGGAGGAGCTGTGGGACTTCGCCTTCGATGGCGATCCCTCCACCGTGACCGTCCACATCCGCCGCCTCCGCGAGAAGGTGGAGGCCGACCCCTCGGCCCCCCGGCACCTGGTCACCGTGTGGGGCGCCGGCTATCGGTTCGACCAATGAGCGCGCTGCGGCCCCTGGCCCTGACGGCGGTGGTGGCCCTGGCGGGGGCGGGCGGCAGTCTCCTGGTCGGGAAGATGGCCGGGATGCCCGGCGGCGACATCGCCAGGCTGGCGCTGCTCATGCTTCCGGCGGTGGTGGTCACGATCATCTCCGCGGCCGCGGCCCGCCCACTCCTGGCGCGAGCATCCTTCCGCCAGCGCCTGGTGGCCATCGGGCTGGTCGCGGTGGTGCTGGCCCTGGCGAACCTGGCCGTGCTGGCCGAGCTGATGTTCGTCAGCCGCCATGACGCCGCGCTGGTCGGGTTCCTCCTCCTGTACTCGCTGGGGGCGGGGATCGGGGCGTCGGTGGCGCTGGCTCGGGGGCAGGCGACCGCCGTCGAACGGCTGGCCGGCACCGCGGAGCGACTGGCCGAGGGTGACCTCGATGCCCGGGTGGGAAGCGTGGGCGCGGGCCCCGAGCTCGACGGCCTGGCCGCGGCCATGGACCGGATGGCCGACCGGGTGCAGCGCTCGATCGCCCGGGAGCGCCGGGCGGAGGCCCAGCGCAGGGACCTCATCACCGCCGTGTCCCACGACCTGCGCACGCCCCTGGCCAGCCTCCGGGCCATGGTGGAGGCCATCGACGACCGGGTGGTGGACGACCGCCCCACGCTCCGGAGGTACGCCGCGGAGATGCGACGATCGATCGACGGCCTCGTCGTCCTGGTCGACGACCTGTTCGAGCTGGCCCAGCTGGACGCCGGGGCCATCGAGATCGAGTCGCAGCGGGCCCGCTTGGCGGAGGTGGTCCGCTCCGCCCTGGAGGCCTGCCAGGCGCAGGCCCAGGAGAAGGGGCTCGCCGTGGAGCAGCACCTCGACTCCGCCGGCGACGCGCCCTGCTCCCCCCGCCTGATCCGGGTCCTTCAGAACCTGCTCCAGAACGCCATCCGCCACACCCCCGCCGACGGGACCGTGCGGGTGGAGGCGCATCGAAGGCCGACGGCGCTGGAGGTCGTGGTCCAGGACTCCGGCGAGGGGATCGGGCCCGGTGAGCTCGACCTGATCTTCGAGCCGTTCTGGCGGGGAGATCCCGCCCGGTCGGGGGACGGTTCCGGGCTGGGCCTGGCGTTGTCCAAGCGCATCGTGGAGGCCCTGGGCGGAGAGATCCGGGTGCAGAGCCGGCCGTCGGAAGGTTCCCGCTTCGCGGTCATCCTGCCCGATCGCGGCTCAGCGGGGCCCGAACATTACGCCCGGGTTCAGCGAGACGTAACGGGGCCGTAAGGGGCGGCCTTCTACCTTCGGGCCGGCGGTGACGGTCACCGCCATCTGAGGAAGGAGGCCTCCATGGCACGACGGCGCGTTGCGATCCTGTCGCTGATCGCCGCTCTGTGCATCGTGGCCCTGGCTCCCGTGCCGGCCGCGGGGGCGAACGGGCGCCTGTATCGCGTGACGATCGTGAACCGAACCCACGGGCAGCCCCTGTCGCCGCCGGTGGTGGCCATCCACCGGAAGGGGTTCTCCCTGTTCGAGGTTGGCTCGGCCGCGAGCTTCGGGCTGAAGGAGATCGCCGAGAACGGGAACAACGGCCCGATGCTTCAGGCCCTGGCATCGACCCCGGCCGTGTTCAAGGCCAAGCAAGGGGGAGACGAGCCCCTGGTCCCGGAGGGCACGCCGGGCTCGGCCACGTTCGACGACCGGGTGACCTTCAAGATCTCGGCTCCCAGGTCGGCGAAGTTCGCCTCGTTCGCCACCATGCTGGTGTGCACGAACGACGGCTTCACCGGAGCCAGCCGCTTCCGGCTGCCGGCGGAGATCGGAGATCGGACCGTGGTCCGCACGGCCGGCTACGACGCCGGGACCGAGATCAACACCGAGGATTTCGCCGACATGGTTCCTCCGTGCCAGGAGCTCATCGGGGTCAGCTCCGGGGAGCCGGGCACCGGGACCAGCGACCCGGCCCTGGCCGAGGGAGGGGTCATCACGCATCATCCCGGGATCGAGGGGATCGCCGACCTGGTGCCGTCGGTGCACGGGTGGAACGACCCGGCCGCCAGGATCAGCGTGACGCGGATCAGGTAAGGAGCGATCAGGGTTCGACCGCCGGTGGCCGCGGAGCTACCGGCGGTCGTCCCTGATGAGGCCCATCGCCTCGGCGCGGGTGCGGGCATCGGTCTTGAACACCCCGCGCACCGCGGAGGTCACCGTGACGGTCCCGGGTTTCTTCACCCCGCGCATCGACATGCACAGGTGCTCGGCCTCGACGACCACGAACACCCCTCGAGGCTTCAGTACCCGCTCCAGCACGTCGGCGACCTCGGTGGTGAGCCGCTCCTGGACCTGGGGCCGCCGGGCCAGCACGTCCACCAGCCTGGCCAGCTTCGACAGACCGGTGATCCGGCCGTCCTCGTTCGGCACGTATGCCACGTGCGCCCTCCCGGTGAACGGGACGAGGTGATGCTCACAGAATGCCGACACCGCGATGTCCCGGACCATGATCATCTCATCGTGGCCCACGTCGAACACCGCGTCGACCACGGCCTCGGGATCCTCGTGGAGGCCCGAGAACACCTCGCGGTACATCTCGGCGACCCGGCGGGGGGTGTCCTTCAGGCCGTCGCGGCCGGGGTCCTCGCCGATGCCTTCCAGGATGAGCCGGACGCCTTCCTCGACCTTGTGGAGGTCCACGTCCGCCGAAGGGCTCGGAGGTCCCGGCCCGGAGCCGGGCGGGGTGGTGCGGTCGTCAGCGGATCCGGCCACGCTTGTCCTTGGGGGCCCGCACGGTCCTCCGGGCCACGGCAACACCGGACCCCTTCTTCTGCCCGTTCCGTGTGGCGCGCTTGCCGATCCCGTCCAGGATGGCCTGGAGATCCTTGCCCTCGAGGGTCTCGCGCTCGATCAGCGCGGCGGCGATCTCGTCGAGCTTCTTCCGCTCCTTCTGGAGGATCTCCAGGGCCTCGTCGTGGGCCTCGTCGATCAGCCGGCGGACCTCGGTGTCGATCTCGAACGCCAGCTGGTCCGAGTAGTCGGGGTTCGCGGCGAAGTCCCGGCCAAGGAACACCTCGTGCTGGGCCTGTCCCAGGGTGAGCGGCCCCAGCGCGTCGGACATACCGTACTCCGTCACCATCCTGCGGGCCTGCCCGGTGGCCTTGCGGATGTCGTCGCTGGCCCCGGTGGTCATGTCGCCGAGGACCAGCTCTTCGGCAACCCGACCTCCGAGGAAGTACGCCAGCTGGTCGATCATCTGCGAGCGGGTGACGTATTGCCGATCCTCCTCGGGGAGAACCATGGTGTATCCGCCGGCGACCCCTCGGGGGATGATCGTCACCTTATGCACCGGGTCCACGTTCGGCAGCGCGTGGGCCACCAGCGCGTGCCCGGCCTCGTGGTAGGCGGTGATCCGCTTCTCCCGGTCGGAGATGACCCGGGTCCGCCGTTCCGGCCCCGCGATGACCCGCTCGACGGCCTCCTCCAGCTCCGCCATGGTGATGGCCCTCTTGCCCCGGCGGGCCGCCAGGAGCGCGGCCTCGTTGAGCACGTTGGCCAGGTCGGCCCCGGTGAACCCCGGCGTCTGGCGGGCCACCACGTCGAGAGCCACCTCGGGGTCGAGGGGCTTGCCCCGCGCGTGCACCTTCAGGATCCCCTTCCGCCCCGCGAGGTCGGGGGGGGCGATGACGATCTGGCGGTCGAACCGCCCGGGGCGGAGAAGGGCGTTGTCGAGGATGTCCGGCCGGTTGGTGGACGCCATCAGGATCACCCCGGTCTTCGTGTCGAAGCCGTCCATCTCCACCAGCAGCTGGTTCAGGGTCTGCTCGCGCTCGTCGTGCCCGCCGCCCAGGCCCGCGCCACGGTGGCGGCCCACAGCGTCGATCTCGTCGATGAACACGATGGCCGGCGCGGAGGTCTTGGCCTGCTCGAACAGGTCCCGCACCCGGGCGGCCCCCACGCCCACGAACATCTCCACGAAGTCCGAGCCGGAGATCGAGAAGAACGGGACGCCGGCCTCGCCGGCCACGGCCCGGGCCAGCAGGGTCTTCCCGGTGCCGGGCGGGCCGTACAGCAGCACGCCCTTCGGGATCTTGGCCCCCATGGCCTGGAACTTCACCGGGTTCTCCAGGTACTCCTTGACCTCCCGGAGCTCCTCGATGGCCTCGTCCACCCCGGCCACGTCGTCGAAGGTGGTCTTGGGGGTGTCCTTGGTGACCTGACGGGCCTTGGCCTTGCCGAACGACAGCACCCGGCCCCCGCCGCCCTGGCTCTGGCGCATCAGGAAGATGATGAACCCGAAGATCAGCACGAACGGAAGGATGTTCAGCAGCACCCCGACGACCGCGGAACCCTTCTGGGAATCGGCGGAGACGTCGACGTCGGCCTGCTGGAGCGTCTTGATCAGCTCCTCCTGGCCGGCCACGGCGTAGGCGGTCTCGTATGGCTCGCCGTTCGACAGCCTGCCGACCACCACCTGGTCGCGCTCGCGGAACTCGGCGGTCTCCACCTGACCCTCGGCGGCGAGCTGCTGGAGCTCGGTGAAGTTCGGCCGGTTCGGCTGCGGCTCGCTGCGGAACAGGCTCAGGAACAGCCACAGGCCCAGCAGCACCACCAGCAGGTAGATGGCGGGACCACGGAGGATGCGACGGACCTTGGGATCGCCGGGTTTCGTGGGGTTCTCCTTTCGCACCCGGGAGCCGGCGGGCTCCCTCCACCCTCGGGCGATGGTAGCACAGGGCTCGTGAAGACCCCCGTCCCCTTCGTCGTCGCATACTGACCGCCGTGGCCGACGAGCCCCTCACTCCCTCGCCGACGCTCCCCGGCGATGCCGGAGCCCCCCGGGTCCCAGCCGCGGAAGGGCGTCGAGGGCTCCTCCGGATCAGAGACTTCCGGCTGATCCTGGGGGCGTTCGGCGTCTCCACCTTCGGCGACGATCTGGCCCTGGTGGCCCTGACGATCAAGGTGGCCGACCTCACCGGGTCCGGCCTGGCGGTCTCCGGGCTGCTGCTGGCCGGGCTGCTCCCCACGATCCTGATGGCCCCCGTGGCCGGGCTCGTGGTCGACCGCCGGGAAGGCGTCCGGGTCCTGGTCGTGGCGAACCTGGTCCAGGCCGGCGTGGCCGTGGGCCTGGCGTGGGCGGAGACCTATCCGCTGATCGTGACCCTGACGTTCCTGCTGTCGACCGCCGCCGCGTTCGACCGACCGGCCCTGTTCGCGCTGATCCCCCGCACGGTCGGCGAGGATCGCACCCAGCCGGCGAACGCGTACCTCGAGCTGTCCCGCTACGTCGGCGGGGCCCTGGGCCCGGTGGCGGCCGGGGCCCTGGCCGCCGGGGTGGGGCTCCGGGTGGCGCTGCTCGTGGACGCGGCCACGTTCGCGGTGGTGGCGGTGGCCGCCGGCTTCCTCCGCACCCGCCGGCCACCCCGGCCCGGAGCGGCCAGGGCCCGGGGCCGGGAGGCCCGGGAGGGCGTGGCGTTCGTGGCCCGGGACCGGGTCCTGCGACTGACCTTCGTGGTCCTGGCGGCCGCCGTGGTGTTCGCGGCCATCGACAACGTGGCCGCCGTGTTCTTCGCCCGCGGCGACCTGGGAGCCGGGGACCTGGGCTTCGGCCTGCTGCTGACGGCCTGGGTGGGCGGGATGGTGGTGGGCGCCGTGGTCACCGGACGTCGCATCCCCGGGGGGCGGCTGGCCATCGCCGTGCTGTGGTCCACGGCCGTGGGCGGGGCCGCCGTGGCGGTGGCCGCCGGTGCGGCCGTCCTGGGGGTGGCGCTGGCGATGTTCGCGCTCGGCGGCGTGGCGAACGGCCTCCAGAACGTGGCCATGCGAACGCTGATGCACCACAGGGTCCCCGAGGCCCTGCGGGGACGGGTCTTCGCGGCCTACGCGGCCCTGATGTCTGGCGCCCAGATCGTGGCCCTGGGGCTGGGAGGGCTCCTGGTGACCTGGATCGGCGCCCGCGGGGCGCTGCTGCTGGCGGGCGGAGGCGGCCTGGTGGCCGGGCTGGCCGGCACCCTCCTGTACCACCGGATCCCCCGGTCGGCCCGGGGATCCGTCCCCGGCCCGGAGGCCTAGGGTGCCTCTGTGTACGCCTCCGGCTTCAGCGTGGCCACGTACGGCAGGTTCCGGTACCGTTCCGCGTAGTCGAGCCCGTACCCGACCACGAAGTCCGGGGGGATCTCGAAGCCCCGATACTTGATCTCGACGGACACCCGCTGCATGGCCGTCTTCTGCATCATCGCGCACACCTCCAGGCTGGCCGGGCGGCGGGCCCGGAGGTTCTTCAGCAGGTAGGCCAGGGTCAGGCCGGAGTCCACGATGTCCTCGACCAGCAGGACGTCCCGGCCCTCGATGTCGTGGTCCAGGTCCTTGAGGATCCGAACGACGCCGGACGTCTTGGTCGCCGCTCCGTACGAGGACACCGCCATGAAGTCGAACTGCAGGGGCAGCCGGATGTGGCGGGACAGGTCGGCCATGACCACGAACGCGCCCTTCAGCACTCCCACCAGCAGCAGGTCCTTGCCCCGGTAGTCCTCGGTGATCCGCTCGCCCAGCTCCCGGACCTTCGCCTGGATCTCCTCGCCGCTGATGAGGACGCGGTCGATGTCCCCCTCGAACTCCAGCACGTGGTCGAGTGTAGCCGCGGACAGGGTGGTGTCGAATCGCTGCCCCTGCGCCTTCACCGCTCCCCCCTTCTGCTGGACGTGCCTCCGGTCTCGGTCGAGCGGCCCCGTTCGGACACGGGTGGCCCCTCGGGGGAAGCGCGAGAGATCGAAACATACCCCTTCGCCCGCACGACCATCAAGGCGCCCGGGAGGTCGAGGCGCCGTCCGGGGCGCCCCGCGGCCAGGTCCAGGACCCCGCGGACGTGCGCCGCACCCGCCTCCGGCTCCCACTCGCCGCCGATGGCCGCCGCCAGCCGAAGCGCCTGCCGCACCACGCGCGACCCCAGGGGCGGCGGCAGCGCGGCCAGGCCCCGGGCGTCGAGGCGGACCTCCCGACCCGAGACCGTGGCCACCCCTGCGGCCGCCTCGGAGGCCAGGCGGTCGAGGTAAGCGGCGTCCGACCGGACGTGCTCGGCGGTCCGGGCCAGGGTGGCCCGGACGCCGCGGTCCAGCCGCTCCTCGATCAGCGGCAGGACCTCGTGGCGGAGCCGGACCCGCAGGAAGCGGGGGTCGCGGTTCATGGGGTCGTCCCGGGGCCGGAGGCGCAGGGCCCGGCAGAAGGCCCTCGTCTCCTGGCGCGTGGTGTCGAGCAACGGTCGCACGGCGGGGAACCCCAGCGGGGGGATGGTGCCAACTGGGTGCATCCCCGCCACCCCATCCAACCCTCCACCTCGGACCAGCCCCAGCAGCACGGTCTCAGCCTGGTCGTCCAGGGTGTGGCCCAGCGCCCCCCGGTCGGCTCCGGCGTCGGCGGCCGCCGAGGTGAACGCCCCGTAGCGGGCCAGCCGGGCCCAGGCCTCCACCGACTGGCCCTCGGCCGGCCGGTCCGGGGCGGCCCGCAGGAAGAACGGCAGCCCCAGGCGGGATGCCTGCCGCTCGACGTACGCCGCGTCGGCCTCCGACCCGGGACGCAGGCGGTGGTCGAAGTGGAAGACGGCCAGGCGGACCCGCAGCAGCCGCCGCAGCCGCACCAGCGCGTGGAGCAGGCACAGCGAGTCCGGCCCCCCGGAGCAGGCCACCAGCACCACGTCCCCGGCCTCGAACAACCGGTGCGTCCGGGCCGTGCCCGACACCCGCTCCAGGACCCGGGCCACCGCCGGCGGCCGGGGAAGGGCGCGGGCGCCCGGCCGGCGCCCGCGAGCGCCGGCCATCAGGAAGCGGCGACCCGATCCACCCAGGCCTCCGGCCGCCCGATCTCCTCGAGCGTCGGCAGGTGCTCGGGCCGCTCCCACACCCGGGCGAACCCCTCCGGGCCGGCCCGGTCCACCACCCGGGCCACGAACCGCTCCCCGATGTCGTACTGGCGAACCTTCACGTCGAGACCGATGGCCCGCTGGACCGCTCGGTTCACCGGCGTCCCCCGGCGGCGCTCCCGCAGGGTCCGGCGCATCCGGGCCGCCCCGTCGAGGCGGCCGTCCGAGATGCGGTCCATGACGAAGTTCCCGTGTCCCTCGAGCAGCGCCATCAGGGCCTGCATCCGGCGGAACGTGTCCCGCTGCCGCGGCGTCATCAGCAGGAACAGGATCCCCAGCTCGCGCCAGCGGCCGCTCCGGCGAGCCTCCTCGCGGGCCCTGCGGAGGGCATCGATGAGCGCGCGGGGATCGACCTCCAGGGTTCCCAGGTACTCGTCGACCAGCCCGAACAGGTAGCCGCGGAGCCACGGGACGCCCTCGAACTGAACCCGGTGGGAGACCTCGTGCAGCGACAGCCACAGCCGGAACTCCCGGGGCCGGAACCGGAGCCGCCGCTCGACCTCCACGACGTTCGGGCCCACGAAGTACAGGAGCTCCCGGTCGTCCGGCGGTACGAAGAGGTCGTACTGGCCCAGCACCTTGCGCCCCAGGTAGCCCAGTATGCCGCCCACCTGGAACGCCAGCACCGAGCGGCGGACGGGGGCCAGCGTGCCGTGGAGCCGGTGGCCGAGCAGCCGCTGGGCGACGGGCTCGAGGACGCGCTCGAAGGCCCGGAGGTTCGCCTCCACCCACTCCGCCCGGGTCATGACCCACGGCCGGGTACCGGGCCCGTCGATCCGGAGCCCCGTGAACGACATCACCGCGGCGTCGGCTTCGGCCAGCACCTCGGCGAAGTCCTCCGACAACCGTGCCCGCTCCGCCGGAGCGATCGGGGGACCGGAGCCGGCCACCCGGCCCGCGATGCGCGCAGCGGATCCCCAATCGACGAGCCGGGGCGCGGCGCTCACGGCCAAGCTAGCCTGCGTCGGACTTGTCGCGAGCGGCCTTGATGGCGGCCGCCCTGGCTCTGCTCTCAGCGACCTTTCGGTCCAGGCCCTTGTCGAGCTGCTCCTGGAGGATGCGGTCGAACGTCTCTCGGTCCAGCTCCTGGCCGCCCGCCGGGGAGGCCTGCCCCGCCGGTCCCTCCGCAGCCTCCTCCGCCCTGGGCGCCTCGACCGTGGCGGTGGTTCCCTGTGGCGGGGCGGTTCCCGGCGGGGGCTCCTCCACCACCGCCGGCTCCTTCGTCTCGGGCGTCTCGGGAGCCCGTTGCCGTGCGCCGGCCTCGGCCTCAGCCACGTCCCGGTCCGCGGGGGCCTGACCGGCGGTCTCGGGGGCCGGGGCCTCCTCCGCAGCCGGAGGCTTCGCCGCTTCCGTGGCGGGGGGTGCTTCCGTGGCGGGGGGTGCCTCCGTGGCCGCCGAGGCTCCTCCACCGCCCTTGGCTCGAGCGGCCCGCACGGCCGCCGCCTTGGCCCGGCCCTCGGCCACCCGCCGGTCCACTCCCTTGTCGAGCTGCTCCTGAAGCGCTCGCTCGTAGACCTCCTGGTCGGGCTCGACGTGCTCCGGGGCCGCCGGCGGTGCGGGGGCAGCGGCCTGCGGCTTCGCTTCCGGGGGCGCCTCCCCCGTGGGCTCGGCCGGTGCCTCCGCGGCGGGGGCCTCCCGCTGGGCCGGTGGCCGGGTGGACGGGGAGGCCTGGACGGCGCTCTGGCCGGCCGACTCGGCCGCCACGCGGGCCGGCCCCTGGGTGGCAGCCGGTTGGGCGGCGGTGGCGAACTGCGGCCGCCGGACCGGCTGCTTCGGCGGCTCCTCCCGCGCGAAGAACCGCGACGACAGCCGGAGGTAGGACAGCCCCACCAGCAGCAGCAGGCCGGCCACTCCCAGCAGGATCGGGAAGGACAGGTAATACGTCCAGGGTTTGGCCTCCTCCGGCGTCACGCCCGGGGTGGGGATCTGCTGTGCCCCGGCGGCCATGGGAAGGAGCAGCACGCCGAGGAACACGACGGCCGCGATGAGCTTCCAGAGCTGCGAGCGAGACACCCGCATCGGCGACGCGGATTCTAGCAAAGCCCCGCTCTGCCCTTTCCAGACGACCCGGCCTATCATCATCCGGTGGGCCGAGTCTCCTCGCTGTTGATCGTGGCCTCGCTCGCGGCCGCCGCCTGCCAGCGGGCCCCGGTGGCGCCCGCCCCACCCGCGGCGACGTCCGCCCAGCCGCTGGTGGCCCCGGCGCCGTCCCCAACGGGCCGCCCTCCCGCCCTGATCGCCGACGCGCGGCTGGAGCGAAAGGCGATCCGCGCCTACGAGCATCCGTGGAGCGACGAGCCCATGGCCCGGTTCCCCAACCCCAACGACCACGGGTACCGGGAGGTGTTCCTGGTGGACACCGTGCGGCCCGGGTGGCTGCGCGTGTACCTGCCGATGCGGCCGAACGGCTCCACCGGATGGGTTCGCCGGGCCGACGTGGAGGTCCGCAGGTCCACGCTCCGCGTCGTGGTGGACCTGTCCTCGAACCGCCTCTCGGTGTGGGACGGCGACGAGCTCGTGATGCGGGAGGCGGTGGCCACCGGGACCGGAGGGACGCCCACCCCGACGGGGCTCTTCTATCCCAGGATGCTGGCCAAGACCTCGCCGTCCAGCGCCTACGGGCCCTACATCTTCGCCCTGTCCGCCTACTCGGAGGTCCTGTTCTCGTTCGCCGGGGGGGACGGCATGGTGGGCATCCACGGGACCAACGACCCCTCCTCGATCGGCCGGGACGTCTCCCATGGCTGCATCCGGATGCGGAATGCGGCCATCTCCCGCCTGGCCCGCCTGCTCCCCCTGGGGGCACCGGTGCGCATCCGGGCCTGACGTCCGGGCGTCAGCGGCCGGGCCCTGCCAGGGCTCGCCGGATCGCCTCGAGCAGGTTCGAGTCCTCGAAGGGCTTGGTGACGTACGCCGCCATCTCGTGGTTGGAGCCGGAGGCGGGAATCGAACCCGCGACCCCGCGATTACGAATCGCGTGCTCTGCCAGGCTGAGCTACTCCGGCCGCCCGGCGATTGTAGCAACGAGCTCGGCCGGCGCCCGGGGTGGCCAGGGGGCGGCCGAAGCCGCCCCCTGCCGTGCGGCGGTCCGGGGATCAGGTCCCCAGCAGCGGCTCCACGTCCACCATGACGTCCGATTGCTGGTGTGGCGGGTTGTTGCCCTCGACGTTGGGCTCGGCGAACCGGGCGTCGGTCCAGAAGGGAAGCGCCGTGGTGCTCGTCGTGTCGAGCCCGTTGTAGTCACCGATGAAGAATCCCAGGCGGAAGGCCAGGTCGGGGTTCCACGACACCTCGCTGACCCGCTCGGCGCTGAACGTTTGCCCGCCGTCCGTGGACTGCTCCAGCGTCGTGTCGATCAGCTTCGGCCCGCTGTACCGCCGGTCGAAGTACATCACCGCCACGGTCCCGTTCGGGGCCACCGAGAGCCACGGGAAGAACTGGTCGTCGGCGGACCGTCCGGTGAGGTTCTTCGGTGGGGTCCACGAGTCCCCGCCGTCGGTCGACTTCGTCACGAAGACGTCGGTGTTCGTGTCCGCGGCGCTCCCGTTCCTGTTGTCCGACCACGTGACGTAGAGGTTCCCGGTGTTGGAATCGACGTCGATGTTCCCGGCCGCGTTGACCCGGGCGCACATCTCGTCCAGGACCTGGGACCCGAAGCAGATCGGGTACTTGGCGAAGCCGTCCACCAGCCTGCTGACGCGCACCGGGTCGCTCCACGTGTCCCCGCCGTCGTTCGAGCGGACCAGCAGGTAGTGGTTGAACAGGGCCGGATTCTCCGACTGGAAGTTCTCGAAGATCACGTACACTCGGCCGGTGCTCGGGTCGACGACCGGGACCGAGAACTGGTCCTCGTCGCACGCCGGCGGGTCCTGGTCGCCGAAGTTGAAGGTGCACAGGGAGGAGGAGCCGGAGATCTCCTGCGGCTCGGACCACGTCCGGCCCTGGTCGTCCGAGTGGGCCTCGAAGATCGGCGACTCGATGTACGTGTCGCCCGCGGGCCCGAAGTCGAACCGGGTCCACGTGACGTACAGGCGGTCCGGCCCCACGAACTCCTCGACGCTTCCCTCCACGATCTCGGCGCCGGCGGGACGGACACCCGTCGTCATCCACTCCTTGTCGTGGAAGATCTGGCAGTCGGCGGGCCCCCCGTTGTGCACCACGATCCCGTCGCCCACGACCAGGCCCGTGCCCTCGGATTCGGAGTCCACCGGGGTGCTCCAGGTGACGCCCTGGTCCGTGGAACGGATCACTGCGATATAGGAGTCGCAGTCGGCCCGGCCGAACGAGATGAACGACTGATACGCCGTGCCCTCGGAGTCGAAGGCCACCACGGGGTCACCGCTGCCGAGCATCCGTCGGTCCGGGGTGATGACCTGGCGGGCGTGGCGGCTGTAGGTCCACGTGTGCCCGCCGTCGAACGACGCGTAGATGCCCTGGACGCTGTCCACACCCGACTCGTAGTCGTTCGCCGCGGCGATCACGTTCGACTCGTCGGTGGGGTTCACGGCGATGGCCGTCTCGTTGGCCGGCCAGCCCTCGCCCCCGCCGAACTGCTGCGACGCGTCCGCCTTGTTGTCGCCGTTCACCTGGATGTCGTCGCTGGCCTGGAGGGCGCCGACCCGTGCGGGCCCGCTCGGCTCCGCGCCTCGTTCTTGCGTCATCAGCCGGTGGTCCGCCACTCCAGAGAGCGGGGGCCGTCCCGGCTCGTACTGATAGATGAACCGCCCGGTGGGCGTGGCCCGCGAGGTGCCGCCCAGCGCGCTGACCGCCACCACGGTGGCCACCGCCACGAGACTTGCGATGATCCTGATCCTTCGCACCGTGTTCCCCTTTCTTCGCTCACCCTTGAGACGAACTGGACCACCCCTGCCGAACCGGATCACCCGACCCCGGCATCACCCCCTCCTCGAGCGAAGGCGTTGAGAGGCTAGCCCCATGGGGGAAGTTGAGCAAAAGGCTCAGGCGGAAACGCCCAGGCCGGCCAGTCCGAGGAAGGCCTGCTCCAGGACCAGCCTGGCGTTGAGGTTGGTCTCGTCCGCCAGGGCGCCCCGGGCCTCCTCCAGCACCTCGACCGCCCGCCCCGCCTCGGCGGAACCCATCGCCCCGGGGGGGCGGTCGAGGTGGATGGCCCACGCCGGGTCGCTCCCGCTCCCCGCCAGCAGCGAGTCCCGGAACCAGGACTCCACGGCCAACAGCGACCAGTCCAGGAACTCCCGCTCCGCCCGGCGCTCCATGCGGTGGTGCCGCTGCTTGAGCCGGCGAACCGCACCCCGGTACTGCTCCAGCGGCGCCCCGCTGTCCGGGTCGGAGAACGGAGCCAGCTCCTCGACCAGCCGGTCGGCCAGCCGCTTCCGGTACGCCGCGGCGGCGTCCAGGAGCAGGTCCGCGGCGGCCAGCGCACCGGCCGGACCGCGGGCCTGGGCCAGGGCATCCAGGGCGGCATCTCGGAACTCCAGCCCCCGGTCACCGGTGGCCACCCGCCTGGCCCGGCCCAGGTTCCCGCCCGCCAGCCGGGCCGCCAGACGGGCCCGGTCCTCGGCCACCCCTTCCTCCACCAGGGTGCGGACCACGAAGTCCTCCGCCAGCGGCCGGAACCCCACCACCTGGCACCGGGAGCGGACGGTCTCGGGCATCTCGTCGGGCCGGGCGGAGGACAGGATGAACACGGTGGCCGGCGGGGGGTCCTCCATGACCTTCAGCAGGACGTCGGCGGCCTCCTCCGTCATCCGGTCGGCCTGCTCCACCCGGAACACCTTGCGGCCCGGTTCCGGGGCCGTGAGGTAGGCCCGGGCCACCATCCACCGCGCGGTGCCGTCGTCGTCCGGCCCGTCGCCCACCCGGATGTCCCGGCCCTCCGGCTCCACCAGGACCACGTTGGGGTGGCGGTCCTCGAGGGCCAGGCGGCAGTCTCGGCACTCCCCGCATCCGCCGCTGCCGCACAGGAGGGCCGCGGTGAAGCCCCGGGCCGCCAGCTGCTTGCCCGAACCCTCCGGCCCGGCGAACAGGTACGCGTGGCGGGGATGGCCGGCGGCCCGGTCCAGGAACGTCATGGCGTCGTCCTGGCCCGGGACCCGGCGCAGGACCGGCCTCACGTGGGGTCCTCCTGACTGGGGGGGCCGCTCGCCGTCCTTCCCCCAGGCTCCGTCGACTCGGGGCGAGCTACCCCCCCGGACCCCCCCTCACTGGGGGGTCCGCTCGCCGGCCGTCCCCGCGGCTTCGTCGACCCGGGGCGAGCTTCCCTCCCGGGCCCCCCCTCGTCTTCGCTGGTCAAGTACTTCGAGAGCGCGTCCCGGACGCGCTCGTGCACCACTTGGGGCGGCGCGTCCGCCTCGATCACCACGAAGCGCTCGGGGTGATCGTCGGCGATCCTCTGGAAGGCCTCCGCCACCTTGGCGTGGAACTGCTCGTCCTCTTCCTCGATGCGATCGGGCTCCGCCTCGACCCGAGCCAGACCGCGGTCCGGCTCGATGTGCAGCAGCACCGCCAGGTCCGGGAACAGCCCCTGGGTGGCCCACACGTTGAGCGACAGGACGTCCTGCTCGCCCAGCCCCCGGCCGGCCCCCTGGTAGGCCAAGGACGAGTCCATGTACCGGTCGCACAGCACGATCTTGCCCTCCTCCAGGGCGGGACGGATCACGTGGGAGACGTGCTGGGCCCGGCTGGCCGCGAACAGAAGGGCCTCGGCCCGGTGATCGATCGACTCGCCCCGGCCCGCCAGCAGGGCGTCCCGGAGGCGCTCCCCGAGCGCGGTGCCCCCGGGCTCCCGAGTGACCAGGACGTCGTGGCCCTGCGACTCCAGGAACTCACGGGCAAGGCGGATCTGGGTGCCCTTCCCGGCACCCTCCACCCCCTCGAACACGATGAACGACCCGCGGCGCTCTACCTTGCGCAGGCGGGGGAACAGCCGCAGCGGCCGGGGCCGGGACAGGCGGCTGCTGGCCAGGCCGCGCCGGGAGAAGACCCCTCCGACGACCATCACCATGGCCCCCGCCCACAGGGCCAGACGGGTCCCCGCCAGGTCCACGGCCAGGTCACCGATGCCCAGCACGCGATCCCCCAGGATTCCGGCCAGGGCCGGGAACCCGGCCAGCGACACGAACAGGCCCAGCCGGGACAGCACGGTGAGCGAGCCGAACACCCGGCCCCGGATCTCGTCGGAGACGTTCTCGTGGAGCAGGGTGTAGCCGGTGACCCACGCCGCACCGGCGCAGGTGCCCATGGTCACCGTCAGCACCGCGGCCAGGGCGATGTTCGGCATGGCCGCCAGCACCACCAGGGAGCCGGCCCCCACCAGGATCGTGAACGGGAACAGGACCTCCTTCTCCACGACCTTCGACAGCTGCCCGACCAGCAGCATTCCGGCGGCCATGCCTACCCCGACGGACGTTACCAGCACTCCCCATCCGGTGTCCCCGGCCCCGATGGTCTTCTCGGCGAAGATCGGGCCCAGGGCCATGATCGAGCCGGCGCCGGTGAACGAGAACACGATGCCCACGGTCATGGCCCGGACGAACATGTGGTCCTTGAGGAACAGGACCCCTTCCTTCAGGTCCGTGAAGGCCTGGCCCGGACGCAGCGGCCCCTTGCGCTTCGTGCGGCCCATCCGGGCCACCGGCACCCCCCAGATCATCCACGCGGAGAAGCCGAACGTGAGGGCGTCGAGCCACAGGGCCACGGCCTCCCGGTTCTCTGCGAAGTACTCCAGGCGGGCCCCCAGGGCCGCGGATACCCCGGTCAGGGCGGTGAAGAGGATCCCCGCCAGCGGCAGCGTGCCGTACCCCGTGACCAACGAGAGCGTGTTCGCGTTCCCCAGCTGGCGCCGAGAGACCAGGTTCGGGATGACCGCGTCGCGGGCCGGCGTCCACAACAGCGACAGGCACTCGATGGCGAACGAGAGCGCATAGATCGCCGCCAGGCTCTCCATGAACGGCATCGAGGCGTAGCCCACGCCCCGGATGACGTCGGCGGCCACCATGAGCTTCTTCCGGTCGAACCGGTCCACCAGCACGCCGGCGAACGGCCCGAACACGATCGAGGGCAGCAGCCTGGCCAGCATGACCCCGGCCACCGCGAACTCGGCGCGGCCACCCCCCAGGCGAGTCACCAGGGCGACCACGGCCACGAACCCCACCCAGTCCCCCAGCGACGAGACCAGGATGGCCCGCCACAGCCGGGAGAAGGAGGGGTCACGGAGCAGGTTGCTGAAGGTGGCGGGCCTGGTCCCCCGCAGCGCCGCGATCTCTTCGGAGATGCTGGCCACTACCGGCTCCTATCTAGGCAGCCTCCGTCGGTCCGCCCCCCTCAGAGACGTAGTCGCACGCCGTGCACTTCGTGCCCTTGGCGGTGGCCACCTGGAGGCCGCCGCACCGGGGACACGGGTCCGCCGCGGGCCGCTGCCACACCGAGAACTCGCACTCCGGGTAGCGGTTGCAGCCGTAGAACGTCTTCCCCCGCCTGGTCCGCTTGACCACCAGCTCGCCCTGGCCGCACTCGGGGCACGTGATCCCCGTGGACTTGTCCATCGAGCGCTTCCCCTTGCACTCGGGGTAGCGGGAGCAGCCCAGGAACGGCCCCCAGCGGCTCCGCTTCACCACCATGGGAGCCCCGCACTCGGGGCAGATCTCGTCGGTGACCTCGGGCTCGGCTCGCTCCCCGCCGTCGATGTCCCGGGCGTAGTCGCATTCCGGATAGCGGTCGCAGGAGATGAACATGCCGGCCCGGCCCAGCTTCTTGACCAGGTTGCCCTTCCCGCACTTGGGACAGGTCTCTCCGGTGGCCTCGGACGTGACGTCGGCCCGCTCGATCTCCTCCTCCTTCTTCTCGAGCAGCCGCTCCCACGGCCCGAAGAACTCGTCCAGGACCTGCGTCCACGGCAGCTTGCCCTCGGCGATCTCGTCGAGCTCCTCCTCCATCCGCGCGGTGAAGTCGTAGTCCACGATGTTGGAGAAGTGGGGCTTGAGGACCCGCTCGATCACCACCATGCCGACCTCGTTGGCGAAGAACCGCCGCTCCTCGAGTCGCACGTAGTCCCGGTCGAGCAGGTTCGACACGATCGTGGCGTAGGTTGAGGGCCGGCCGATGGCCTTGGCCTCCAGCTCCTTGACCAGCGAGGCCTCCGTGTACCGCGGCGGCGGCTGCGTGAAGTGCTGCTCGGGGAGGACCGCCAGCAGGCGGAGGGCCTGGTCCGTGGCCAGCTCGGGCAGCCTCGACTCGGCGTCCTCGTCCACGGCGTCGTCGCGGCCCTCGAAGTACACCCGGCGGAACCCGTCGAACCTCACGGTCTGTCCGGTGGCCCGCAGCAGGTAGGCCGGGGCCTCCCGAGCGGCGGCCTCGATGTCCGTCGAGACCTGGTCCAGGAGGGCCTCTGCCATCTGGCTGGCCACGGCCCGCTGCCAGATCAGCCGGTACAGCCGGGCCTGGTCGCGGGTCAGGTGGGAGGCCACCTGGTCGGGCAGCCGTCCGGCAAGGGTGGGACGGATGGCCTCGTGGGCCTCCTGGGCGCCGCGCTGCTTCGTCCTGTACCGCCGGGGCTTCGCCAGCGCGTACCGCTCCCCGAACTGCTCCTTCACCACCCCGCGGGCCTCGGTCAGGAACTGCTCGGCCAGGTGCGTGGAGTCGGTGCGGTGGTAGGTGATGAGCCCCACCGGGCCCTCGCCGGGGAGCGCCACCCCCTCGTACAGCTGCTGGGCTGTGCGCATCGTCTTCCGAGCCGAGAACCCAAGCTTCCGCGAGGCCTCCTGCTGCATCGTGGAGGTGGTGAACGGCGGCGCGGGGCGGCGCTTGCGCTCGGAGCGCCGGACCTCGGCCACCCGGTACGTGGCTCGCTCCAGGTTCCCGGCGTGCTCCCGGGCCGCCGCCTCGTCGAGGACGGTCCCCTTCTTGCGGTCGGTGGGTGTGACCACGGCGTCCTCGTCCACCCGAAGCAGCCGGGCCGTGAAGCCGGCGTCCTCTCCATCGGGGGTCAGCCGGGCATCCACCGTCCAGTACTCGACGGCCTCGAACGCCTCGATCTCCCGCTCCCGCTCCACGATCATCCGCAGCGCCGGTGACTGGACCCGACCCGCCGACAACCCCCGCCGCACCTTGCGCATCAGGAGGGGCGACAGCGTGTATCCCACCAGCCGGTCCAGGATCCGGCGGGCCTGCTGGGCCTCCACCAGGCGGAGGTCGATCCCCCGGGGGTGGGCGAACGCTTCCTGCACGGCGCCCTCGGTGATCTCGGTGAACGTCACCCGCTTGGCCCCCCCGGGGTCCACGCCCAGGACCTCGGCCACGTGGAAGGCGATGGCCTCGCCCTCCCGGTCGAAGTCGGTGGCCAGGTACAGGTCGCCGGCCCTGCGGTGGGCGGCCTTCAGGGCGTCCACGACCTTCTGCTTCTCCTCCGGGACGACGTACTGGGGCTCGAAGTTGCGCTCGGTGTCCACGCCCAGCCCGCTCTGGGGCAGGTCGCGGATGTGGCCCACCGAGGCCTTGACCGAGAAGTCAGGCCCGAGGTACCGCTCGAGCGTCTTCGCCTTGGTCGGCGACTCCACCACGACCAGGCTCTTGGTGTTCTTCGCCACTGAAATCTGCCTTCCTACAGGTGTGCACGGCCCGTGTCAACCATCGGACCGGTGACGGCCCCCGGGCCGGGGCGGGACCGGGTCCTCCAGCCAGGGGTCATCCGCATCGACGACCGCCACCCGACGCAGCACCAGGGTATCTGCGATCTTGTCGTGCCACCCCTGCTTGCGGCCGTCGAAGGCCGCCCACAGGTACCCGATACCCGCGGAGGCCGCCACGATCACCCGGCCCACGACCTCCCGGAACAGGACGGTGGCCCAATCGGGCCGCTGGAACCCCGTGCCTACAACGCGGATCCGCATCGCATGCTTCCCGAGGGTCCCCCCGGTGGCGGCCGTGGTGACCACCAGGTAGGCCCAGAAGACCGCCAGGACCACGAGCCCGGAGACCCGGAACGGCCCCAGGACGGCGGGATCGGAAGCCACGGCCCGGAACGCCGAGCGGAACGGGAGCGCCCACAGCGTCGTCACCAGGACGTCGATGGCCAGGGCCCCGGTCCGGGCCCAGAAACCCGCGTAGGCGAAGCGCTCGGCGGGCCCCGCGCCCGCGGATCGTTCCTCGGTCCTCATGCCACGTAGAGGTACTTGAGGGCCGGGCCGGTGACCCCCACCGACCGCTCCAGCTCCTCGACCGGGCTCCGCAGGCCCGGGAACCCATCGCCGAACAGGGCGCCCAGCGAGAACGGCGGTTCGTAGCGGACCACGGTGGCCTGCTCGACCCCCGCCAGGCGGCGGGCCGTCTCCACGGCGGTGTCGAAGTTCCCCAGCCGGTCCACCAGACCGAGGTCCCGTGCCTGGGCCCCGGTGTAGGGGCGCCCGGTGGCCAGCTCCCGGACCTCCGCGTCGCTCATGTGCCGGCCCTCGGCCACCACGTCCACGAACCGGTCGTAGGACTGGTCGATCATCTCCTGGAAGATCTGTCGCTCCTCCTCGGTGAGCTCGCTGAACGGCGAGCCGATGTCCTTCAGCCGTCCGGACTTGATGATGATCGGCTCCACCCCGAGCTTCCCGGCCGTGCCCTCCAGGTTGACCAGCACCAGGATCACCCCGATCGAGCCGGTGAACGTGGACGGGTTGGCCACGATGCGCTGGGCCCCCGTGGCAATGTAGTAGCCGCCGGAGGCCGCGACCTCCCCCATGGACGCCACCACCGGCTTGCCCGCCCTGCCCAGGTCCACCACGGCCTCGTGGATCTGGTCCGAGGCCACCACCGACCCGCCCGGGGTGTTGAGGTCCAGCACCACGGCCCTCACCGCATCGTCGCGGCCGGCCTGCTGGAGCTGGGAGACGAGGTCCGGGGCCACGGCCGCCTCCGGCAGGCGGCCCGTCTCCACGATCTCGCCCACCACGTCGATCACGGCGATCTTGTCCGGCCCCTCCCCCTGGACGAAGGCCTCCTGCCAGGGGCCGGCCGGCCCCGGGACGGCGCCGCCGTAGCGGCCGGCCACGTAGACCATGCCCAGGAACAGGACCGCGGCGGCGACCAGTGCCACCCACCTCTTGGCGCTCATGGCCGGACCATGGTAGCGCGGGCCGCCGACGGAACCGCCACTTGACCGGGGGGTCGCTCGCCGGATGATCTCGGGGCTCGCTCGTTCCCGGGCGAGCTACCCCCCCGGACCCCCCTGACCGGGGGGTCGCTCGCCGGATGATCTCAGGGCTCGCTCGGTCCCGGGCGAGCTACCCCCCCGGACCCCCCCTGCTAGGCTGGCGCCCACCGTGCTTGAGTGGCTCGAGCACTTCGTCACGAACACACTGGGCGCCTACGGGTATCAGGCCGTGTTCGTCCTGATGACCCTGGAGTCGGCCCTGATCCCGGTGCCCTCCGAGCTGACGATGGTGTTCGGCGGGTTCCTGGTGTCCCGGGGAGACCTGGACTTCTTCTGGGTGGCCATGCTGGGCACGCTGGGGAACGTGCTGGGGTCGTGGCTGGCCTACTGGCTGGGGATCTGGGGAGGGCGGCCCCTGGTGGAGCGGTGGGGCCGGTACGTGTTCCTCCGCCCCCACGAGCTGGACCGGGCCGAAGCGTGGTTCGCGCGCCATGGCGAGGCCACAGTGTTCGTGTCCCGGCTCCTCCCGGTGATCCGGACCTTCATCAGCCTGCCGGCCGGCGTGGCCCGGATGCCGTTCGGGAGGTTCACCCTGTACACCTTCCTGGGATGCCTGCCCTGGTGCTTCGCCCTGACCTGGGCGGGCGTGCTTCTGGGCAACAACTGGGAGACGTTCCTGCGGTACGGCCGGCCCATCAGCTACGCCATCGCCGCCGTCCTGGCGCTGTGGATCGGGTGGTGGCTGTGGAAGCGGGCCCGCCAGAAGCGAGCGGCCGAGGCCCCCGATGCCGACGCGACCGATCCCGCTACCGGGGAGTGACCTCGTCCAGCCGGATCCACACCAGGGTGGGGAAGGGAAGGGCCGACCCCCTGCGGCCTCCGGGGACCACCCGTCGACGCGTGGCCACCACCAGGCCGCCGGCGTCGCGGTGGCCGTCGCAGTGGTGGGCGGCGCGCGCCCATCCGCCGAAGACCTCCGCCGTGTAGTCCAGGCGGCGAAGCAACCCGGATCCGTCGAAGTGGAAGACCTGCCTCCGCGAGTGGGTGGGGACGTCCGGCGGGAACCCGACCTCGAGGCGGCGGAGCACCTCGCCGTGGTCGTCCCGCGGCTCGAGCTCCCGGGCCTCGATCCCCGGACGGAGCAGCAGGAACGGAGCGTTCAGGTAGTTCCACAGGGCGTATCCGGCGAAGTACAGGACGTCCAGATGGTCCCACCACAGGGTGTGACGGATCCCCCGGAAGGCGGCCCGTGGGTCCGGGCGATCGACGACGATGTCGCCATCGCCGGACTCGATGCGGACCCGGTCCGGCTCGAACACCCCTTTGAGCCCCGGTCGTGGGAACGGCGCGAGGACGGTTCTCGGGGACCTCGTGGAGACGACCGCTTCCAGCCCACGAAGGGCCCGGGGCTTCCACTTGGAAGCGAGTGCCAGGCCGCCCGAGGACACCCGAGCGCGAATCTCCGAGAGCTCGGCCCATCGCTCCGCCCCGCCGTGGGCCGAGACGGCGAGATCCAGAAGGTCGACCACCTCAGGCGTGGAGGTCGATCTCCGGGGCCACCTCCTGGAGGCCCTCGATGCCCAGGGAGAGGAACTCGTCCAGGGACAGGCCCAGCTTCTCCTCCACCTCGGTGATCTCGTCCCGGTTCACCCCCGGGGCGAAGGCCTTGTCCTTCAGCTTCTTCCTCATCGAGGAAACCTTCATCCCCCTGGCCTTCTCGGGCCGCACCAGGGCCGCGGCCACCAGCAGCCCGGCCACGGCGTCGGCGTGGACCACCGCCTGGGACATCCGGTCCGTGCGGTACCGCTCGTGGGCATGGGCCAGCACGCCGTTCACCACCTTCTCGTCCACCCCGGCCTCCCGCAGCCATTCGGCCGCCTGATAGGCGTGCCGTTCGGGGTCGTCGTGGGTCCGGTCCTGGTCCAGGTCGTGGAACAGGCCCACCAGGCCCCAGGCCTCCTCGTCCTCCCCGAGGTGGCGGGCCAACCTACGCATCACTCCTTCGACGGAGACCAGGTGACGCACGGTTGTCTCCTTCTCGGCCTTGTCCCGAACCAGGGCCAGCGCGGCGTCTCGGTCCATGGTCGGGATGCTAGTCGATGTGGATCGGCACGCTGGCTACCACGACCAGGGGCTCGAACAGCAGCAGCCGCTTGAAGAACAGGGCCGTCTGGTTGTGGAACACGAACTGGCGCCACAACGGCCGCATCACGAACTCTGGGAGCACCACCGTGACGATCGTGTCCCCCCGGCCGGTGTGGCGGCGGACCTCCTGGAGGAAGGGAGGACCGTAGTCGCGGAACGGCGCCTCCACCATGGACAGGGGAACGTCGATGTCCCACCGCGGGTCCCGCCAGGCCCGGACGATCTCGGCCTCCTCGGCCGGGTCCTCCACCAGGTAGATGGCCTCCAGATCGGAGGGGCGCAGCGACCTCGCATAGACCAGCGCCCGGACCGTGGCGTCGTGGACCGCCGACACCGGGACGATGCACACGTTGCGCTCCAGCTCCACGGCCTGCTCGAACGTGGCGGCCCGGACCGTGGCCTCCGCCTCCTCTTCGGGCAGCAGGGGGACGTCCACCACCACCACGTTCGGCTCGAACAGGAGCCCGGCCTTCAGCAGGAATCGCGTGCCGCTCCACGGCAGCACGGCCCGCACCAGCGAACGGCTCGCGATGACCTCCGGAATGACCACGGTGATGAAGTCGTTGGGCCCCCGGTCGATCTCCCGGACGTAGCGGCGGATCCCCCGGACCGTGGCCCCCTGGCCGGGGACCCGCTCCAGGTCCCGGAACCGGCGGCCCGGGGCCACCTCACGCCATCGGGCCGCCGCCTCCTCGAACGGGTCTGAGCCCACGTACAGCGGGATGACCTCCCGGGCCCGGACCGAATGCAGCCACGAGACCGCGTCCCGGGTGGCCAGGCCGGCGTCGGGCACCACCAGGATCACGGTGTTCTCGGCCTCCAGCCGGGCCGACAGGCCGCGGGTCCGCAGGACCTGGCGGACCCGGCGGTAGTGCCGGCTGACACCCCACATCAGCGTCACCACCACCGGCACGGCCGCGATCACCATCCATGCGCCGTCGAGGAACCGGGTGACGATCCCCACCCCCAGCACCAGCCCCGTGGTTGCGGCCCCGAAGGCGTTGATGATGGCGTTCCGCCGCCACCCGGGCTCCCTCCGGGCCACCCACCGCCGCACCATCCCCGCCTGCGACAGCGTGAAGGCGGTGAACACGGACACGAGGTACAGGGGGATCAGCCCGGTGAGCTGCCCGTCGAAGGCCCACACCAGCAGCGCCGCCAGGAGCGAGAGCACGATCACGCCGTTGGAGAAAACCAGGCGGTCGCCCCGGTTCTTGAACTGGGTGGGAACGAACCGGTCCCGGGCCAGGATGGCCGACAGCCGGGGGAAGTCCTGGTACGCGGTGTTGGCCGCCACGATCAGGATCAACGTGGTGAACGCCTGGAGAGCGAAGAACAGGGCCCCCCGTCCGAAAACGGTCTCACCGATCTGGGAGAGCACGGTCCTGGTAGCGGCGATCTCCTCGGTCACCCGGACGTCCAGGGCCCGGGCAAGGAAGGTGATGCCCAGGAACATCGACACCGACATGGCGGCCATGATCCCCAGCGTGGCGGCGGCGTTCTTCCCCTGGGGCCGGCGGAAGGCCTGGACGCCGTCCGCGATCGCTTCCACGCCGGTCAGCGCCGAGGATCCCTGGGTGAACGCGCGCAGCACCAGAACCAGGCCCAGGGCCTCGACCGCGGGGAGGGGCTCGCCGGCCGTTTCCGCCGTGGGACATCCTCCCAGGCATCGGAACACTCCGGTGACCACGGTCGTGTAGACGATCAGCACGAACCCGTAGGTGGGGACGGCGAACAGCGCCCCGGACTCACGAACCCCCCGCAGGTTGGCCAGGGCGATGAGGGCCAGGAAGCCGATGGCCACCGGCACCCGGTACGGGGCCAGCCCCGCGGCCGCCGAGGTGACCGCCGCCGCCCCCGCGGTCACGCTCACCGCCGCCGTCACCACGTAGCCGATGAGGATGGCCGAGGCCGCCACCAGACCGGGCACGGTCCCCAGGTTCTCCCGGGCCACGATGTACGATCCCCCGCCCCGCGGGTAGGCCCGGACCGTCTGCCGGTACGAGGTGACCACCACCGCCAAGACGATGGCGATCGCCAGGGCGATGGGGATGGACAGGCTCAGCGCGCCCGCACCGGCGAGCGCCAGCACCAGCATCATCTCCTCGGTGGCGTAGGCGTTCGAGGACAGGGGGTCCGAGGAGAACACCGGCAGGGCCAGGGTCTTCGGCAGGAGCTGGTGCTCGGCCTTGTGAGACGCCAGCGCGCGCCCCACGAGCACCCGCTTCACCCGATCGGCGATGGTGGCCACCGGCGAGATTCTATGGGTCGCCGGGGAACACGGCCCTCAGCCCTCGGCCGGCCCGGGATCGGGCTCGGGCTCCGGCTTCCACCGGTACCCCAGCCCGGGCTCGGTGACGATGAACCGGGGACGGCCGGGGTCGTCGCCGAGCTTGCGGCGGAGCTGCCTGACGTAGACCCGCAGGTAGTGCGACTCGGAGTCGTAGCCGGGGCCCCACACCCGCCGCAGCAGCCACCGGTGGGTCAGGAGCTTGCCCGGGTTGGTTGCCAGGGCCTCCAGCAGCCGGTGCTCGATGCGGGTCAGGTGGAGGAGCTCCCCTCCGAGCCGGACCGCCCGCCGCCCCATGTCCACCTCCAGGTCTCCGAAGCGGTACACGGGGGCGGCGTCCCCGGCCCCGGCCCGCCGCTGCACCGCCCGCATCCGGGCCAGGAGCTCGTCGATCGAGAAGGGCTTGGTGACGTAGTCGTCGGCCCCCGCGTCCAGCGCCGCCACCTTCTCCGAGTGAGCCTCTCGGACGGAGAGCACGATGACCGGGACCTGGGACCACCCCCGGAGGCGCTCGATGACCTCCCGGCCCTCGATGCCGGGAAGGCCCAGGTCCAGGATCACCAGGTCCAGGGCCCTGGAGGCCAGGAGGTCCAGCGCCGACTCCCCGTTCGGGGCGGTGGTCACCTCGTACCCGCGGGAGCGGAGGCCGGTGCGGAGGGCCCGGAGGATCTGCCGGTCGTCGTCCACCACGAGCACCGACGGTGACGGGGCGCTCATCGGATCGGCAGGCGGAACACTACCGTGGTTCCCCCGCCGGGCGTTTCCTGGATCCAGATCCGCCCCCCGTGGGACTCCACGATGGCCCGGGCGATGGACAGGCCGAGGCCCGTCCCTCCCCCGTTGCCGTGGACGAAGGGCTCCATGACCCGGCGGCGGTCGGCCTCCGGGATGCCGGGGCCCCGGTCCGCCACCCGGACCTCTGCCTGCTCCCGGAAGCGGCTGGCGTAGACGGCGATCTCCGAGCCGGGCGGCCCGAACCGGGCCGCGTTCTCCAGCAGGTTGGTGAGAGCCTGGTCGACCTGGACCACGTCCATGGGGACCGGGGGCACGTCCCCCCGAAGCACCAGCCGGAGGGGATGGCCCTCCAGGACCGGCCGCAGCCTGGACACCACGCCTTCGATGACCTCCTCCACGTCGGCGGGGGCCTTCTCCGGGACCAAGGCGCCGGCCCGGATCCGCGAGAGCTGCATGAATTGGCCTACCAACCGGTTCAGGCGCTCGGACTCCTGGAGGATCGTCTCCAGGAGCTCCCGCCGGTCGCCCTCATCGAGGTCTTGCGGGCCCAGCAGGCTGGTGACGGACGCGGTGATCGAGGCCAGCGGGGTCCGGAGGTCGTGGGTGACCGAGGAGAACAGCGCGGCCCGGAGCCGATTCGTCTCGGCCTCGATGCCGGCCCGGTCGGCCTCCGCCGCCAGATGGGCGGCCTGCACGGCCAGTCCCATCTGGCCGGCGAAGGCCCGGATCACCGCGCGCTCGTCTTCCTGGAGCGAGCCACCCTCCCGTGGGACGGCCACCACCCTCCCCACCTCCCGGCCGTCCGCCACCATCGGCGTCACCTCGGGATGTCCGTCCGGGCCGGCGGCCCCCACCACGACCACGGGCTCGGGGCCCATCTCGGTGGTGATCTCGCACCGGTGGAGCTCGAGTAGATCGGTGATGGCCTCGGCGAATCGCTTCAGCACGTCCCTGATGGGCTCCCCCGAGAGCAGCCGCGTGGCCAGGTGGTGCAACAGCCTGGCCTCGCGCTCGCGGCGCTCCGCCCGGGCCCGCTGAGCCAGGGCCCGTGAGAGCAGGCTCCCCACGATCACCGAGACCACCAGGAACACCCCCAGGGCCACCAGGTCTTCGGTGTGTTCCACGGCCAGGGTGTGCAGCGGCAGGGTGAAGAAGAAGTTCACCGCCAGGAAGGCCAGCACCGAGGCGGCCAGCCCCGCCCACACGCCGCCGGCGGCCGCCGCGCCGGTCACCGCCAGCACGTACAGCAGTCCGGCCACGGCCGGATTCGGCCGGCCCGGCAACAGGGCCGGAAGGGTGGCCGCTCCCGTCAGCGCCACGGCCAGCACCAGGCCCCGGACCGGCCGAGGGCCGGCGAAGGTTCGATCCTTCCTCATGCCCCCAGCGTGCTCCCTGGGACCGGTGGCTACAAGGGAGGCAGGCGCTTCTTTACGAGATCTTGCCGCGCGGGCGGGGTTCGTTGACCCCTCCCTTACGCCCCCGGCGGGACCCTGGGGCCATGGATGCTGTCACGTTCGTGGCGGGGATGGTGGTCGGGGTCCTTCTCGGCCTCCTGGTCGGCCCCCTGCTGCGGGCCGCGCTGGTGCTCCGCGAGTACCGGCGGGCCTCGGCCGAGGCCGGACTGACCGAGGAGGTGCTTCGGCGCATGGTCGAACGGACCGAGGAAGCCCCGGCGGAACCGGATCGATAGTGGCCACACCGGGGGTGCTGGTCAGGCGGGTCCTGGTCGGCCGGCAGATGCCTAGCCACAGGCTTGAGCACACCCTGCTCCCCAAGGTCCTGGCGCTCCCGGTGTTCGCCTCCGACCCCTTGTCGTCGAACGCCTATGCCACCGAAGAGATCCTGCTGACCCTGGTGGGTGCGGCGGGGGTCGGGGCCGCGCACCTGGCGCTGCCGATCGCCATCCCGATCGCCCTGATCCTCGCGATCGTGGTGACCTCGTACCGGCAGACCGTCCGCGCGTATCCCTCCGGGGGCGGGGCCTACATCGTCTCCAAGGAGAACCTGGGCACCACCCCCGGGCTGGTGGCCGCGGCCGCCCTGCTCACCGACTACGTGCTCACGGTGTCGGTGTCCGTGGCCGCCGGGGTGTTCGCCATCACCTCTGCCGCCCCGGAGCTCTCGCGAGCCCGGGTCCCCCTGTCGCTGGGATTCGTGGCGTTCGTCACGCTGGCCAACCTGCGGGGCGTGCGCGAGTCGGGCACGCTGTTCGCCGTCCCCACCTATGCATTCGTGGGATCGATCTTCGCCATGATCGGCACCGGGCTGGTCCGGTGCATGGAGGCCTGTCCGCAGGCGGTGGTGGACCACCCCATCGAGCAGGGCGCGGGGGCGCTCGGCGTCTTCGTCATCCTCCGAGCGTTCTCCTCGGGGTCCACGGCGCTGACCGGGGTGGAGGCCATCTCCAATGGCGTGCAGGCGTTCCGCCGCCCCCGGGCTCACAACGCGGCCACCACGCTGGCCGTGATGGGCGCGATCACGATCACCATGTTCCTGGGCATCTCGTTCCTGGCGGTGCACAGCGGGGCGCTCCCCAGCCACACGCGATCGGTGGTGTCGCAGATCGCCGAAGGCGTGTTCGGCCAGGGACTGGGGTTCTACATGGTGCAGGTGACGACCGCCGGGATCCTCATCCTGGCGGCGAACACCGCCTACCAGGACTTCCCCCGGCTGTCCGCGATCCTGGCCCGGGACCGGTTCATGCCCCGCCAGTTCGAGAACCGGGGCGATCGCCTGGTGTTCTCCAACGGCATCGTGGTCCTGGCCGTCCTGGCGAGCATCCTGCTGATCTTCTTCGACGCGGACGTGTCCCGGCTCATCCAGCTCTACGTGGTCGGGGTGTTCACCTCGTTCACGCTGTCGCAGTCGGGGATGGTCCGCCACTGGCTGAGGACCCGGGAGCCCCGCTGGCGTCGGAGCATCGTGATCAACGGGGTGGGCGCCTCGGCCACGGGGATCGTCCTGGTCGTCATCGCCGCGTCCAAGTTCCTCCACGGGGCGTGGATCGTGATCACCGCCGTCCCGCTCCTGGTGGTCCTGCTGCGGGCCGTTCACCGACACTACGAGCACGTGGAGGGGGCGCTCCGGGCCGGGCCGGTCTCGATGCAGCCACCGGGCGACAACCGGGCGGTCCTGGTGCTCACGGACTTCGACGCGGCGGCCGCCCGGGCGCTGGGCTACGCCCGGTCGTTCCGCCCCGCCGACCTGCGCGTCCTCTACGTCGGCGACCTGGATCCCGCGGAGATCGGGCACAGGTGGCACCGGATGGCGGGGGGCGGCACCCCGCTCCGGCACCTCCGCGGCCCCCAGCCGGTCGAGCAGGTGCTCGGCGAGGTGCGATCGGTGCCCCGGGGGGACGGGGACTTCGTCACGGTGGTGATCCCCGAGCTGTTCCGGAAGCGCTCGCTGTGGCAGGCGGTCAGGAAGCCGCTCACGTTCCGACTGAAGGTCCGCTTGCTCCGCGAGCCCCAGGTGGTGGTCACCGACGTCCCCGTCCTCGAGGTAGGAGACGAGCGGCCCGGTGACATCGAGGGGCGGGCCGTGATGCCCCGCCGCACCGTGGCCCTGGTGTTCATCGCCGGCGTTCACGATGCCGCCCTTCGCGCGGTTCGCTACGCCCGCTCCCTCCAGGCCGCGGACACCCGTGCCGTGTACGTGTCGCTGGAGCCGGAGGAGGACCTCGACGAGCTGCTGTCCGGGTGGGCCTCCTCCGGAGCTTCCATCCCGCTCGACGTGGTCCAGGCGCCGTTCCGCGACCTGGGGGCGGCCGTCCTCGACGAGGTCCGGCGGGTCACGGCCCACCCCGAGACCGTTGCCGCGGTGGTCATGGGCGAGTACCTGGTGCCGAGGTGGTGGCACCGCATCCTGCACAACAACCGGGCCCTGTTCATGAAGCGGATCCTCCTGTTCGAGCCCCAGGTGATCCTGTCCAGCGTGCCGCACGCGCTGCCCCCCGCGCGCGAGCCACGGGGCCGCGGTCGCGAGGTCGCCTCGAGGTTGTGATCTCACTGACGCGGGGTACCCTGACGGTGTGCACTTCGTGATCATGGGGTGCGGCCGGGTGGGCTCCGAGCTCACCGTGGACCTGTCGAAGCGGGGCCACACCGTGGCCATCATCGACAAGCGCCAGGAGGCGTTCGACCGGCTCCCGCCGGGCTTCGACGCCAAGACCGTCGTGGGGATCGGGTTCGACCGGGAGACGCTGGAGGAGGCCGGGATCAAGGACGCCGACGCCTTCATCGCGGTCTCCAACGGCGACAACTCGAACATCGTGTCGGCCAGGGTGGCTCGCGAGCATTACCGCGTCCCCACGGTGATCGCCCGCATCTACGACCCGCGGCGGGCGGAGATCTACGAGCGGCTGGACATCCCCACGGTGGCCTCGGTCCGGTGGGCCTCGCGGCAGGTGCAGCACCTCCTGTTCCACGGCGGCGAGCAGATGAAGGACTCATACGCCGGCGGGACCCTCCTCCACCTCCAGCAGGAGATCCCCGCCCACCTGGTGGGCAAGAAGGTCGACACGGTGGTCTCCGAGGGAGAGGTCGAGGTCATCGGGGTCGAGCGCGGCGGCTCGGGGTTCATCCCCAAGCCGGGATCCACCTTCCAGGAGGGCGACGTGGCCCACTTCATCGTCCACAAGGACGCGGTGGACCGCTTCGAGCTGCTCATGGAGCCGGCGGCCGAGTGAGGCAACGATGAGGATCGTCGTGGCGGGCGCGGGGAACATCGGTCGGCACCTGGCCAATGACCTTCACCAGCGGGGCCACGACGTGACGGTGATCGAGCAAGACGGCGGGGTCCTGGAGCGGGCCGAGAAGGAGGCGCCGCCCGGGGTGACGTTCGTCTTCGGGGACGCCTGCGAGCCGTGGGTGCTGGACAAGGCCGAGCTGAGCACCGCGGACGTGGTGGTGGCCGCCACCGGCGACGACGAGGACAACCTGGTGATCTCCCTCCTGTCCAAGCAGGAGTACGGCGTGCCCCACGTGGTGGCCCGGGTCAACCATCCCCGGAACGAATGGCTGTTCACCGAGACCTGGGGTGTGGACCTGCCGATGAGCCCCCCGCACGTCCTCACGGCCCTGGTGGAGGAGGCGGTGACCGTGGGTGACCTGATCCGCCTGTTCAAGCTCGAGCGGGGCCGGGTCACGCTCGTGGAGATCACGATCGACGAGACCGCGCCCATCGTCGGCCGCCCCATGTACGAGCTCCGGCTGCCCCCGGACACGGCGATCGTGGCCGTCCTCCGGGAGGGGCACGTGGTCATCCCCCAGCCGGAGACCCAGCTCGTCGCCGGCGACGAGATCCTGGCCATCGCCACCGGGGAGACCGAGGACGAGCTGCGAACCGCGATCCTGGGGGACGCCGCGCCGCACGGCCGCCCGACCGACCGGCGCCGGCCCGACGACGACCCCGCCCCCGCCTAACCAGTGAGGGGCACGACCGGCCCGCCACCCGTATCGCCGGGGAACGGGTCTCGAGCGGCCAGGGTGTGGGCGGCGCAGCGGCCGCGGGGGGCCAAGCGGAGCAACGTGTGAGGCCGCGATCCCGACCCGACCGGCCTGGCCCTCACGTTGCGGGAGCGGCTCGGGCCCCCGCGGCCGTGAAAGCCGCCCCCCAAGGACCTATGCGAACTCGAAGTCGGGGTTGACCATCCGCGGCCGGCCGTGCCGCTGCTCCCCGAGCACCCCGTCCAGGATCACCCGGGTTCCCAGGTGGAGGCCCTCGATGTGGTCGCGGCCGGTCCACTGGGCGGTGAGCTCCCCGGTGCCGTCGGTGACCACGGCCTCCAGGGTGATCGAGCCGTCCTGGGGCCGCACCGTCAGCCGGCGGACCACCCCGGTGATGCGGACCTGCGCCCGGCTGGGGCACGAGCCGATCCGCATGGTCCCGGGGATCTGCTCGGCCCACTCGCGGAGCTCGTCCGACAGCCGGTCCTCGTCCGACTGCCGGGCCCGGTGCACGAGCCGGCGCAGCCACCCCACCGGCTCCGCCTACCCCGCCTCCGTGGTGACCGCGGCTGCCTCGGGGCTGGGCGGCTCGGCGGGGCCCACCAGGTCCTCGGCCCGCTGGCGCTTCGAGTACCAGATGGCCCCCCCGACCACCACCAGCGTGCCCACGGCCACGGCCACCCGCACGGCCGGATCGTCGGCGAACGTCACCACCAGCGGGGCGATCAGCAGGGCCACCAGGTTCATCACCTTGATGAGGGGGTTCAGGGCCGGGCCGGCGGTGTCCTTGAACGGGTCGCCCACCGTGTCTCCGATCACCGTGGCCTTGTGCGACTCGGATCCCTTCCCCCCGTACAACCCCTCCTCGACGAGCTTCTTGGCGTTGTCCCACGACCCGCCGGCGTTCGACAGCATGACCGCCAGGAGCTGGCCGGTGAGGATGGCCCCCGCCAGGTAGGCCCCCAGGGCCTCGGCCTCCAGGGCGAAGCCCACGAAGATGGGGGTCAGCACGGCCAGGAGCCCCGGCGTGAGCAGCTCGCGGAGCGAGGTCCGGGTGCAGATGTCCACCACGCGGCCGTAGTCCGGGGTCTCCGTGCCTTCCATGATCCCCGGATGGTCCCGGAACTGGTTCCGCACCTCGACGACGACGCGGGACGCCGCCCGCCCCACGGCCCGGATCGCCAGCGCGGAGAACATGAACGCCACGGATCCCCCGATCAGCAGGCCCACCAGCACGTTCGGCTGGTCGATGCGGATGCCCTCGAACCGCAGCCCGGCGGCGCGCAGGGCCTCCTCGAACGAGCCGAACAGCGACGTGGCGGCGATGACCGCCGTGGCGATGGCCATCCCTTTGGTGATGGCCTTGGTGGAGTTCCCCACGGCGTCGAGGCCCTGGAGGATCTCGGCGGGCTTGCCCTCGAACTCCCCGGACATCTCGGCGATCCCCTGGGCGTTGTCGGCCACCGGCCCGTACGTGTCCATCGACACGATCACGCCCACCGTGGTGAGCATCCCCATCCCGGTCAGCGAGATGAAGTACAGGCGCTCGGCGGTGTCGTTCCCCAGCAGGAAGGCCGCCCCGATCGTCAGGGCGATCACCAGGATCGCGTACACCGTCGACTCCAGCCCGGTGGCGAACCCCGACAGGATGGTGGTGGCGGCGCCGGTCCTCGAGGACTCCGCGATCTCCTTCACGGGCCGGCGCTTCGTCGAGGTGAAGTGCTCCGTGATCAGCTGGATCACGCTGGCCAGCAGGAGCCCGATCACCACCGCCCAGAACACCCGGAGGTCGTCCACGTAAAGGTCGGCCACGAAGTACACGGCCGCCGCCGACAGCAGGGCCGACAGGAAGAAGCCGCGGTTGATGGCCCGCATCCCGTGCTCGGTCTCGCTGCGCGGGCGGACGGCGTAGATGCCGATGATCGATGTCAGCACCCCGACCGCCCGGACGAACACCGGGAACATCACGCCGACGATGGCCCCCGCGGGGGAATCGGCGAAGGCGGCCGCGCCCAGGATGATCGAGGCCACCAGGGTGACCTCGTACGACTCGAAGAGGTCGGCGGCCATGCCCGCACAGTCGCCCACGTTGTCGCCCACGTTGTCGGCGATCGTGGCCGCGTTCCGGGGGTCGTCCTCGGGGATGTTCTTCTCGACCTTGCCGACCAGATCCGCCCCCACGTCGGCGGCCTTGGTGAAGATGCCCCCTCCCACCCGCATGAACATCGCCAGCAGGGCGCCGCCGAAGCCGAACCCGACCAGCACCGAGGTGGCGTCCTGCTTGTACAGCAGCAGGATGACCACGGCTCCCAGCAGTCCCAGGCCGACCGTGAACATCCCGGCCACCCCGCCCGTCCGGAACGCCAGCGTCACCGCCCGGCGGAGGCCGGTCTCCCTGGCGGCGTTGGCCACCCGCACGTTGCCCCGGACCGCCAGCCACATGCCGGCGAACCCGGTGATCGCCGAGAAGCCCGCCCCCGCCAGGAAGGCCAGGGAGCGGCCGAACCGGATGGCGAGCTCCGAGTGCGCGGCGTCCTCGGGCGCGGGGAGGACGAAGAACAGGGCCACGGTCAGCACGATCATGAACATGGCCACCGTGCGGAACTGGCGGTTCAGGTAGGCGCGGCTACCGATCTGGATCGCCCGGGCGATCTCCTGCATCTTGGCCGTGCCCTGCGGGGCCGCTAGCACGCCTCGCATCAGCCCGTAGGCGACCACCAGGGCCAGCAGGGAGATCACCAGGATGATCCACAGGGCGCCGTCCTCGAACGAGCGGAACACGGCCTCGATGCGGCCGCCTTCCTGTGCGAGCAGATACGGCATGGTCGGTCCCTCCGGAAAAGGTCTGGGGTGAAAGCCGCCGGATTATAGGCAGCCCCCGGGAGCCATCACCAGGGGGGTTGTCACTCGCGCTCCGGCCCTGCTTCCTCCCCTCCCGCAGCGCCGGCACGCTCACCGTTCTTCGTCGGCCGGGCCTTGGGCATCCTTCGGATCAGGGGCCCCAGAACCGGAGGGGTCAGCAGCGTGGTGACCACGGTCATGGCCACCACCGTCCCGAACAGGGGGGTCGAGATCACTCCGAGCCCCAGCCCGAGCGAGGCCACGATCAGGCCCACCTCCCCCCGGGGCACCATCCCCACCCCCACGGCGATCGCCACGTGCCTGCCCTGGCTCATCGACCCCAGATACCCACCGGCGACCTTGGTGACGATGGCGATGACGGTCACGACCGCCGCCAGGCCCAGGATGCTCGGATCCATGAACACGGAGGGGTCCAGCCGGGTACCGGTGATGGCGAAGAAGAAGGGGACCAGGAACTGGTAGACGGGCTCGATGTCCCGGGCCACCTCGTCCCGGCTGAACTCGAAGATCATCCCGGCCAGGAAGGCGCCGATCAGCGACGCCAGCCCGATGACCCCCGACAGCGCGGCCAGCCCCAGCGTCAGCAGCACGGCAAACACGAACGGCGAGCGGGGGATCAACGGCGTGTGGGCGAAGTCCGACAGGCGGCGGATCACCCGCGGCCCGGCCAAGACCACGATCACCAGGAACCCGATGACTTCCAACAGCGAGATGACCAGCCCGCCGGCCGTCAGCTGGCCGACCGCCAGGCCGGCCACCACCGACAGCACCATGATCGCCAGGATGTCGTCCACGACGGCGGCCCCCAGGACGATGCGGGCCGTGGGCGACTGGAGCGCCCGAAGATCCCGGAGAACCCGGGCGGTGACCCCCACGCTGGTGGCCATCAGGGCCGCAGCCACGAACAGGGCCTCGGTGTGTTCGTAGCCCAGCGCGAGCATCAGGGTGATCCCCGCCCCGAGCGGCAGGATCACCCCCAGCACGCCCACGGAGAGCGCGGACCGCCCCACCCGACGCAGCTCCCGGGCGCTGGTCTCCAGGCCCACGGTGAACAGGAGGATGATGACGCCCAGCTCGGCGATCACGTCGAGGACCGCGTGTCCCTCGGGGCCCACCAGCCCGAGCAGATGAGGCCCCACCAGCACGCCGGCCAGGAGCTCTCCCACCACACCGGGCTGCCGCATGGCCACGAACAGGTCCCCCAGGAGCTTGGCCGCCAGGAACAGCACGAACAGGTCGACCAGGATGGCGGTGATCTCGGACTCGGCGGCCGCCGCGATCATGGGCGTCCGCCCGGCACATGGAACCTCCGCTCGATTCGCTCCACCAACGCTCCCGAAAGAGAGAAAGGAGTGCCGGTCGCCGACCAGGCTTCCCGGCACCCCCGAGCGAACGCATCCTACCGCACGGGGACTTGCCGAACCCGGGGACCGCCGCTAGGCTGCCGAGCCGATTTGCATCCGTGGACCGATCAACGGGGGGGCGGGGGGGTCCGCTGGCCATTCATCCTTGCCACCATCGTCGTGATCGTGGCCGTGCTCGGCACGGGCCTGTGGTTCCTGCTGCGTGACAGTGGCCTGCTGGGGGACGGCGACGACACACCCGAGTTCACCTTCACCGTCGGCCGGGTCAAGGGCCTGGGGAAGGCGGACAAGGGAAGCCAACCCCGGCTCCGCCGGACGGCCGGGGAGCTCGCCGGGACCCTTGACGCCATGTACTTGGCCGCGTTCGTGGACCCCAACAAGTGGGAAGAGGGCACGTTCCCCGAGGTCCTGGAGGCCTTCGGTGCCGACGCCGCCGATCGCGCCCGGCAGGACCTGGACGAGCTCACGCTGGGGCCGGCCTGGGCGGAGATGTCCCGCGTCCGGCCCGATGTGGGGACCCTCGACGTCCGGTTCCTGCTGGGGGGGACCGGGAAGCCGTTCGCCGCAGTGGCCATCACCCGCTTCGAGGCCACCGGAGATCTGGAAGCGGGTGGCGCCGTGGAGGTCGCCCACGCCGGGAAGTACCTGATGCGGCCGGAGGAGGGGCGGTGGGTGATCATCGGGTACCAGGTCGATGGCCGGCTGAAGGCGCGCCGGGCCGCGGCGGCCGGCGGGTGAGACGAGCCCTCGCCGCCGCGGTGGCCATGGCCGCCCTGATCGCGTGGATCGTGGCCGGGGCGCTGGGGACGGAGCCGAGGGAGGCCCGGGCCCAGTCGCCCACCCCCACCGTGGAGATCCGCCGGACCCAGCGGGCCTCGTTCCTCCCGGCGCTGGGGCCGTCCCGGCCGTTCTTCGTGCTGGCCATCGGCAGCGACGCCCGTCCGGGCGTCTGCATGCCGGTGGAGCGATGCCTGGCGGACTCCCTCCACCTCATCGGGGTGAACCCCCGGAAGGGGGCGGCCACGGTCCTGGGGTTCCCCCGGGACTCCTGGGTGGACATCCCCGGCTACGGGACCGGGAAGATCAACGAGTCGCTCCACGCCGGAGGCCCGGCGAAGGTCGTGGAGACGGTCGAGCAGCTGACGGGGATCCCCATCGACTACTACATGCTGACCTCGTTCCACGGCCTGCCCAGGATGGTGAACTCCGTGGGCGGGATCACGGTGAACGTCCCCTACGACATGAACGACGCGGCATCGGGCGCGTTCTTCTCCGCCGGGTCACGGCGGCTCGACGGCAAGGAGGCCCTGGCCTTCTCCCGCAACCGCAAGGACACCCCCGCCGGGGACTTCAGCCGCTCGGAGAACCAGGGGCTGCTGCTCATGGCCGCCCTCGACGAGCTTCGCCGCGACGTGGGGGAGGACCCCGTGGCCCTGTTCCGGTGGATCCTGGCCGGCACCCAGCACGTCCACACGGACCTGTCGTTCGCCGAGGTCTTCGACCTCATGCTCACCGCCGTGTCGATCGACCCGGACCTGGTGACGAACTGCGTGGTTCCGGGGACGCTGGGCTTCGCCGGGGCCGCCAGCATCGTGGTGATCACCGCCGCCGCGGAGGACATCTACCGGGACATGGCCAGGGACGGCCTGGCCCGGTGCTAGGCTAGGACGGCTCGGTACCCGTCCGCAGCCAGGGGACCGTGTGGCGCATCGAACGCAGGAGGTTCCGCCGGACGTCGGCCCGGGCCAACATCAGGGACACGGCCAGGACGATGTAGGTGATTGAGAACCCGATGCGGACCTCGGATTGGGTGAACGCGAACTGCCCCAGGAACAGGACCAGCAGGGCGATGGCCTCCCACCGCGAGATCGACAGGTTGGCGATCACCGCCACGGCGAACAGCGACTGGGCCGCGGTAAGCAGGACCTCCTCCCGCTGGATGCCGTCCAGATGCAGCGGGTTGAGGAAGCCGGACCCGGGGCCGGCCTCGCCGCCCCCGATCCCGAACACCAGCCACAGGGTCCCCACCAACAGCGTCCACTGGTTGACCTTCGAGGAGATCAGCGTGCCGAGCCCGGCCTGGGCCCTGAGCCGCAGCGTGAACAGGATGGCGATGATCATCTCGGGCGCTTCCGAGGCCAACGGGGCCACCCACTGGATCAGGAAGAATTCGCTGATCCCGTACTGAAGCCCGATCGTCTTCAGCCCCTCGGCGAAATGCTCGGCCACCATGAGGATGGCGAAGGCCGCGTACACGAACAGGAGCGCGGTGGTGACCCGGCGTCGCGTCCTAGGCAGCGCGCCGATCGCCGCGGCGGCCCCGATCAGCTCGGGCTCCTCGACCTCCTCCCGGACGGCCCGGACGATGTAGGCCACGAAGAGCGTGCCCAGGACCAGGAGGTCCGGCCACCACAGCTGGCCCCGGATCGGTATCGAGAACGCCCACAGCGTGGCCAGCAACAGGAACCCCACGTCGGTCCTTTGCTCGGGCCGAAGCTGGATCGACCGCCGCTTCGCCTTGAACCAGAACACCAGGACCACCGCGGCCCACCCCAGCCCGATCAGCAGGCGGTTCGCCCCGGTCATGTTGGCGATCGCCAGGTGCCGGTTGGCCTCCCCCACCTTGCCGCCCTGCCCCGCGCTGTAGGCCAAGTACAGGTCCACGGCGTACTCCGGCAGCACGGCGATCAGGGCCAGCACGGCGATGGCCAGGGTCTGGGAGATGTCGAGCTGGGCCACCTCGGCTGCCCACGACAGCAGGAACGCCGCTCCGACGATGGCCGCGGCGAACAGGGCGGTCTCGGCCAGGATGGGCAGGTGGACCAGGCCGAACCGGACGACCAGCCCCGGCACCGGCACCAGGACGGCAAGGATCAGCGAGGGACGAAGGAGGACGCCCCGGGCTTGGACGTGCACGGGCGGGAGCATACCCGGACCGGGCCGGTTCCGAACCGCCGGGTCCGACGGGCCGCGTAGCATGACGGCCATGGACGCGCGGGCCTTCCTGGACGGGCTGGTGGCCGAGGAGGGGGCCGGGGAGAGCCTGCTTCACGTGGAGACGCTTCCCCCCGTCGACCCCCGGCCCGAGCCGTTCGCCGACCTGCCGCCCCCGCTCCCCGACCGGCTGCGCAACCTGGGGATCGAGGGGCTGTACCCGCACCAGACGCGGGCCCTGCGGCTCCTCCGGGAAGGCCGCAACGTCATCGTGGCCACCGGCACCGCCAGCGGGAAGACCCTGGTGTACACGCTGGCCTTCGCCCGGGAGGCCATCGGGGACCGCCGTCGCACCGCGCTGCTGCTGTTCCCCACGAAGGCCCTGGCCCGCGACCAGCTCCGCCAGCTCCGGGCCCTGCGGCTCCCCCAGATCCGGGCGGCCGTCTACGACGGCGACACCCCCACCGGGGAGCGCCCGCTGATCCGGCGCACCGCCAACGTGGTGCTGTCGAACCCCGACATGCTGCACGCCGGCATCCTGCCCGGCCACGCCCGGTGGGCGGACTTCTTCCTCCGGCTGTCGCTGGTCGTCGTGGACGAGGCCCACGTGGCCCGGGGGGTGTTCGGGTCCCACGTGGCGATGGTCCTTCGGCGGCTGCGGCGGCTGGTGGCCCACTACGGGGGGGACCCGCGGTTCGTGCTGGCATCGGCCACCATCGGCAATCCGGAGGACCTGGCCGAGCGCCTGGTGGGCCTGCGGTTCGAGGCCATCGCCGAAGACCACTCTCCGCGCGGGGAGAAGCTGTTCTGCCTGTGGAATCCCCCGATGATCGACCCCGACGCCGGGGACCGGCGAAGCGCCGTGGCCGAGGCGGGGTCCCTGCTGTCGAGGCTGGTGTCCGAGGACGTCCGGGCCATCGGGTTCACCCGGTCGCGCCGGGCCGCGGAGCTGCTGGCGGAGATCGCCCGCCGCGACCTCCCGCCCGGGGTGGGGGATCGCATCAAGGCCTACCGGGCCGGCTACCTTCCGGAGGAGCGTCGGCGCCTCGAGCGGGCCCTGGCCGAAGGGGAGCTGCTGGCGGTGGCCGCCACCTCCGCGCTGGAGCTGGGGATCGACATCAGCTCCCTGGATGCGGCCGTGCTGGCCGGCTACCCGGGGACCCGGGCCTCGATGTGGCAGCAGGCCGGGCGGGCCGGCGCACGGGGTCCTCGCTGGCCTTCCTGGTGGCCCAGGACGACCCGCTGGACCAGTACCTGGTGACCCACCCGGAGGACCTGTTCGCCAGGCCCCCCGAGGCAGCCGTGATCGACCCCTCGAACCCGTACGTGCTGGGGCCGCACCTGGCCTGTGCGGCCCGGGAGCAGCCAGTGGCCACCGAGGAGCTGTCGTTCTTCGGCGACTCGGCCCCGGAGGTGGCCGCCGGGATGGTCGAGGAGGGAGCCCTGACGGACCGAGGTGGCCGGCTCCACCACCGGGGCACCTCGCCCCACAAGGAGGTGGACATCCGCTCGGCGTCCGGCCACCTGTTCCTGATCGTGGAGGCGGACACCGGGGCCCTGCTGGGCACCGTGGACGAGTCCCGGGTGTTCCTCCAGGTCCACCCGGGGGCCATCTACGTCCACCAGGGCGAGCAGTACGAGGTGGCCGACCTGGACCTGGAGCGACACGTGGCCCTGGTGCGGCCGGCGGAGGTCGACTACTACACGCAGTCGAGGGACACCACCGACATCGAGGTCCTGGGGGTGCTGGCGGAGTCCAAGGTCGGCGAGACGCCCATGCTGTTCGGGGACGTGCGGGTGACCACGCAGGTCGTCGGGTACCAGCGCAAGCAACACCTCACCGGGGAGGTCCTGGACCTGGTGGGCCTGGACCTGCCGGCCCAGACGCTGGAGACGAGGTCGGTGTGGTGGGCCGTCCCGGAGGCCACGATCGCTCGGGCCGGGGTCACCGCCGCGGCCCTGCCGGGGGCGGCCCACGCGGCGGAGCACGCCGCCATCGGCCTGCTGCCGCTGGTGGCCACGTGCGACCGGTGGGACGTGGGCGGAGTGTCCACCGCCTTCCATCCCGACACGGGCTCGTGCGCCATCTTCATCTACGACGGCTATCCCGGCGGCGCGGGGATCGCCGAGCGCGGCTTCACCGCCGGGGAACGGCTGCTGCGGGCCACGATGGAGGCCATCCGGGCCTGCCCGTGCCACGGGGGGTGCCCCTCGTGCGTCCAGTCGCCGAAGTGCGGCAACGGCAACGAGCCCCTGGACAAGGCCCGCGCGGCCGATCTCCTGGGGACGATGCTGGGGTGACGACGTACGTGGCGGTGTGCGGCCCGGGCCGGGCCTCGCCGGAAGAGGCCGCGGCCGCGGAGGAGGTCGGCCGGGGCCTGGCCGAGGCGGGGGCGGTGGTGGTGTGCGGCGGCATGGGTGGGGTGATGGACGCCGCCGCCCGGGGAGCGAGGGGCGCGGGAGGGACCGCCGTCGGCATCCTTCCCGGCCACGACCGCCGGGGCGCCAGCCGGCACCTGACCGTGTCCATCCCCACGGGGATGGGTGAGGGCCGCAACGTGCTGGTGGTCAGGGCCGCCGACGCGGTCATCGCCGTGGGCGGCGAGTGGGGCACGCTGTCGGAGATCGCCCTGGCCCGCAAGCTGGAGATCCCGGTGGTCGGCCTGGGGACGTGGGAGGTGGCCCGGGAGGGTCTGCCCGCGGCGGTGGTGGCCACCCCTTCCCCGGAGGAGGCGGTGGCCCGGGCCCTCGAGCTGGCGCGTGTGCCAGGATCGGAGCCGTGAGCCGGACCGCTCCCGTGGAGACCGAGCGCCCGGCGGGGCAGGAGCGCACCGAGCCCGACCGGGTGTGGCTGGTGATCGTGTGGAACGACCCGGTGAACCTCATGTCCTACGTCACCTGGGTGTTCCAGAAGCTGTTCGGATACCCCCGGAAGAAGGCCCACCGGTTGATGATGCAGGTGCACACGGAGGGGAAGGCCGTGGTGTCGAGCGGCTCGCGGGAGAAGGCCGAGCTCGACACGTTCCGCCTGCACGAGCACGGGCTGTGGGCCACGATGCAGCGCGGGTGACGGGAGCCGTGAGCGAGCTCCGCGCGCGCATCCGGCGAACCCGGTCGGGGGACCTGGAGGTCCGGCTTCCCCCGGTGGAGCGAGCGGTGGTCCGTTCGGTCCCCGGCCACCTCAGGGCGGCCCTGGAGGCGAACGACCCGGCCGCCCGGCGGCTGTCCCCGCCCGCCCACGACGACCCCGGCCGGGAGGCCGAGTACCGCGAGCTTGTCGGCTCCCAGCTCGAGGAGGGCCGGCGGCGCAACATCGAGCTGATGGAGGCCACCGCCGAGGCCACCCGCCTCGACGAGGAGCAGGCCCTGGCATGGCTGGCGGTCCTGAACGACCTCCGGCTGGTCCTCGGCGAGCGGCTGGGGATCACCGAGGAGACCGCCGAGCGGGAGGTCCCGGACGACGACCCCCAGGCCGCGGCCCTGGCCACCTTCCACTACCTGGGCTGGCTGGTCTCCCAGCTGATCGATGCGCTGGGCGGCTGAAGAGGGCTAGCGGGGGCGGTCCTCGACCTCGTCCCCCCGGAGCAGCTCCTGGTCGGAGACCGAGCGAACCTTGCCTTCCAGGAGGTCTCGGGCCCGGTACAGGGCCATGCATCGGGGGCAGACCACGAAGTCGGTCTTGCGCCGGAACCGGAGGCTGCGGCCGCCGATCGTCACCAGCTCGCCGGGAGCGGCCGACTCACCCAGGGACTCGCCGCACACGGCGCAGAGCATCGCGCCGCCGGGGGCGTCGCTCACCGCTCCTGGGCTGCGGCCAGGAAGCGGCGGAGCAGGAGGGCGCCCACCGCCAGGATCAGGCCGGCGGCCAGCAACGTGGGGGTGCGACGCGGGTCGACACCCGCCTCCCGTGCGGCCGCGCCCAGGCCCTCCGCCTCGCTGTCCACTTCCTGGGTGATCGTCTGGCTCCCGTAGGGCAGGCGGTCACCGTACGAGCCGTCGGAGAACGTCACCTTCCCCCGGCCGAGCGTCGGGGGCGCCGGGGGCCTGGCCCCGCCGGCGGGGCCGGTCACGAACCCGGGGTTGCCGGTGACCGCGCCCGAGCCGCTCGGCGCGCGCTTGATCACGGCCTTGGCCGGCGCCGAGGAGGCGGAGGCGACCACCCCCGACACAACGCTCTGCCGGAGGGCCGCCACGCGGTAGCAGTAGGTTCCCGGACCGGCGCTGGTCACGAGCGCCGCCGCGGAGGTCTCCGCCACGGCGGTGTACCCGGTATCGCCGGCGCACGAGGTGGACTTCTTGCGCAGGACCCGGTACCCGGCGAAGTCGCTGCGCCCGGCCGTGGGCACGGCCTTCCACGACAGCCCCACGGAGGATCCGGTGGGCGAGGCCGTGAGCCCGGTGGGCACCGGTGGGGCGTTGTCCACGCCGACCGAGATCGCCTGCTTCGCGTACGTGTTCGGATCGGCCGGGTCGTACGCGGGCACGTCCCCCCAGATGCGGACCTCCAGCCGGTATCCACCGTTCGGCAGGCTCTCGGTGGCCCACGGCGAGCTCGTGGACTCGAACACCCCGTCGCTCACCTTGTCCATGGCCACCCAGGCGCCGTTCGATCCCACCTGGTAGGCGGCGTACTCCGCGTTCCCGACCCCCCCGGAGACGTGGGCCTTCACCATCACGGTGCCCCGGGCGACCGAGCCGGGGACATCGATCGTGGCCGAGTAGCTCACGGCGCCCGCCGGAACCGACAGCCCCACGCTCGCCATGACGGCCACCGCCACCAGGAGGGAACGTCGCCTCATCCGGCGTATCTTACCCGTCCCGCCCGCCCCGCTCCGCCGTCCGGCCCAGCGCGGCGCCCACCAGCCGGGAGGCGGCTCGCTTCTCCGCGGCCGGCAGGCCCACCAGGTACAGCGCCGCGATGTAGGCCACGGCGGCCGCCACGCCGGTGGCAGCCAGGTCCACTGGCCAGGCGGCGCCGGCGGCCACGAGGTGGGCCCCCCAGCCCACGGCCACGCCGATCGCCGCGGGCACCGCCAGCCGCAGGTAGTCGCGGTCGAACGGCTGGATCCGCACGAAGCGCCACACCAACCCCAGCCGGGCGAACTTCGAGACCGCCATCGTCACCGCCCCGGCCACCGCCGCCCCCTCCATCCCCAGGACCGGGATCAGGACCACGGCCACGGCGATGTCGAGGGCCACGGAACCCGCGTACACCACCAGGTCCCAGCCCGTCCGCCCCACCATGATCAGCACGAAGCCCACCGCCCCGGTGGCCACGTTCGCCAGCTGGCCCAGGAGCAGGATCAGCAGCGCGGTCCGCCCGGCCTCGAAATCGCTCCCGAACAGCCGGAGCGCCGACCCGGGGGTCACCGCCAGGACGATGAACATCGGAAGCGTGGCCGCCATCGTCCACCGGGTCAGCTGCTTGAACAGGCGGTCGAGCTTTGCCCGCTCCCCCCGGGCGTGGAGGTCGGCCACGAACGGGCTGAACATCAGGCTGACCGCGATGATGAAAAGGAGGATCACCTGGGCGGCGCGGGCCGCCGCCGCGTAGATCCCCACCTCCGCCTGCGTCACGAACGTCGGCACGAACCGGGCCAGCACGAACAGGTCGGTCCAGAACAGGAGCTGGGAGAACAGGGCCGCCGGCGCCCGGGGGGCGCCGTACCGCAGCAGCTCGCCCACCTCGCCGGCCGCCGGAGGCTGGTGGCCGAAGCGGCGGGTCTCCCTGCGCCACAGCCACGCCGCCCAGGCCGTGGCCGCCGCCCACGACACCGCGTACGCCAGCGAGGTCATCCCCACGGTGCGGGCGGCCACCCACCCCACCAGGATCAGGACCAGCCACAGGAGCGGCTGGCCCACCCAGAACACGTACAGGGTGTGGCGCATGATCTTCAGGCCCCGGGTGGCCCCCAGGTACACCTGCACCAGCGCGGTGAACGGGATGGCCAGGGCGGCGGCCCGGAAGGCGTTGGTGGCCGCGGCGCGGTCGAAGTCGGCGGCGAACGTCCGGGCCAGCGGCTCCGCCAAGCCGAACACCGCGCCCCCCACCGCCACGCTGGCCACCGCGGCGATCACCGAGGCCCGGGACACCACCGCCCGCACCCGCTCCCTGGCCCCCTGCCCGACGTCGATGGCCACCCGGCGGACCGCGGCCATGTCCATGCCGAACCGGGAGAAGAACCCCAGGACCAGGGCGCCCTGGGTGGCCAGGGTGACGATGCCGAACGCCTCGGCTCCCAGCGCCCGGGTGATCAGGACCTGGGTGGCGAACGTGGCCCCGATGGCCACCACCAGCCCGGCTGCGCTCTGGCCGGTGCCCGCCAGGATCGTGCGCTCGTCCCCGAAGCGCTCGAACGGGAGGACGGACTCCACGGCCGCCCGGAGGGATCGACGCCGGGCCGGGCCGGCCGGAGGCTGTCCCCGCTCGCTGTCCAGGCCGGGGCGGTCCCGCTCCGGGCGAGCTCCCCCCCCGCTACTCGAGGTACCCGAGGCCGCGGAGGTGCTCCTCCACTTCCAGGGCTTCCTCCGCGTCAAGGTCCCCGCTCTCCGTCTCCACGGCGCCGGCCGGCGCCTCCCCGGGTGCCGCCACCGTGGCCTCGTCCCCGACCAGCCCGGAGAGGACCTGCCCGTCGTGCTTCACCGAGGCCGGCACGCCCAGGGCCGCCAGGATCGTGGGAGCCATGTCCACCAGCAGGGCGGGCTCGGCGAACGCGTCCCGCGTGACACGGGGGCCCGCCGCGGCAACCACCCCGTCCATGCGGTGGTCGCCGGACAGCCAGTCGGCGTCCTCCACCGCCTGCCGGGCGTGCGTCAGGCTGTAGTGGGGCGCCGGCTCCAGCATGATGTCCGGAGCGGTGTCGGTGAACCTCCCGGTGAACACGTCCTCGCGCCGGAGCACCCGGGCCACGGGCTTCCGGCCGGTGCCGGGGTCCACGAACGAGCCCACCGCCTCCATCACCTTATCGCGCACCTGCTCGAAGTCCCCAGGGTCCACGATCCCCTCCGGCTCGCGGCCGGCCACGTTGATCGAGATGCCCTCGCCGGTCGAGCGGACCGACGTGTAGGCGATGGTCTTCGCCCAGGTGACGGATTGGGGCAGCGACACCCGCCCGTGCAGCCCGAGCTTGTCGTAGACCTTGCGGGCCATGGACCGCATCTTGCCCCACTGCATGGGGCCGAACACGGCCCGGCTGGCAGAGAACTGGAGGAACCCCAGCTTCTCCAGCAGCCGGTCCATGTGGACCGCCCGGGTGCAGGTCTGGAAGCCATGGTCGGAGATGAACAGCACCAGGTCGTCGTCCGTGGCCCGCTCGAGGATCTGCCCCAGCCCGTCGTCGAGGAGCCGGTACACGTCGCGGATCCTCCCGGCCAGGGGATCCTTCGACAGCGTGGCGTAGTCGGGGCCGTCCGGGGAGACGTACTTGGCCAGGCAGTGCTGGATCCGGTCGGTGGCCACGTAGATCAGGGCCGCGAACCGCCAGTCGGTGGTGTCGAGCAGGTGAAGGTTGGCCTTGGTGCGGGCCCTGGTGAACTCCACCGCCTCCTCCAGGAACGGGATCGGCCGGTGGCGGAACGTCGTCCACGACAAGCCGTTGATGGGGAACGGCGCCCCGGCCTTCTCCATGTCGGCCGCCAGGTCCTCGGGGTGGGTGGCGGAGCGCCACTTCGGCAGCACGCCCCCCGCGACCAGCTTGCCGGCGATCCGCGGGGGCGGGAACGTCAGGGGGAGGTTCGTCATGACGGTGCCTGCCCCCGCCGCCGTGAGGTCCGACAGGATCGTCTTCTCCTTGATCGAGCCGTACGTCACCGGGAGCTGCTTCCGCGACCCGGTGGTCTTCTCGAAGATGTCGTACACGCCGTGGTTGGAGGGCTCCACGCCCGTGAGGAACGAGGGCCACGCCGACCACGAGTGGTTGGGGACCGTGGACTTGAGGATCCCCTTGGCGCCGCGGGATATCAGGGAGGCGAGATTGGGCAGGATCCCGTCCCGGAGCATCGGGTCCAGGATCCGCCAGTCCGCGCCGTCCCAGCCCACCAGGAGCACCCGTGGCATGGCCCGGTAGTGTAGTTGCTCCCCCCGCGGACCAACCACTCGCCCCGGGACCGCCGGTGCGGTTGCGACCGCCGCCGTGCGAAGATGTGCCGGTGCAGGCAGGAGGCTGGCGGGCGGGCGTCGAACCCCTCAAGTAACCCCGGGCCGCAAGCCCGCGTGCGGCCCGGGGAGCCCTATCGTTGGGAGCCGAAGAGAGGGGGCGCGGGCGGTCGGGCTGACCGGCACCCGCGGCTACCCTCCGCGAACCCCAGGGGGGCAGCTGAGTCGAAAGTGAGGACCGACGGGTGAAGGCGAACGCCAGGCCGAAGCCCACGCGCAAGCAGACGTCCCGGAAGCCCGCCGGCAAGAAGGCTGCCCGGAAGCCTCCCCGCCCCCGGGCCGGGGAGTCCTCGCCGTCCCCCCCCGCCCCCGCCCCCGCGCCCGAGAGCCCCAATGGACCGCCCGATGCCCAGATCGGCATCGTTGACCTCACGAAGTCCTTCGGCGAGCAGACCGTGTTCGAGGGCGTGACCTGCGACGTCCCCAAGGGCCGGATCACCGTGATGCTGGGGCCGTCGGGGACCGGCAAGAGCGTGTTCCTCAAGCACCTCGTGGGGCTCCTCAAGCCCGATCGGGGGGAGATCTGGATCGACGGGTTGGACATCCCGGCCCTCAAGGAGCGACAGCTGTACGAGGTTCGCCGCAAGTTCGGGGTGCTGTTCCAGGATGGAGCGCTGTTCGGGTCGATGAACGTCTACGACAACGTGGCGTTCCCCCTTCGCGAGCACACCCGCAAGGGGGAGAAGGAGATCCGCCGGATCGTCACCGAGAAGCTGGAGATGGTCGGCCTGCGCGGGGCCGAGAAGAAGCTCCCGGGCGAGATCTCGGGCGGCATGAAGAAGCGGGCCGGCCTGGCCCGCGCGCTGGTGCTGGACCCCCAGATCGTGCTCTTCGACGAGCCCGACTCCGGCCTCGATCCCGTCCGGACCGCGTACCTGTCCGAGCTGATCCGCGACCTCAACAGCAAGCTGGGGACCACCATGATGGTGGTCACCCACGACATCGCCACGGCCCGCCGCGTCTCCGACTACATGGGGATGCTCGTCCGCCGGCACCTGATCCAGTTCGGAACCGCCCAGGAGATGTTCGAGTCCGACATCCCCGAGGTGAAGCAGTTCCTCTCCGGAGACACCCATGGCCCGATCGGGATGGCCGAGGAGAAGGACGAGGAGCTCAGCGCGAGGTCTTCCTTCGGCTTGAGCGCGGAGGAGACCGAGGAGATGGAGCGGCAGGCGGGCGCCCCCGCCGAATCCACCCAGGAGGAGTCCCGCCAGGAGGGGGGATAGGGTCGTGGCCGTTCAGGTAGGACGCCGCCGGCCGATCCTGGGCCGCAAGTTCTGGAACTTCGTCGAGGAGACCGGCCGGATGTGGTCGGTGGGCCTGGAGGCCTCCCGGCTGGCCTTCCGCCGGCCGTGGCCACTGGGCGAGTTCCTGTCGCAGATGTGGTTCATCACCAAGGTCACCACGGTCCCGGTGATCCTGATCTCGATCCCGTTCGGGATGATCATCTCGCTCCACGTGGGGTCGTTCCTGACGCAGCTGGGGTCCCAGGCCCACATGGGGGCGGCCATGGTCCTGGCCGTGGTCCGGGAGGAGGCCCCGGTGGCCACGGCGCTGCTCATCGCCGGTGCCGCGGGATCTGCCATGTGCGCCGACCTGGGGTCCCGGCGGATCCGCGACGAGATCGACGCCATGGAGGTGCTGGGCATCAACCCCATCCACCGGCTGATCATGCCGCGGATCCTGGCGGCCATGATCGTGGCGGTCCTCCTGGACGCGATCGTGTCGGTGGCCGGCATCGGCGGGGGCTGGTTCTTCGCGGTGGTGGTCCAGAACGGCACCACGTCCAGCTACTTCGCCTCGTTCAACGAGCTGTCCCAGATCGCCGACCTGTGGATGGCGCTGTTCAAGGCGCTGGTGTTCGGGTTCGTGGGCGGGATGGTCGCCTGCTACAAGGGCTTCTACGCCAAGGGCGGCCCCAAGGGCGTGGGGGACGCGGTCAACCAGGCCGTGGTCATCACGTTCCTGATCCTGTTCTTCCTGAACTTCATCCTCACCGCCGTGTACTTCAACCTCGTTCCACAGAAGCTCTGAGAGGGAGCCGGAGACCATGGCCGTCGCCGACGCAGCAGCGGACACCAGGATCAGGAGGCCCCCCTCGTACGAGGGGTTCTTCGGCCAGCTGCTGTTCTGGTGGCACGGGATCAAGGCCATGCCCCGGGCCCTCCACTACCGTCGCCAGATCGCCGCGATCACCGCCGACATCACGATCGGCGTGGGGGCTCTGGTCGTGGGAGCCGGGACGTTCTTCGTCATCTTCTCGATGGCGTTCTTCACCGGCACCCAGGTCGGCCTGGAGGGGTTCCAGGGGCTGCGGTCGATCGGGGCCGAGGCGTTCACCGGGCTGGTGTCCTCGTGGGCCAACACCCGGGAGATCACCCCGCTGGTGGCCGGCGTGGCCCTGGCCGCCCAGGTGGGGACGTCGTTCACCGCGGAGATCGGCGCCGCCCGCATCTCCGAGGAGATCGACGCCCTGGAGACGATGGCCGTCCCCTCCATGGTCTACACGGTGGGGACCAGGATCTGGGCCGCCATCATCACGATCATCCCCCTGTACCTGGCCGCCCTGTTCGCCTCGTTCATCGCCACCGAAGCCATCGTCACCAAGTTCTTCTCCTTGTCACCGGGGACCTACAGCCACTACTTCCAGCTGTTCCTCCCCCCCATCGACGTCGTCTACAGCCTGATCAAGGCCGTGATCTTCGCCGTCCTGGTCACGCTGATCCACTGCTACTACGGCTACAACGCCTCGGGCGGGCCGGCGGGCGTGGGGACGGCCTCCGGCCGGGCCATCCGGGCCTCGATCGTCGTCGTGGTCGTGGTGAACCTGTTCCTGTCGCTGCTGATGTGGGGCGGGAACGAGACGGTCCGGATCGCCGGATGAACGATCCGCTGCTCCGCCGGGTGGCCTCGGTCGTGATCGTCGGCCTGCTGGGGGCCGGCACCTTCTTCGGCATCAAGGCCCGGTACGGCGCCTACGACGAAGCCTACTTCGTCCGGGTCAACCTCCCCCGGGCCGGCCAGCTCATGCGGGTGGGGGCGGACGTCCGCCAGAACGGCGTCAACGTGGGCACCGTCGACGACATCCGGCTTGTCGACCGGCACGTCCAGCTCACGCTGCGCATCGAGCCCCGGTACCGCATCCCGGCAGACGCCGAGGCCGTGGTGGCCCTGAAGACCCTGCTGGGCGACAAGTTCGTCGACCTCCGGACGGACGGCTACAGCGAACCGTTCCTGGCGGATGGGGCCACGATCGGCGGCCGGGTCGGCGAGGAGCTGGAGGACGTCCTGGTGGAGGGCGTCAGCGTCTTCGAGGCGATCGACGCCGACGACCTGGCCACGATCATCACCGAGCTGGCCCGGGCGGCCCGGGGCCACGGCGAGGACATCCGCCGCAGCCTGGCGTCCGGGGCCGAGCTGTCCGAGCTGTTCGCCCGCACCACGGACGAGCAGCTGCGGTCGCTGCGCGATTTCCGGGTGATCTTCGAGACGCTGGACGACCGGGCGTTCGACCTGAACGACCTGGCGGACGCGATCAACGAGGGGGTCCCCGTCTACGCATCCCGACGTGCCCAGGAGGACCTGCGACGGGCCCTGGACGCGCTGGTGCCCTTCTCCCACCACTTCGCCGACCTGCTGATCTTCCAGCGGCGGGACTGGGACCGGCTGATCTCCCGGGGCGACGTGGTCCTCCAGGTCATCGCCGACCGTCCCGACGGCCTGCACGACCTGCTCCACGGCCTGTACCGCTACGTGTTCAAGCTCGGGGGGACGCCCCCGTTCCTGGAGGACGGGACCGCCGCCGCCCCGTTCGCCAACTTCTTCGGGGGCGAGGACTTCGCGGTCACGCTGGGCAACGTGTGCACGGCGCTGCCGGCCGAGGTGGCCGCCGACATCCTGGCCTGTCAGGGGGCGCCGTGAAGTACCGCTTCTCGCGGGGGACGCTCGTCAAGGTCGTGGTGTTCACGGTGGCCTCGGCCGTGCTGACCGTGGCCCTGGCCTTCCGCATCGCCAACGTGAGCGTCTCGTCCCTGTTCCGGACCCACAACACCCTGGAGGCCGAGTTCGAGAACGCCACCGGCGTGTTCGCGGGGGACGCGGTGAAGCTGGCCGGGGTGGACGTGGGCCGGGTCACCGGGACGGAGATCGAGAACGGGCGGGCCATCGTCACGTTCAAGGTCGACGAGGAAGTCCCGCTCACCACCACGAGCCGGGTGGGCATCCGGTGGCGGAACGTGATCGGGCTGCGGTTCCTGTACGTCTATCCGGGCGAGGGGGGCCAGCCGCTGGAGAACGGCGACCGGATCCCCATGTCGAGGACCGACTCGGCCGGGGACATCGGAGCGCTGCTGAACCGCCTGGGACCGATCCTCCAGGCCATCGACCCGGCCAAGGCGAACGCGTTCCTGGACGCCATGAACACCGCCCTGGCCGGCAACGAGGCGGTGGTCCGGGCCCTGCTGACCCAGGGGGCCGGGCTGGCCGGGGACCTCGGCGACCTCGACGAGGAGATCGAGATCCTGCTCAGCTCCTCCGACCAGATCCTGGGCGCCTACGCCGGCCAGAACGAGAACATCGGCAGGATCATCGATGACCTCGACGTCCTGGGCGGCGAGCTGGCCGGGATGACCGACACCGTGAACTCACTCGTGGAGAACTTCGCGGTGGTGCAGGGTGAGCTCAACCGCCTGCTGCGAGAGAATCGATCGGTCATCGATGAGGACGTCCGGTTCCTCGACTCGGTGCTGAGCAACCTGGCCCGGAACCGGAACCGCCTCAGCCGGACCCTGTGCTCGCTGCCGCCGGGGATCCTCCCCTACGACAAGACCTCGAGCTGGGGGGAGTGGTTCAACGTCCGCATCGTCGAGTTCGTGGTCAAGGACGAGGAAGGCGCCATCATCGCCAGCGCCGGGGAGCTCGACGAGCAGCGCGGCGACGAAGGCCCGCCCTCGTTCGACTGTCCGGGCGGCACACCGGACGTGGTCGACGTGCCGGACGACGCGGACCTGGGCGGGGTCTCCCAGCCGGCCGGAGGGGCGGCACCGGTTGGCCTCCAGGGCTGGATGAACGGCCTGTTCGGGGAGAGCGCCTGATGGCCCGCCGCGGCACCCTGTCGATCCTCGAGCGCAACCAGCGGGTGATCGGGCTGGTGGCCCTGGTCCTAATCATCACCGGCACGGCGTTCGCCCTCCTGCTCCAGGGCGGGCTCCTGACGCCGAGCTACACGGTCACCGCGAGGTTCTCCGACGCGGCCGGGATCCGCTCCGGGGATCTGGTGACGGTGGCCGGGCTCCAGGCCGGCACCGTGGACGACGTCCGGATCGAGGAAGGCCACGTGGCCATGGACCTGGCGGTCAAGCGGTCCGTGGAGCTCCCCGCCGATGCATCGGCCGAGGTGGTCATCGAGACGCTGCTCGGCAGGAAGTCGGTGGCGCTGATCCCCGGTGAGGCCGGCGGGAGGCTGGCCGACGGCGACGTGATCCCCCTCGAGCGAACGGTGACCCCCGTGTCCGTCACCGACCTGAACGACATCTCCGTCGAGCTCCTGGAAGGGTCCGACGCCGAGGCCTTCGAGGACTTCCTCCGCGAGCTGGCCACGATCACCAAGGGGAAGGCCCGGGACGTGCGAACGCTCGTCGAGGGCCTGGGCAAGGTCACCGCCGCGGTGGACGCCCGCCGCCAGGAGCTGGCCGGCCTGATCGAATCCCTGCGGGTGCTGTCGAGCACGCTCGGCGAACGGGACCAGACGATCGTGTCGATGATCGACAACCTCGACGTGGTGCTGGGCAACCTGGCCGAGCGCCAGGACGACCTGGAGGCCCTGCTGCGCAACACGGACCTGGCCTCGCACGAGACGGCCGACCTGGTGCGCCGGAACCGGGAGGTCCTCGACTCCACGCTCCAGGGCCTGCACGCGGACCTCCAGGTCTTCGACCGGCACCAGCTCGACCTCGCCGCCGGCATCGCCTACCTGAACCAGGCGGTGCAGGGGTACTCGAGCGTCGGGTACTCGGCCAGCGGGACGTTCCAGAACGAGTGGGCCAACATCTTCGTCCAGTCGCTGGGTCCGCTCGGGGTCGATGCCCTGGTCGGCGAGTGCGGCCTGGTGGACCAGCTCTTCGACCGGTACTTCGGGACCGAGTGCGACGAGGACGAGAGCGGGAACCCCGAAGGACCGGAGGGTGCCGGGTCGCAGCCGGGGCCCGGTGCCGCGCCGCTGGTGCCCGGGCTGGCGGCCGACGCGGCCGTGCCCCAGGGACCCACCCCGGCCCTCCCGTGCTCGATCGAGGACGTGCTGGGCCCGGTGCTGGCGGGCGCCGGGGTGGCCTCGGGGGGGTGTGGGGCGTGAGGCGCCTGGTCGGCCTGGCCCTGGCCTCGTCGCTGGTGCTGGCCGCCTGCGGGATGTTCTCCGGCGACGACCCTCGCACGTACCGGGCCGTGTTCAGCCGGGCCGTGCAGCTGTTCCCCGGCGGCAACGTCCGGGTCCTCGGCGTGGACGTCGGCGTGATCACCGACGTGCGGAACGGACGGGAGGGCGTCGAGGTCACGTTCGTGGTCGACGACCCGGACGTCCGGCTCCCCCAGGACGTGGAGGCCGCCATCGTCCCGGTGTCGCTGCTGGGCGAGCGATACGTGCAGCTGGTGCCGCCCTACACCGGGGGCCCCGCCCTCGAGGAGAACGCGGTGATCCCGCTCGAGCGGACCGCGGTGCCGGCCGAGCCCGACGAGCTGCTGGCCTCCCTCCAGGACTACCTGGGGGCCATCGACCCGGACGCCGTGGCCGACTTCGTGGAGCACGCCGCGGCCGTGCTGGAGGGCACCGGCCAGCAGCTGAACGACCTGCTCCGCCACGGCGCCAACGTGATCGCCACCCTGGCCGACAAGCGCGACGACCTGACCACGATCATCGTGGAGTTCGAGCGGCTGACCCAGGCGCTGTCGACCCGCCAGGCCGCCATCGAGCGGCTGATCCACTCGTACAACGCGGCCGTGGGCACGCTGACGACGAACCGCTCCGCCCTGGAGGGGACGATCACCGGCCTGAACGCCGCGGCCTCGGAGCTGGCGTCGCTCCTCATCGCCCACCGGGCCCCGCTCCACGAGGACATCCGATCGCTCACCCGAACCGGCCGGACCCTGTCGCGCAACATCGAGACGCTGGCCGAGACCGGCCACTGGGCCGAACGCCTGTTCCGGGCGGCGTCGAGGGCCGTGGACTTCGACGCCGACTGGCTTCGCCTGAACAACCAGGGCGAGCCCCTGGCCGGGCTGATCGTGGCCCGGCTCCAGCAGCGGCTCATGGAGCTGTGCTCCGACCTGGGCCTGCCGCCGTGCTCCACGGCGGGGTACTGGTCGAGGAACGCGCCCTCGCTGTTCTGCTTCGCCCAGCGGTGCCCCACCGAGCGGAAGAAGGCCGACCAGAGCATCCCCGAGCAGGTGGCCGGGGCCATCGCCGGCGTCCCCGACCTGGCCAACGAGCTGCTCCGGCAGTTCCGGGACATCGACTGCAAGGGGGCCGACGACTACGGCGCGTGCGTGGAGCGGAAGCAGATCCTGGTGGACTGTGCCCGCTCCGACCACCCCAAGCGATGCCTTCGCCAGCACGCCGCCGAGCTGGAGTGCGTGGGCGCGGAGAACGTGGCCGCCTGCGTGGAGCGCCAGCAGAAGGCCGGCCTCACCGACTTCGTCACCGGGCTCCTGGAGCAGACGCTGAACCCCGACAACGTCCTGCCCGGAGGCCTGCGGTGAGGCGGGTCGCCGCGCTCATGGCCGTCGTTGCCCTGGCCGCGGGCGGCTGCGGCCTGGGGGGCGGTCGGTTCATCGAGGTTCAGGCCACCTTCGCCGACGTCGGCGACCTGACGGAATCCGCCCCGGTGATGATGGCCGACGTCCAGATCGGCAGGGTGACGGTGATCGAGCTGACCGATGACAACGAGGCCCTGGTGACGATGGCCATCGATCCCGCGGCCGGCGTGCCCCAGGGCGTGACGGCCCGGACCCGCCGGACCAGCCTGCTGGGGGAGCGGATCGTGGACCTGGACGTGCCCGAGGAGCTCCCGGACTCGGCCCCGATGCTCCGTGACGGCGACACGATCCCGGACACCGAGAGCCGGGCCGACCTGGAGGACCTGGTCCGCGAGGGCGTGGACGTGCTGGCCCCGATCGTCGCCAGCGAGGTGGCCACCCTGGTGGACGAGGGCGCCAAGGGCTTCGGCGGCCAGGGAGAGAACCTGCGGGCCCTGCTGGGGAACTTCCAGCGGATCGTGAAGGCCTACGAGGGCCGCACCGACGACATCCGCGGCGTGATCGTGTCCCTGGGGAGGTTCAACACCGTCCTGGCCACCCGGGCCGCCGAGCACGCCCGGTCCGTGGCCAACAGCGCCAGGGCCCTCGGGGTGCTCCGAGAAGAGGTGGACCGGCTGAAGCGGGCGGTGGAGGCTCTGGAGCGCCTGTCCCGAGGGGCCCGCCGGATCCTGGACGACCACGTGGACGCCATGGACCGGTTCTTCGACCAGATGCACTCGATCCTGGACGTGCTGGTCAAGGAGGAGCGGTCGATCAACCGGATCCTGCGGTGGGCCCCGCTGCACAACCAGAACACCCAGCTCACCGAGTTCAAGGACTTCGTCCAGGTGTACCAGGACCTCATCGTGTGCGGGCTGAACGACGACCCCGACGACCCGGCCCGGCGATGCCCGGAGGGAGAGCATTGAACCCCCGGCGCACCCTGGTGAACCTGATCACCTTCCTGGTGATCAGCGCCGGCCTGGTCTACGTGGGGACAACCCGGTTCCTGCTCCCCCAGGCCACCGGGCGGACCCTCGTGCTGACCGCGCCCGACGCCGCGGGGCTGCCGGCCCGCAGCGACGTGACGGTGCGGGGCGTCCCCGCCGGCAGCGTGCGCGACGTTTGGCTCGCCGACGACGGCACCGCCCGGATCACCCTGATCCTCGATCCCGGCGTCACCGTGCCCCAGGGCACCACGGTGCAGATCACGCGCCGCAGCCCCATCGGGGACATCACCGTGGACCTCAGTCCCGGCCAGGGCGCCCCCATGCCGGACGGCGCCCACATCCCCGCCGAGGACGTCACCACGCCGCCCGACCCCATCCGCACGATCGAGGTCCTGGCTCGGACCCTGAGCGCGCTCACGCCCGAGGACCTGTCGACCCTGACCAGCGAGCTGGCCACGGCCCTGCGAGGCCGGGGCGATGACCTGGCCCGGCTGGCGGTCTCCACCGCCGACCTCCAGGAGCGCATCCTGACCGTCCGGGTCGAGCTCGAGTCGCTGATCCGAACCGGCCCCGAGGTCCTGGACGTGCTGGCGGAGAACGCCCCCACCCTGGCCGACGACCTCACGATCACCGCGATCCTGGCCGACATCCTCCGGGACCGGCGCTTCGACCTCGTGGAGCTGACCCGCAGCGGGGCCAGCTTCGCCGAGGTCTTCGGGGGCCTGCTGGAGGCCGAGAAGGCCAACCTGGCCTGCTTCATCGAGGACTTCGGCCACGTCAACGAGGTGCTGTCCCAGCGAAAGCACCTCGAGGACCTGATCTCGGTGCTGGAGCTCAACCACTTCTTCTTCGGGGGTGCCGACCAGTCCGTGCAGAACAGCACCGGCAAGGCGGACTCGTACGGGTGGTTCCGTGTGCACTTCCTCGAGCCCCAGGAGCCCCCCGCCGAGGACTACGCCAGGAACCGGATACCGCCCGACGTGTTCGCGGCCAACGGCTGCCACACTCGGTACGGCGACGGGGTGGGGCCAGCCACCCAGGACCACGATCCGGTCCTGGCCCCCGCCTCCACGCTCCACCGGGGGAAGTAGCTACGGGCCGGCTCCTCCCGTCGTAGGCTCGGGCACGGTGAGCCCCCGCCTGTGGCCCTCCACGGACGCCTTCCGCCGTGCCGCCCGCGGCCGAGCGCTGCCGTGGGCGCTGTTCGGGGTGGCGGCGGTGGCCGCGGTGGCGTTCGCGGTGCTGTGGCAGGTCCAGCGAGGTGAGGAAGCTCGCCGGGGCGAGGTCGAGGACGTGGCCCGCCGCTTCCTCACCGCGCTCACGAGCTTCACCGCCGGCACCATCGAGCGGGACGTCGAGGAGATCCGCTCCTACGCGGTGGGCGAGTTCGCCGACGAGGTCCAGGAGACGTTCGGGCCGGAGCGGATCGCGGCGATCCGGGAGTCCAGGGCCAACAGCGTCGGCACGGTCCGGGAGGTGTTCGTGGAGTCGCTGGAGGGGTCCTCGGCCCGGGCCTTCGCCGTCGTCGAGGAGACCGTGGTCTCGGAGACCCAGACCAACCCCCGGACCGACGTGCTGCGGATCCTGGTCGGCCTGATCGAGACCCCGGATGGCTGGAGGGTGCACAGCGTCGAGATCCTCCCCAGCCCCGGCTCCCAGCCGGGCGGCTGACTCCGACCACCGTCGGGTGGGGCGGACCGTCGCTAGGACGTGGCGTCCGCGTCGACGACCTCGACGCCGTCCCGGAAGGCCCGGCCCAGGGCGGCGGCGAAGTCGTCCCACTCCGCCTCGGCCATCGTCAGCGTGCCGCAGTGGACCAGGTGGTCGCCCTCCCCCGCGGCCATGCTGACGGTCACCGCCGTCTGGTTCTGCCGGAGCCGGGCCGGGTACCGGCCCAGAACGGTGAACCTGAATCGGCGATCTGCCACGTGCCCTCCCGCTCGGGCGGCCGACGAGGTAGGCGGCCCCCCGGGCCGCACGCGGGCATGCGGCCCGGGGAGCACCTGGACACTTCGACGCGGAGGGACGCTTCTCCTCCCGGAAACCGGGACTTTCCGGGCGGCCGGGCGGCCTCAGGCCGCCCGCAGCTCGCTCTTGACCAGCTCCGCCCGAACGATCAGGCGCTCGGCAGCGCTGCCCGGGGGATGGCATGTCGTCAGGGTCAGCAGGGATCCCTTCTTGCGGGCCACCACGCCGAAGTCCGTGGGGGCGGTGATCCACGGACTCCCCTTCACCTCGTACGTGCATCGGCCGACCGGCGTCTCCAGGATGATGCGGTCCCCCGCCTCCAGCTCGTCGACGTCGGCGAACGGCTTCCCGTACGTGGTGCGGTGCCCGGCGATGGCCGCGTTGCCCTTCTCGCACGGCAGCGCGCTGTGCTCGTAGTGCCCCGCCCCTGCCTGCAGCGCCGACAGTGTGGTCCCCTGGACCACGATGGCATCCACGCCGAGCCTGGGGATGGCGATCCTGGTCAGGGCGTCACCGGGCTCGATCGTCCGGGTGATGTACGCCCGGCGGTGCTCGGGCGAGCCGAAGCCGTCGGCGAGCCTGGCCTGCTTCCAGTCCGACCACAGGTTCGTGGCGAACGGCCAGGCGAAGAGCGCCACGCCCGCCACGAGCATCAGCACCGACAGGGTCCCGATGACCCGCCTGGGCACGGGCCGGCGTCGCCACGAGTCCAGCACCATGGCCACGCCGGAGCCGGTCCGCTTGACGGGTCCATCGCCGCCGGGCGCCTGCCGGCGTCCGGACAGGACCTCGTCCGGGTACAGCGGCGAGCGGTCGGTCACGTCCTCGCGGGGGTCACCGGCGCTTCAGGTACCTCCGCAGCGTCAAGCCGCCGGCCACCAGGGCCGAGCCGCCGAGCAGGATCGGCAGCACCGGACCGCCCGTGCGGGGGATGATCCGCTCGGTGTCGACGTCGCCGCTCACCGCGGCCGTCGACTGTCCCAGCTGCACGGTGATCAGCCCGGGCAGCGCGGGGTCGGACCCCAGCAGCTCCACGCTGATGCCGGTGGCGATGCCGGAGGCGCTGTCGGGGTCCTGGGAGGTCTCCTTCGAGAACGTTCCCGCCGAGGCACGGACCAGGAACGGCCCGTCCTCGGGGATCGTCACGGTCTGGCCCGGCGACACCGTGATCGGTTCCTGCCCCAACAGCTCGATCACCGCCAGGGCGGCGGAGCCGTCGCAGTCGGCGGCGTCGCCGTCCCAGCCACAGCTCACCTCGCTGACGCCCAGGGCGACGTCGAGGATCGCCGGCCCCTCCTGATCGGCGATGCTGTTGCACGCGTCCTGGAGCGGGCCGGGCGGCAGGTTGGCGCACAGCTCCCCCAGGAGGGAGATGTCGACGTCCGCCCCCAGGGCGATGCCGGACGAGCCGGCGCCGGCTCCCACGTCCGTGTCGGCATCGGCCCCCGCACCGGCGGAGGTCGAGGCCTCGGTCACGGTCACCTCGCCGCCCACCGTCCCGAGCGGCCCCAGGTCCACGGCGCCCACGTCGATCGTCACGCCGCTGAACGAGGCGGCGTTCTCCGTCGACGGGAGTCCGTCCTCGGCCTCGCTGCTGGAGGACGCCTCCCCCTGGAGGACGCCGATCGTGGCCACACCGGGGATGTCGATGGCGGGGATGGGGCTGCTGGCGCTGTCGCTCTCGTCCGGCGGGGCGCTGGAGGCGGCGTGGACGGGGGTCTCGCCCAGAATGGCCAGGGCGTCCGCCGACCCCGCGGCGGCCGGACCGTCGGAGGTGATGCTGCCCTCCACGGATGCGCCGGCGATGGCGGCGGCGGGCTCGGATTCACCCGGTGGGGTGATCGCCAGGTACAGGCCGGCCGAGGCCGATTCGGCAGCGTAGGTGATGGTCGTCTGGGTGGTCTGCTGCGCCGGCGCCGGGGCGGCCAGAGCCCCGAAGGCCAGCACCCCTGCTCCCAGGGCCATCGAAGCTCGGCGGAATGCCTTTCTCATGCAGATCCTCCCCCTCGGCCGGGGCGGCAGCCCCCTCGGTCGCGCCACTGTAGCAGAGCCATCAGGGGCGGGGAAGCGTGCCTGCGGCCCCCCTTCATGAACCACATCGGAGCACGACCAGGCATCCTTGAGCGCCGGGCTGCGGCTGGGGCGGAGGCCCCGCCGCTCCGAGCTCGAGGGTCCCCCGGACCCGGTCGTCCATCAGCGGCCGGAACCTCCGGGCGTCCCCCCGCATCTGCCGCCAGGCGTGGGCATGGGCCCCCTCGACCGAGGTGATCCCCGCTCCCAGCATGGCCCGGCGGACCAGGTACTCCACCATGAACGAATGTCCCAGGGCCACGCTCTCGTACGCCAGGCTCTCCTCGTCGGAGGCATAGGAGGAGACCCGCCGGGGCCCGGCCGTGTCCGAGAACCCCGCCGCGTAGCACGACGCGAAGGCCAGCCACAGCGGTCCCGTGGCGCCCTCGAGGGCCCGGGCCAGCTCGCCGTCGAGGAGCAGGCGACCGTCGGACCCGACGATGGCCTCGTCCACGTCCTCCCCGTCCCCATCGGGATCGCCGGAGACCTGCCGCACGTGGCCGGCGTAGAAGAAGGCCCCCACGGTCCCCGGCCGGCTGCGGCGGGCCAGCCACTCGGCGGACCACAGGATCGAGTCTCTGGTGGCCTCCCCGTTGAGCAGGAACACGATCCGGCCGAACCCCATCCGGACCAGGGCGCGCCGGACCAGCCGGGCGTCGGCCACCGCCGCGGTCAGGTCGCCGTCCTCTCCGGGGTAGTCGTTGATCCCCACGATCACCGCGATGCGGTCCCCCCGGAGCGTGGCCGTGCCCGGCAGGCGGACGCCGCCTCCCGCGCCTCCGGCCGGCAGCTCGGGCGGCGGAGGCGGCTCGGCCTCCACCGGCCCGGCCGCGCCGTGGCGCCCCTTCCCGTGGCGCCGCCCCCCGGAGCCGTGCTCTCCTGCCCCCTGGGTCTCGTCGGGGGCCGCCTCGGGGACCGCCTGGGACACGGCCTGGTCGAGCGGAACGGGATCTGGGCGCTCCACCCGGTCGCCACAGGCCGACAGCGCCAGGACCACCGGCAGGGCCAGGGAGACGGCTCGGGACGGCAACCCCATCATGATGAGGGGTTCGCCGCGGGTCGGGAGAGTCCTGCGCGTTCCCGCCCATCGCGGGCGCCCTGCGGCCGCTGGAGCCGCTTGACAGGGGACCCCCCCGGCCGCGTAGTATGCCGGGGTGATATATCGGCTCGATATATCGGCCTGATACATCCTGGAGGAGGAACGTGCTGGATCTCGCCATCTTGGGGCTGCTCAAGGAGCGCTCCATGCACGGCTACGAGCTGAAGAAGCGGCTGTCCGACACCCTGGGGCCGCTGTTCCCGGTGTCCTACGGCGCCCTGTACCCGGCGCTCAAGCGCCTCAACTCCGAGGGCGCCGTCGAGGAGGTCTTCCCCAAGACGGAGGTCCGCCGGCGCAAGAACGTCTACCGGGTGACCGACGAGGGGGAGCGCAGGTTCGCCTCGCTCGTGGAGTCGTTCGGCGACCGGGAGGGCGCCGTGGACGACAACGGCTTCCGGGTTCGGCTGGCCTTCTTCCGCCACATGAAGCCCGAGACCAGGCTCGGCGTGCTCGAGCGCCGCCGGGCCGCCCTGACCGAGCGGTTGGCGGAGATCACCCACCGCCTGGCCGCCTACCGGGAGCGCGTGGACGCCTACACGCTCTCGCTGATGCGCCACGGGGTGGACTCCACCGAGCGAGACATCCTGTGGGTCGATGACCTGATCAAGGCGGAGCGACGGGCCGCCGGCAAGCCGCGCCGCGCGCGCAAGGCCGCCGTCTCCCACTCACAGAAGGGAGCCAGCTCATGACAAAGGTTCGCCTGGCCATCGTCGGGGTGGGGAACTGCGCGTCCTCGCTGCTGCAAGGCCTGCACTTCTACCGGGACGCAGACCCCGCCGAGCACGTCCCCGGCCTGATGCACGTCACGCTGGGCGACTACCACGTCTCCGACGTGGAGGTCGTGGCGGCGTTCGACGTGGACGGGAAGAAGGTCGGCAAGGACGTGGCCGAGGCGATCTTCACCGAGCCCAACAACACGATCCAGTTCTCCGACGTCCCCCCGACGGGGGTCGAGGTGCTCCGGGGCCCCACGTTCGACGGCTTGGGCCGGTACTACCGGGAGGCCATCGACGAGTCCGACGCCGAGCCCGTGGACGTGGCCGCCGCCCTCCGGGAGGCCGGGGCAGACGTGGTGGTGAACTACCTCCCCGTCGGCAGCGAGCAGGCCACCCGCCACTACGCGCGGGCGGCGCTCGACGCCGGGTGCGGGTTCGTCAACTGCATCCCGGTGTTCATCGCCTCGGACCGGACCTGGGCCCGGGCCTTCGCCGACGCGGGGGTGCCGATCGTGGGCGACGACATCAAGGCCCAGGTGGGGGCCACGATCGTCCACCGGGTGCTGGCCAGGCTGTTCGAGGACCGGGGCGTGGTCCTGGACCACACCTCCCAGCTCAACTTCGGCGGGAACATGGACTTCAAGAACATGCTGGAGGGGGAGCGCCTGACCTCGAAGAAGATCTCCAAGACCCAGGCGGTGACGTCCCAGCTCCGAGACGGCATCGACCCGCAGAACATCCACATCGGTCCGTCGGACCACGTGCCGTGGCTGAAGGACCGCAAGTGGGCCCACATCCGGCTGGAGGGCCGGGAGTTCGGCGACATCCCCATGAGCCTGGAGCTGAAGCTCGAGGTGTGGGACTCGCCGAACTCGGCAGGGATCGTGATCGACGCCGTCCGATCCGCCCGGGTGGCCATGGACCGCCACATCGGCGGCCCGCTGATCGGGCCCAGCGCCTACTTCATGAAGTCGCCCCCGGTCCAGTTCTCGGACGACGCGGCCCGAGAGATGGTGGAGGCGTTCATCCTGGGCAACGGGGACTCCAAGGACGCGGACTGGACGGCGTTCTTCGACGCCCAGCCACAGCAGTAGCGGTCCCGGCGGGCCCCGCCCGCCCGGGCGCGCGATAGAGTCCCAGCGTGGCCAGCCGTCCCCTCCGAGGCGGGCTCCGGGACGTTCGAGATCTCCTGCTCTACAATCCTCGGTTCCCCCGGCTGCTCGGAACCCAGCTCCTGTCCCAGGCCGCCGACGGCCTGTACCAGATCGCCCTGGCCTCGGTGCTGATCTTCGGGCTGGAGGCGGCCAGCACCCCGGCCCAGGTCACCAAGGTCCTGGCGGTCACCTACGTGCCGTTCTCCCTGGTGGGCCCGCTCACCGGCCCGTTCATCGACCGGTTCTCCCGGCGGTCGATCCTGGTGGGCGCCGGGATCGTCCGGGCCACGCTGACGATCCTGATGATCCCGGCGACGGGTTGGGGGGAGGGATGGCTCCTGGGGCTGGCGGTGGCCACCGTGTCGGTGAACCGCTTCTTCCACTCGACGAAGAACGCCGTGCTCCCCACGCTCGTGGAGACCGACCAGTACCTGCTGGCGAACGCCATCAGCTCCACGTCCGGCATGGTGGTCGCCCTGGCCGGGGCGGTGATCGGGGGACCGCTGACGGAGGTCTTCTCTCCCCGGGTCCCGATCGCCGTGGCCACCGTGTGCACGATCGCCTCGGCGGCGATCGCCACCACCCTCCGCCTGGCCCGGGGCGAGAAGCGGGGGCTGGCCGGGGTCGCCTCGGAGATCCGGGAGAACCTCCGGGACGTGGCCGACGGTCTCCGGGTCCTCCAGCGAACCCCGCGGGCGACCTACGGCGTGTTCTCGACGTGGACCACCCGCGGCCTGCACGGGTTCATCCTCCTGGCCGCGTTGGTCGTGGGCCGGTCCCGGTTCGACATCGGGCCCGGTGGCTTCTCGTTGGTGCTCGCCCTGGCGGCGCTGGGAGGGTTCGTGGGGGCGGTCCTGGTCCCGCTGGTGGCTCGCCGGGTGGGACGAACGGCCGTGGCGCCCTGGTCCTTCGCCGTGGCCGGAGCGGCCACGATGGTGGGCGGGCCGGCCCCGGCCTGGCCGGCCCTGCTGGCCGCGGTAGCCATCGCCGGTGGGGCCATGCAGGCCACGAAGATCGCCTCTGAGACCATGATCCAGCGCGGCATCCCCGACCGGTACCGAGGCCGGGCCTTCGCCGTGTACGACCTCGGCTACAACGGGGTGTTCGTCCTGGCCGCGCTGGTGGCCACCCTGGCCCGCCCGGCGCTGCGGGACCTGGGGATCATCTTCCTCACCGCGTTCCTGTACTTCGCCGGCTCGGCGCTGCTGGTGGCGTGGCGGCGGCGCCTTCTGGCGGAGATCGAGGTCCGCGCCTACGCCGGGGGGCGGGCCGACGAGGCCCCCCGGGAGGTCGTGTGGGACGGCATCCCCATCGACGTGGCCGAGACCGAGCGCTCCTGGCACGAGGAGCGTGATGGCCGGCGGCTGCTGTGCTTCCGGCTCCGGCTGGCCGACGGCCGCCGCATCGAGATCTCCCGGGACGGCGAGTGGCGGCTCGACCGCGTCCTGGTGAAGGGCGCCGGATCCCCGAGCGGCGGCGGCTAGAGCCGGGCGGGGCGGGGCCAGTAACGGGCCACCACCACGCCGGCGATCCGGTCCCCGGCCACGGGCCCGAAGCTGCGGCCGTCCGTGCTCCGAGCGGGATCGTCCCCCAAGACCAGGTACTCCCCGGATCCCAGGGCGCCCTCCCCCGGCAACCCGGCCACTCGCTTCACCACCTCGATCCCCAGCTCGGGGCGGCGGATCACCACGAGATCCCCCAGGCGGATCCGCCGGGGCCGCACGGCCACCAGCCAGTCGCCCGGCGCCAGCGTCGGCCGCATGCTGTCCCCGGCCACCTCCACCCGGAACGGCCCGGCCCACCTGGCCACGGCCCACGCAGCGGCCACGATCCCCACGACCCACGCCAGGCGCCGCCCCACCGGCCGAGCGTACCGGCTACCAGGTTCCCGCGCCCGGGTGGTAGCGTGATCGGGAACCGTGTCGAAAGGAGGCACCGTGCGGATGCTGTCGATGCTCCTTCGCCCCGGGCGCGTCGTCCACGCCCACTGCGACCTGCCCTGCGGGGTCTACGACCCGGCCCAGGCCCGCATCGAGGCCGAGTCCGTGAAGGCCATCCAGGAGCGCTACCAGGACGCCCAGAACCAGAAGAAGCCGACCGAGTCCACCGACGAGTACCGGCAGCGCGCCATCCTGATCAAGGAGGAGCGGGCCGATCTGGTGAAGCACCACCTGTGGGTGCTGTGGACCGACTACTTCAAGCCCGAGCACCTCGAGAAGCACTCCGACCTGCACGACACGTTCTGGAAGGCCACCAAGCTGGCCGGCGACGCCAAGAAGGCCCAGGACCCGGCGCAGGGACAGGAGCTGCTGGACGCGATCGCCCAGATCGACAAGATCTTCTGGGACACGAAGAAGTAGGCCCGGGCCGATCCACCGAGTGGCGGATGGGCCGGGCCGGCCCATCCGTCTACCGGGACCCGCCCTTGCGGCCGATCGTCCGGTAGAAGTCCGCGCCGTAGCGCTTCTTGGTGGTCAGGCCGCCCTTCTTGCCGCCCTTGCGGCCGATCTTCTGGTAGAAGTCCGCGCCGTAGCGCTTCTTGGTGGTCAGGCCGCCCTTCCGGCCCGCATCGGCCCTGGTCATCCTGGCCTGCACGCGTCTCACCTCCCTCGTCACGATACCGAAGGGAGCCAAGCCCCTCCGTTCCTACGTTGTGCCCATCGTCGGGAGGTCGAAACCAGGAAGCACGGCCTTTCGGCGATCCTCGGCCGGAACGCTCAAAGAATCCCTCCCCACGGCCGATGGAACAGGAGATGGATGTCGCCCCGCTCCTGCGCCACATGGTGGAGACCGGCGCCAGCGACCTGCACCTCAAGGTCGGGCTGCCGCCGGTCATCCGCGTCGACGGCACCCTCCACCACACCGACTTCCCCCGGCTGGAGCCGGAGGACACCGAGGCCGCCGCCACGGGCCTGCTGCCCGAGACCAAGGCCCAGGAGTTCCGCGACACGAACGAGGCCGACGTGGGATTCACGCTCGATCGTGGGAGCCGGTTCCGGGTCAACGTGTTCCGCCAGCGCGGGCTGGTGGGGCTGGCCATCCGCCGGGTCCGGTCGGTCATCCCGAGCTTCGAGGAGCTGATGCTCCCCCGGGCCGCGGCCGACCTGGCCGAGGAGCTGCGCGGCCTGGTGCTGGTGACGGGGCCGGCGGGAACCGGCAAGACCACCACGATCGCGGCCATGATCGGGTGGATCAACGCCCGCCGCAGCGCCCACATCATCACGATCGAAGACCCCATCGAGGTCGTGCACGAGGACCGGCGCTCGCTCATCGATCAGCGAGAGGTCGGGCTGGACACTGCCTCCTACGGGGCGGCCTTGCGCTTCGCCGTGCGCCAGGACCCCGACGTGGTATTCATCGGCGAGATCCGCGACATGGAGACGGCCGAGGCGGCCATCCAGGCGGCCGAGACCGGCCACCTGGTCATCTCCACGCTCCACACGCTCGACGCCACGGAGACCGTGAACCGGCTGATCGACCTGTTCCCCGCCACGATGCAGCGCCAGGCCCGCGTGTCGCTGGCCGCCAGCCTGCGTGGGGTGCTGTCCCAGCGCCTGGTGCCCCGGGCCGACGGGAGCGGCCGGATCCCGGCCGTGGAGGTGCTGATCAACACCGGCCGGGTGGCCGAGCGGATCCTGGACCCCGAGCAGACCTCCACGATCCCCGATGTGATCGCCGAGGGAACCTTCTACGGGATGCAGACGTTCGACCAGGCCCTGGCCGAGCTGGTCCGCAGCGGCATGGTCTCGGTGGAGGAAGCCGCAGACCACGCCTCCAGCCGGCACGACTTCATGCTCACGCTCAAGCAGACCCAGCTGGCGTAGCGCGCTTCCGCTCGCCGTCCTTCCCGGTTCTTCGTCCGCTCAGGGCGAGCTCCCCCCCGGGCCCCCTCCTCCCTGGGGGGTCCGCTCGCCGTCCTTCCCGGTTCTTCGTCCGCTCAGGGCGAGCTCCCCCCCCGGGCCCCCTCCTCCCTGGGGGGTCCGCTCGCCGTCCTTCCCGGTTCTTCGTCCGCTCAGGGCGAGCTCCCCCCCCGGGCCCCCCTCCTCCCTGGGGGGTCCGCTCGCCGTCCTTCCTGGTTCTTCGTCCGCTCAGGGCGAGCTCCCCCCCCGGGCCCCCCGTTCCGCCGCGGTGGCGGACCGCTCGAACGGGTGGCGCCGATACCCCCTGAACACCCACACCACCAGATAGGCCGGCAGGTACAGGGGTCCCAGGCGCTCGGACTGCCACACGTGGTGGAGCTCGTGGGCCAGCAGCGTTCCCTCCAGGGGCCGGTTCGACAGCACCACGTGCCCCAGGGTCACCGCGGTCCGGCGGAACAACCGGATGAGCGGCAGGGTGCCCCACGAGGGCCCGTCGAACACGAGCACCCCGTGGGTCACCCTGGGCATCTGGAAGGCCAGCACGCCGAGAACCAGGCCGAGCAGCGTGTTCGGCAACGCCCACAGGTACCCGAGCGACCGCCCGAGATGGACCATGCCGATCGCTAGAGTATCCTTCCGGCGTGGCCGATCCCCCCTCCGAACGCGCCCCCCAGGTCGTCCCCGTCTCCCCCCTGGCCGCGGAGCTCGGGGAGCGGTTCCAGGACGCCGGCAAGCAGCTGTTCCTGGTCGGTGGGGCCGTCCGCGACGCCCTCCTGGGCCGCTCCGGCATGGAGATGGACTTCGCCACGGACGCCCGGCCGGCCGAGGTCATCCAGCTCCTCCAGGGGTGGGCGGACTCGCGCTACCTGGTGGGCATCCGGTTCGGGACGGTCGGCGCCCGCAAGGGCCAGTACCGCGTGGAGATCACGACGTTCCGAGAGGAGATGTACCTCGACGACTCCCGCCACCCCCACGTGACGTTCGCCAAGGACATCGAGACCGACCTGTCCAGGCGGGACTTCACGTTCAACGCCATGGCCGTGCGGCTGCCCGACGGCGAGTTCCTCGATCCCTACCGGGGCCTGCACGACCTGGCCAACCTCCGGCTGCGGACGCCGCTCGAGCCGGAGGTCTCCTTCGGCGACGACCCGCTGCGGATGCTCCGCGCCGCGCGGTTCGTTTCGACGCTAAACGTGCGGCCGGATCCGGCCGTGGTGGGGGCCATCGAGCGGATGCGAGACCGCATGAGCATCGTCTCCGCCGAACGGATCCGCGACGAGCTGTCGAAGCTGCTGGTCGGCGAGCATCCCGATCGGGCCCTGGAGCTCCTGGTGCGGACCGGCCTGGCCGAGGTGTTCCTTCCCGAGCTCCCGGCGCTTCAGCTCGAGCAGGATCCCGTCCACCGGCACAAGGACGTCCTCCGTCACACGTTCGCCGTGGTGATGCGGTGCGAGCCCGACGTGGTGCTCCGTCTGGCCGCGCTGCTGCACGACGTGGGGAAGCCCAGGACCAGGCAGATCACCCCCGAGGGCGTCCAGTTCCACCATCACGAGGTGGTGGGGGCCCGGATCGCCGAGGAGCGGCTGCGGGCCCTGCGCTTCCCGAACGAGGTCGTGGCCGACGTCCGGACCCTCGTGGAGATGCACCTTCGGTTCCACACCTACCGGTTGGGATGGAGCGACGGCGCCCTGCGGCGGTACATCCGGGACGCCGGCCCGCTCCTGGACCGCCTCAACCAGCTGGTCCGGGCCGACTGCACGACCCGCAACCCGCGCAGGGCCGCCGAGCTGGCCGCCCTCCAGGACGAGCTCGAGGAGCGCATCGCCCGCCTGGCCGAGGAGGAAGGGGTGGCGGCCATCAGGCCACCCCTGGACGGGAACCAGGTCATGGAGCACCTCGGACTCCAGCCCGGGCCGCTGGTCGGCGAGGCCCTCACGTACCTCCTGGAGATCCGGATGGACCGGGGGCCCATCGACGAGGACGAGGCCTACCGCCTCCTCGACGACTGGGCCCGCACCAAGGGCCTCAAGCCCTAGCCACCAACCACCGGGCTGGGGGTGGGGCGTGTACAGTACCCGGACCATGCGGACGAGCGTGGACGTCCACAATTTCCTGCTCGAGCGCGAGGTCCCGCACGAGCTCGTCCCGGTTCGGGGCCGGCTGCGCTCCCCGGCGACGGTCGCGGCCGTGCTGGGCCTGCCCCCGGACCACGTCGGGCGCGTGGTTCTGTTCGAGGGCGGCGACTCGCTGGTGGCGGCCATCATGCGGTCCGACCGCACGGCGGACCCGCACCTCGTGGCCAGGGCGGCCGGGGTCGACGAGGTGTCCGAGGTTCTCCCCGACCGGGCCACCGAGCTCACCGAGTTCCTCAGCGAGGCCCTTCCCCCGGTGGCCCTCCCCCGAGGGACGGGCGCGGTGATGGACGAGGCGCTCGGCCGACAGGAGGTGCTGTACTTCCCCGGAGGCGAGATCTCCACGCTGCTGAAGATCCGGGCGGCCGACCTGGTCCGCGTGACCGAGGCCACGGTGGCGCCGCTGGCGGCGTGAAGACCCGGCGCCAGGTGTCCTCGGGCGGAGTGGTGGTCCGCTCGGGCCCCCGGGGGCCGGAGGTTCTCCTCGCTTCCCGCAAGACCAGACGTGGCGACCTGGTGTGGGGGCTCCCCAAGGGCCTGGTCGAGCGGGGCGAAGCCCCCGAGCAGACCGCCACCCGGGAGGTCGAGGAGGAGACCGGCTACCGGGCCACGGTGCGACAACCGCTGGGGGACATCTCGTACTGGTTCGTGTGGGGCGGCGAGCGTGTCCACAAGACGGTTCACTTCTTCCTGATGGAGGCCACCGGGGAGGACCCGGGGCCTCGCGACCACGAGATGGAGGAGGTGGAATGGTTCCCCCTCGACGAGGCCCGGCGGGTCGCTGGATTCGACTCGGAGAAGGACATCCTCGAGCGGGCCGCCCGGGCCCTGGCGGAGACCTGAGCACTACAATGGCCCGACGGTGAGACGGCTCCTGGCCCTGCTCGCCACGGTCCTCCTCCTCCTGCCCACCCTGCCGGCTCGGGCCCAGGGGCAGGATGAGGTCCGGCTGACCCTGATGTCCCAGACCCCGTTCGCCACGCCCGACCGCCCGCTGCGGATGCGGGTCCGGGCCGTCAACGAGACCGACCAGGCGTTCGAGAACCTGTCGATCTCGCTGTGGATCTACCCCGCGGCACGGTCCCGCTCGGAGTACGCCCAGTCGCTCGAGTTCGACGCGCCAACGGGCCTGGACATCAAGCGGTTCGACTTCCCGGGGACGCTGGAGCCCGGGAGCTCGCGTGTGCTCTCGCTGGAGACCGGGCTGGGCGAGCTCACCGACCGCGCCGAGAACGCCCTCTACCCGCTCCGGGTGCTGCTCGAGTCCGACTTCACCCCGATCGCGGTCCTGCGGACCCCCCTGGCGTTCATCTACGAGAGCCCCAAGCTCCCGCTCAACGTCGGGCTCACGTTCCTCCTCGACGCCCCCATGCGGCTCCTGCCCGACGGCACCTTCTCCCAGGGCGCCCTGGAGGCCGAGACGGGCCCGAACGGCCCCCTGGAGACGATCGTGGGCAGCCTGGAGGCCGTCCCGGTCCAGGCCACCCTGGTCGTCTCACCGCTGCTGCTGCTCCAGCTCCAGCGGATGTCCGATGGGTACGCCGTGGCCGAACCGGGCGTGGTCCGGGAGGTGCCGGCCAACGACCCCCGGGCCGAACGGGCGGGGGACCTGCTGGCCCGGATCCAGGGCCTGGCCCGGGACGGGATCACCGAGGTCGTGGCCCTGCCGTACGCCTCCCCGTCGGTCCCGGCCATGGTCGAGTCCGGGCTGGTCAGGGACCTGGAGCGGCAGATCGACCGTGGCCGGGCCGAGGTGGAACGGATCCTGGGCGTGCCGCCGAGCGCATCGCTGTTCCGGCCGCCGGGCTCGGCCCTGACCGGCGAGGCAGTGGGGGCGCTGGCCGACCTCGGCATCGACAACCTCCTCGTGGACGCCTGGACGCTCCCCCCGCCGGTGGGGTTCCGGCTGACGCCGCCACCGACGGCCACCCTGGGCGCCGGAGGCGGCCGGCGTCTCATCGCGATCACTCCCGACCCCGTGGTGGCCGCTCGCATGACCGGCCCACCGGACAATGCCGCGCTTCGGGCCCAGTGGGTCCTGGGGGAGCTCACGGCCGTGTGGAACGAGCTCCCCAGCGTCGATCGCGGCGTGGCCGTGGTGATCGACGCCGCCGACGCGCCCGAGCGAAGGTTCCTCCGGGCGCTCCTGTCGGGCATCGGCTCGCCTCCCCCTCGAGCGGCCTGGTTGCGCCCGGTCAAGGCCACCAGGCTCGTCGGTCAGCCGGACCCGGACGAACGGCGGGACCTCGATCCCACCCGCGAGGCCTTCTCCGACAGGTTCGTGGCCGACCTGTCCGGCGCCCGAGCCGCCGTCGAGCAGTTCACCACGATGGCGGACGAGTCCACCGGGATCGAGGACCGGATGCAGGGCCTGCTCCTGATCGCCCAGCACCGGGGGTTCCTGGCCCGCGACTCGGAGGCGCTGGCCTACCTCCGGGCGGCTCGGTCGATGGTCCAGGCCGAGTTCGCCAAGGTGGAGCCGCCGCCGGCTACCTCGGTCACGCTGGCCTCGCGGAACGGCGTCATCCCCGTGACGATCCGCAGCGTCGCGGACTACGAGGTCCGGGTGGTGCTCCGGCTGCTGTCCTCGAAGCTGGAGTTCCTCGAAGGCAACACCCGTGAGATCGTGCTGTCCAGGCCGGCCCAGCAGTTCACGTTCCCCGTCCGGGCCAAGGCCACGGGGCGGTCCGTCGTCCGGATCGTGATCCTCACCCCCGGCGGCACCCAGCTCACCGAGTCGAGGATCGTGGTGCGCTCCACCGCCTACAACGTGGTGGCCCTGGTGCTGACGGTCGGCGCCGCCGTGTTCCTGGCGGCCCTGTGGGCCAGGAGGTTCCTCCCTCGGCGGACCTAGGCCCGCCGGGCGCGTCCCCCGAGGACACAGGTCCCCTCCCCTCGGTCTCCGGCGAGGAGGAGGGCCGGGCGCTCGTCCGGAGCACCGCGGTGATGTCGGTGGGCACCGCGCTGTCCCGGATCAGCGGGTTCGCCAGGGTGGCCGCCATGGCCTTCGCCGTGGGGGTGGCGGAGACCCGCCTGGCCGACTCCTACAACGTGGCCAACAACCTGCCCAACATCATCTACGAGCTGGTCCTGGGCGGGATCCTCACCTCGATCTTCGTACCCGTGTTCGTGGAGCAGCTCCAGCGCCGCGGCCGCGAGGAGGCCTGGGAGTCGGCCCGAGCGGTGATGACCGTGGCCGTGGTGGTGCTGGGGCTGATCATGGTGGTGGGCGTCGTGGCCGCCCCGTGGATCGTGAAGCTGTACACCCTCCGGGTGGACGAGCCGCAGCGGGCGGCGGTGCAACCCCTGGCCACGTTCTTCCTGCGGTTCTTCATCCCCCAGATCGTGCTCTACGGGCTGGGGGCCGTGGCCTCCGGGCTGCTGAACGCCCACCGGCGGTTCGCCGTGCCGATGTTCGCTCCGATCCTCAACAACCTGGTGGTGATCGCCTCGTTCCTGCTGTTCGCGTTCCTGCCGGTCCCAACCCCTTCGGATCTCCCCTCCCCGACGAACATCTCCCTGGCCCAGAAGCTGGTCCTGGCCGTCGGGACCACCGCCGGGGTGGCCGCCATGACGTTCGCGCTGTGGCCGTCGGTGCGCCGGCTGGGATTCCGGTGGAGGTGGAACCTGCACTGGCGGAACGAGGCCGTGCGAAAGCTGGTGCGGCTGTCCGGGTGGGCCATCGCCTACGTGGTGGTCAACCAGCTCGGCCTGCTGGTGGTGATCGTGCTGGCGGGTGCGGAGCAGGGAGGCTACAGCGCCTACCTGGCGGCGTTCATCTTCTTCCAGTTGCCGTACGCGATCTTCTCGGTGTCGATCATGACCGCCCTGCTGCCGGCCATGTCCGAGCAGTGGGTCCGCCGCGAGATCGGCCAGTTCCGCCGCACCCTGGCCAGGGGCATCCGGGCCTCGGCGTTCGTGGTGGTCCCCGCCGCGGCCGGGTACATCGTGCTGGCCCGGCCGATCGTCCGGCTGCTCCTGGAGCGCGGCGTCGCCGGGGGCCAGTCGATCACCCTGGTGGCCGACGTCCTGACGGTGTTCTCGCTGGGATTGTTCCCGTTCTCCGCGTTCCTGCTCTCGCTGCGGGCCTTCTACGCCATGCAGGACACCCGGACCCCCGCGCTGATCAACGTGCTCGCCGTAGGGATCAACACGGTGGCCAACCTGGCCCTGTTCCCGATCCTGCGGGTCCAGGGCCTGGCGCTCGGCCACGCCCTGGCATACACCTTCGCGGCGGTGACCGCCGGTGTGATCCTGCGGCGGCGCCTGGGCGGGCTGGAGGGCCGCGACCTGGTCCGGGGATTGGCCAAGGTCATGGCGGGGGCGGTGGCCACCGGGGCCGCGGCGTGGGGGGCGGCCAGGCTCATGGCCGAGGCCGTATCCGTCGATACGTTCGGGGGACAGGTGGCCGAAGTGGGGGTCGGCGTGCTGGCGGGGCTTATAGTGTTCATCGGCGCGGCCCTCGCGCTGAGGATGGAGGAGTTCGACCTGATCAGACGGACGCTCTCCGCCCGCCTCCGACGATGATCGCGCGTCTTCACCGGGACGAGCGCGGCATCATCATCTCGTTCTTCGTCAAGCTCATCCTGGTGCTGGCCGTAGTGGGATTGGCCGCCGTGGACACGACCGCGGTGTTCTGGGCCCGGTTCCAGGCCCAGGACATCGCCGAGACCGCCGCCCGCGTGGCCGCCGACACGTTCCGGCAAACGGGCAGCGTCCCCGTCGCCCGCCAGGCCGCCGCCGAGGCGGTGCACGAGCGGGCCGAGGACGCCCGCCTGGGGAAGTCGTTCGTGGTTCGTCCCGACGGGACCATCAGGGTCACGGTGGTCAAGCCGGCCAGGACGCTCCTCATCCAGCACATCGGGTTCCTGGAGGGCCTCACGGTCGCCCGGGGCAAGGCCGCGGGCAACCCTCCCGTGTGAGCCCGGAACCTGGGGGCAGCCGCGGGTCCGGTGTGGTGCCGCTCGCTGAGTAGACTGGCGCCCGCATGGAGGACCCGCCCGAACTCGGCGGACTTCGCCTCGGGGGGCGGTACGAGCTCCAGGAGCTGATCGCCGCCGGGGGGATGGCCGACGTCTGGCGCGGCCGGGACCTGGTCCTCGACCGGCCCATCGCCGTGAAGATCCTGCGGGACGAGCTGGCCCGCGACGAGGAGGTCCTGGAGCGGTTCCGCCTGGAGGCCGTGGCGGCCGCTCGCCTGTCCCACCCCGCGGTGGTCCGGGTCTTCGACACCGGGGTGGACGGCGGCCAGGCCTACATCGTGATGGAGCTGTCCGACGGGCCCACGCTGTCGCGGGTCCTGGAGGAGACGGGGCCCCTCCCGCCCGACGAAGCGGCCCGGATCGTGGCCGGGGCCCTTCGCGGCCTGGCCCACGCGCACGGTTCCGGCGTCGTCCACCGCGACGTGAAGCCGAGCAACATCCTGGTGGGCGACGGGAGGTTCGTGAAGGTCACCGACTTCGGCATCGCCAAGGCGGCCTTCGCCGGGGGGGACCTCACCACGACCGGGAGCCTCCTGGGGACGGCGAGGTACCTGGCACCGGAGCAGGTGGCGGGGGGCGACGTCGACGCCCGGGCCGACCTCTACGCGGCCGGGGTGGTCCTGTACGAGCTGCTCACCGGGCGGGCTCCGTTCGAGGGGGAGACTCACCTGGCCACCGCCACGATGCGCCTGACGCGGGATCCCGTCCCCCCCGGCGCCCTCAGGTCCGGCATCCCCCGCGACCTGGAGCAGGTGGTCCTCCGGGCCCTGGCCCGCGACCCCGACCGGCGCTACCAGAGCGCGGAGGAGATGCACGCCGCCCTCGAGCGCACCGCCCCGGTGGCCACGCCACACCGCCGTCCCGTCCCCGGCCGCCCCTCCCGACGGGAAGGTCCCCCACCGGTGTTCCGGTCCTGGCTCCTGGTGCCGATCGCGCTGGCCATCGTGGCGGCGGTGGTGGTGGGGGGCTTCGCCATCTTCGACGAGTTCCGTGCGGGGCCCCCGGAGGCCGGGGAGCAGGACGGGTTGCGCCCCGCGGCGATCGAGGGCGCGTTCGACCACGACCCCGAGGGGGACGGCTCGGAGAGCAGCACCAGCGTGGGACTGGCCATCGACGGCGACCAGTCCACGGGGTGGCAGACGGAGGGCTACAACCAGCCCGACCTGGGCGGGCTGAAGTCGGGTGTGGGGATCGCATTCGACCTCGGCGAGCGGCGCACGATCTCCCAGATCCGGCTGACCACCGACCTTGCGGGGTGGCAGTTCCAGATCCGCGGATCCGACGACGAGGAGGCGTTCTCCGGGCCGATCCCGTCCACGGGTGGCGTGACCACCTTCCGGGCCACCCCCCGGACGACCGTGACCATCGAACCGACCGAGCGCCGGTTCTTCCTGATCTGGATCACCCTCCTGACCGAGAGCCCGGACCGGTTCCGGGCCCAGGTGACGGGGGTGGAGCTCCTGGGGCCCCGGTGAGCATCGACACCGACGAGGAGCTCGTCCGCCGGTTCCTGGCCGGGGATCGGCCCGCCTTCGCCACGCTGGTCGAGCGGCACCAGCGCCGCGTGTACAACCTGGCCTACCGCATGGTGGGCCGGCCCGAGGACGCCGCCGACGTCACGCAGGACGTGTTCGTCACCTGCCTCCGAAAGCTCTCGGGGTTCCGAGGGACATCCTCGTTCACCACATGGCTCCACCGCGTGGCGGTCAACGCCTGCTACGACACCCTGCGGCGGCGGGGTCGGGAGCAACCGGTCGCCGAGAACCCCGAGCCGGCCCCGGCGCCCGACCCGGCCGATGCCGCCGCGGCCGCCGTGGACGTCCAGCGGGCCCTCCTGGAGGTGCCCGAAGAGTATCGGGCCGTGCTGATCCTGCACGACGTGCAGGGCATCCCCTACGAGGAGGTGGCCCACACCATCGGGGCGCCCATCGGGACGGTGAAGTCCCGCCTCCACCGGGGCCGGATCGCCCTGGCCCGGGCCCTCCGCGGGGAACAACCGGGCCCCGCGCCCGCGTCGAACCTTGGAGAGATGCGCCGATGACCGATCACCCCGACGAGCTGCTGGCCGAGTACGCCGACGGCACCCTGGGGCCGGACGACCGGGCCCGGGTCGAGGCCCACCTGGAGGCGTGCCCGTCGTGCCGCCAGGAGCTGGACCTGGCGTCCGGCGCCCGACGGGCCCTGCGGGCCCTTCCCGAGCTCCCTGTCCCGAGGGGATCACGTTCGGCGTCCTGCGCCGGTCCCGGCGGCGCGGCCTCCGACCCGGCCTGGCCTGGAAGGTGGCCACCGCGGCAGCGGCGGCCGCGGTGACGATCGCCGGGGTGTTCGTGGTCGTGACCGGACTTCGAGAGGGCGCGGGGGACGCGGGGGCGCCGGCCGCGGAGAGGGCCCTCCCCCAGGCCGGGCAGGAGGACGCCGCCGGGGTGGAGGCGGAAGCGGAGGCCCCCTCCGCCCTGGAGGCCTCTCGGGAGGGCCGGGCCGGCCCCCTGTTCACCGCCTCCGATCGCGACTACGACCCCGACACGCTGGCCAAGCTCGGCGGGCGGCTCAAGGACCAGGCCACGGCATCGATCCCGTCGGGGTTCCCCCAGCCGGCCACGGCCTTCTACGACGAGTTCCGCGTCTCCGACTTCCCGCCGGCAGCCCGGGCCGCGGCTCGGTGCATCCTGGAGGAGCTTCCGCCCCGGGACCTGGCGGTGCCGTTCCTCATCCAGGAGGCCTGGTTCCAGGGGGACCCGGTCTACGTGGCCGCCTTCCTCCAGGGCCCCGGGGCCGACGAGCCCTACGACCGGCTGCTGCTGTGGGTGCTGGAGCGGGAGGGCTGCGCGCTGCGGTACTTCGCCACGATCCGGCTCTGAGCCCCCGCCGGGAATGGGCCGGGGTTGGAACTGTTGGAGGAAACCCCTGTGGGACAATGACCGACGTGGACGAGCGAGACATGGTCATCATCGGCTCCGGGCCGGCCGGTTTCACGGCCGCGCTGTACGCCGCCCGGGCCAACCTGAAGCCGGTCGTGCTCAAGGGCATCGAGGCCGGGGGGCAGCTCATGCTGACCACCGAGGTCGAGAACTACCCCGGCTTCCCCGAGGGGATCCTCGGCCCCGAGCTCATGGAGCTCATGGAGAAGCAAGCCGCCCGGTTCGACGCCGAGATGCTCCACCAGGCCGCCACCAGGGTGGACCTGTCGCGGTGGCCGGTCGGCGTGTGGTCGGGTGACGAGGAGTTCCGGGCCCGGGCCCTGGTCATCGCCACCGGGGCGTCGGCCAAGATGCTCGGCGTGGAGGGCGAGCGCCGCCTGCTGGGCCACGGCGTGTCCACGTGTGCCACCTGCGACGGGTTCTTCTTCCGCGGCCAGGAGCTGGTGGTGGTCGGCGGCGGGGACTCGGCCATGGAGGAGGCGCTGTTCCTGACGAGGTTCGCCACCAAGGTCACCGTGGTCCATCGCCGGGGTGAGCTCCGGGCCTCGAAGACCATGCAGGACCGGGCCCGGGCCAACGACAAGATCGAATTCGTGTGGAACTCGGTGGTCGACGAGATCCTGGGCGACGGATCCGTCCGCGCGGTCCGCCTCAAGGACACCTCCACCGGCGCGACCCGCGAGCTTCCCACCGGCGGCGTGTTCGTGGCCATCGGCCACATCCCCAACACCCAGATCTTCGATGGCCAGCTCGACATGGAGGGCGGCTACATCCTGGTGCAGGAGCCCACCACCAAGACCAGCGTGGACGGCGTGTTCGCCGCCGGCGACGTGGTGGACCACTACTACCGGCAGGCCATCACGGCGGCCGGCATGGGCTGCAAGGCCGCCATGGACGCCGAGCGGTTCCTCGAGGCCCAGGGCCGCTAAGCACCCGGCCTCCGAGGGACGAGCCGCACCCGGATCGCTCGTCGCTCCCACGCGTCGCTCGCCGGCCTCGCCGCGGTCGCTCCGCCGCACGACCGCCGGACGGGCGGGCGGTACCCTGGGGAGGTGCGCGTGGCCCGGATCGCCATCCTCGTTCCCCTGGTGGCGCCGGTGGCCCTGCCCGGTGGTCCGGCGCCGGCCGCCGAGACGGCCCTCCGGCCGCCGGCCGGCTACTACCGACCGGTGGTCGTGGACGGAACCACGTTCCCCGTGGCCCGGTCCAGCTGGCTGTCCTACCTGGAGTTCCGAAACGACTGGCACGAGCCTCGCTTCCGGATGATCGACGGGGAGTGGCGGCTGGTGGGGTTCCACGAGGGGGTGGACATCATCGCCGAGAAGGGGACCCCGGTGGTGGCCGCCGCCCCAGGGTCCGTGGAGGCCGTGGGGTGGACGTTCTACTCGGGAACCCGGGTCGGCGTCCACGGGACCGACGGCCGGTACTACTTCTATGCGCACCTTTCGGAGGTCGACCCCGGCGTCGCGGTGGGCACCCCGGTGGAAGCCGGGACGGTGCTGGGCCGCGTGGGCAACACGGGGTATGGTCCTCCCGGGCGCGACGACGCCTTCCCCCCGCACCTGCACTTCGGGATCATGGACGGCGGGGGATGGGTAAACCCGTACCCGATGGTGCGCTCGCTGTACCGAGCCTCGGTGGCGGCCACCACGGACGGGGAGCGCCGCCTGGCCCGGCGTGCGGACCAGGGGCGACGACAGGCGTTCGAGCGCCTGGTGGCCAAGCTCTACCTGGAGGAATAGCGGAGCGCGGGGGGCGGTTGGAACGCAGACCATCCCCATCGAACGCGAGGAGGATCGATGAGTGAGCAGCACTTCGAGGCCACGGACGCGAACTTCGAGTCCGAGGTCCTGGGCTCGGACAAGGCCGTGCTGGTCGACTTCTGGGCGGACTGGTGCGTCCCGTGTCACATGGTCTCACCGATCGTCGAGGAGATCGGCCGGGACCAGGCGGAGGTGCTCAGGGTCGCCAAGCTCAACGTGGACGACAACCCGCAGATGTCCCGGCAGTACGGCGTGATGAGCATCCCCACGCTGATCCTGTTCAAGGACGGGCAGGAGAAGGCTCGGGTCATCGGGGCCAAGCCCAAGGACGCCATCCTCAAGGAGCTGGAGCCGCACATCGCCGCCTGAGGCGGCGGATCCCCCGTTTGCGGCCCCACGGGGCCGGCGAAATACTCTGGCCGTGGACACGATCTCGCCCGGCACCCGGGGACACGGGGTACGCGACGTCCAGTCCCGCCTGCTGGCCCTGGGATTCCTCATCGACGCTCCCGAGCTCGCCGAGCACCGCTACGGCGCGTCCACCGAGCAGGCCGTGCGCGCGTTCCAGCAGGAGCGGGGCCTGCTGGTCGACGGGCTGGTGGGACCGCAGACCTGGCAGGAGATGGTCGAGGCCGGGTACGCGCTGGCCGACCGCGTCCTGTACCTCCGGCAGCCCCCATTCCGGGGCGACGATGTCCGCGCGCTGCAGCGCCGTCTGAACACCCTGGGGTTCGACCCCGGGCGGGAGGACGGCATCTTCGGCGGGCAGACGGCCCAGGCCGTGCGGGACTTCCAGACGAACGTGGGCCTGCGAGCCGACGGCATCGTGGGGGCGACCACCGTCGACGCCCTGGACCGGCTGTTCCGGGCCCCGGGCAAGGGGCCCGGGCGAACCGCGGTCCGGGAGACCGAGTCCATGCGCACCCCCGGGGGAGCCCTCCCGGGACGCCGGATCGCCATCGACCCCGGCCACGGCCCCGACGACCCCGGCGCGGTGGGGCCCGGGGGCCTCACCGAGGCCGAAGCCGCCTACTCCCTGGCGGAGCGGCTGGCGGAGGAGCTGCGGGCTCGCGGCGCCCACCCCCTGCTGCTGCGCTCTCCCGGAGAGACTCCCGACCAATCCGACCGGGCCACCCGGGCGAACGAGGCCGGCGCCGAGATGGTGGTGTCGGTGCACCTCAACAACCACGAGGACCCCGCGGCCGAGGGGTCCTCAGCGTACTACTTCGGACGCCTGGGCTCGGTCTCGGTGGCCGGCCAGGCCCTGGCGGAGCTGTTCCAGGAAGAGGTCGTGGCGGCCACCGGACTGCGGAACGGCCGAACGCATCCCATGTCCTTCCCGATCCTGCGGGAGACGCAGATGCCGGCGGTCCACGTGGAGCCCTGCTTCATCACGAACCCCAAGGAGGAGCAGCTCCTGAGGGAGGGCCCGTTCCTCCGCGAGACCGCCCTGGCCATGGCCAGGGCGCTCGACCGTTTCTTCGCCGGTCGCGCGGCGGAGACCCCGGAGCCCGGCCGGCCCTAGGCCACCCCCGGCGCCGGGATCGGCAGCGGCGCCGCGGCGGCCTCCTCCGCCTCCTTCGGCCGCACCGCGGTCTCCAGGTCCAGGCGCATCAGCGGATACCTGGCGTCGTCCCGGAGCACGGTGAACCCGTTGCGGGCCAGGAACGCCGTCGGCAGCACCCACCCCGAGGCCCACTCGCGGTCCCCCACGGCCTCGAGCGCGTGGAACCCCCGACCCACCAGATCCCTGGCCACCGCCCGGACCAGCTCGGTGCCCAGTCCGGCCCCCCGCCGGTGGGCCACGACGTAGCAGTAGGAGAGGTAGATGGCGTCCGGGGACACGGCCCCGCACCGGAACCGGGACAGGCGAGGGTACATCGCCGGCGGGGCGTACTCCGCGAACCCGATGGGCTCGTCCTCCACGACCAGGAGCTTGGCGCACCTCCCCCACTCGAGGAGAACGCCGGAGAACCACTCCTCCTTCTCGAAGCTGGCATCCACGGGCGGCTCCTCGGCCAGCTCCCAGAACACGCTGTTCAGCGCCTCGGCCGGCACGTCGGAGAGGTTGTCCAGGGTGACGTCGACGATGCGGCGTCTCACGGCAGGCTCCTCAGTCGCGGGCCCTGCGGGCGGAGGCCGCCATCAGAGCACCCAGCAGGAGCCCCAGGGCGATCGCTCTCGCAGCCCGGGCCGCCTCGCTCACGCGGCGATTGTAGCGGCCGCACGCGCGGCCGGGTCCATTGCGGATGCTCCGCCGGCCGCCTACCATGGCCGCCACCGTGGCGGACGCCGCCCTCGATCCCCTCCTCGACCTGTACGCGGCCCGGACCCGCGGGATGTCCGCCTCCGAGGTCCGGGCCCTGTTCGCCGTGGCCTCTCGCCCCGACGTCATCTCGCTGGCGGGCGGCATGCCCTTCGTCGATGCCCTGCCCCGGGACGAGGTGCTGAGGGTGGTCCGGCGGGTCCTGGAGGAACGATCCAGCGTGGCCCTCCAGTACGGGAGCGGCTCGGGCCAGGACGGCCTCAAGGTGCGGCTGGCCGAGCTGATGGCGGCCGAGGGCACGGAGGCCGACCCCGGCGACGTCCTCATCACGGTCGGGGCACAGCAAGCCCTCGACCTCGTGGGAAAGGTGTTCATCGACCCCGGCGACGAGATCGTGGTGGAGGCGCCGTCGTACGTCGGGGCGCTGTCGGCTTTCGCCGCGTACGAGCCGCGGTTCGTGCCCGTCCCGATGGACGAGGAGGGACTGGTCGTCGAGGCGCTGGAGGAGGCCCTGGCCGGCGGGGTGCGACCCAAGTTCCTGTACACGTGCCCGAGCTTCCACAACCCCGCCGGCGTGACGCTGTCCGAGGAGCGGCGCCGTCGGTTGACGGAGGTGTGCCGCCGGGCCGGGGTGCCGATCATCGAGGACAACCCGTACGGCCTGCTGCGGTTCGAGGGACGGGCTCCCCCCACGCTCCGGAGCCTCGATCCGGAGAACGTGGTGTACCTGGGCACGCTGTCGAAGGTCTTCTGCCCGGGCCTGCGGGTGGGCTGGGTGCTGGGGGGCGCCGCCCTCCTCCAGCGGCTGACGCTGTTCAAGGAGGCATCCGACCTGTGCTCGTCGAACTTCGCCCAGCTCGTGGCGGAGGAGTGGCTGTCCGACGGGGAACGGTGGCGCAGCTCGCTGGCGGGGTTCAACGAGGTGTACCGGCGCCGCCGTGACGTCGCGCTGCGGACGCTCGAGGCGCACTTCCCCGAGGGCGCCTCGTGGACCCATCCCCACGGGGGCTTCTACGTGTGGGTGACGCTGCCGCCGTGGATCGACGCCACCTCCATGCTGACCGCGGCGATCGAGCGCAGGGTGGCCTACGTGCCGGGGACCGCCTTCTACACCGACGGCTCCGGGCGGGACCGGCTCCGGCTGGCGTTCTGCTACCCGCCCGAGGACGCCATCGAGGAGGGGATCCGCCGGCTCGGCGAGCTGCTCGGCGAACAAGAGCGCCACCACGCCGCCCGCTAGCAAGCCGGCACCCACGGGGTGGCAACCCTGACGCATCGGCGGGGTGGTTCCCCCGCGGTGGCGAAAGCCGCCCGAGTGACAGGGCTCAGGCGCGTGACGGGCCGACGATGCGGTTCACGATCCGGTCCAGGTCGTCGGCCGATGCGACCTCGATGATGACCTTGCCCTTCCGCTTGCCCAGCTCGACCTTCACCCGGGTGGCCAGCTCGTCGGCCAGGATCTCCTCGGCCGCCACGACGCGGGCATCCCGGGGGACGGCGGCCGCAGGGGCCCGTGGAACGGCGCCCCGGCTGGCGTAGGTCTTCACCAGCTCCTCCGTCTGGCGCACCGACAGCCCTTCGGCGGCCACCCGGAGGGCCAACGCGATCTGGGCCTCGGGGTCCGGGAGCCCCAGCAGTGCCCGGGCGTGTCCGGCGGCCAGGCTTCCCTGGGCCAGGAGGCGCTGCACCTCCCCCGGCAGCTGGAGGAGTCGGATCGTGTTGGTGATGTGCGGCCTCGAGTACCCCAGCCGCTCGGCCAGCACTTCCTGCGAGACGCCCAGGTCCTCCAGCAGCTCCTGGAACGCCGCGGCCTGCTCCAGGGGGGCGAGGTCCTGGCGGTGGATGTTCTCGATCAGGGCCTCCCTGAGGGATTCGGTGTCGTCGGACTCACGGATGATCGCCGGGATGGTGGCCAGCCCGGCCATCCTGGCCGCCCGCAGGCGCCGCTCCCCCGCCACCAGCTCGTATCCCCGTTCTCGCCGGCGGACCACGATGGGCTGAAGGACACCCACCTCCTGGATCGACCGACCCATGGCCGCCAGGCCCTCCTCCTCGAACGCCTCGCGGGGCTGCCGCGGGTTGGGGGCGATCGCCCCCACGGGCACCTCGACCAGGCCGCTCTCGTCGGCGGCGCCGGGGATCAAGGCCGACAGGCCCCTGCCGAGCCCTCCTCGCTGCTGGGTCACGCTTCCTCCCCTCCTCCACGGTGGATCGCCACCACGGACGGTGGCTCCCCCTCGGGCAGGGGCTCCTCGGTGGCCTCGCGCTCCAGGACCTCCCCCGCCAGCTTCCGATACGCCTTCGCCCCCTTCGACCGCGGGTCGTAGTCGGTGATGGGCCTGCCGAACCCGGGGGCCTCGGAGAGCCGTACCGTTCGAGGTATGACGGTATCGTACACACGCCCGCCGAAGTACCGGCGGACCTCCTGGACCACCTGCTCCGACAGCTTGGTCCGGGGATCGAACATCGTCAGCACGATCCCAGCAAGCCTCAACCTCGGGTTGAGGTTCTGCTGGATCAACCTCACGTTGCGGAGGAGCTGGCCAAGGCCCTCGAGCGCGTAGTACTCGCACTGGATCGGGACGATCAGCTCGTCGGCGGCGCTGAGGGCGTTGACCGTCAGCAGCCCCAGCGAGGGCGGGCAATCGAGCAGGACGAGGTCGTAGGTGTCGGCCAGGTCGCCGATGGCCCTGGCCAGGCGCATCTCCCTGGAGAACTGGCCGACCAGCTCGATCTCGGCCCCCGCGAGGTCGATCGTCGACGGGATGGCCCACAGGCCGGCCATGGCCGTCTCGTGGACGGCCTCGGAGGCAGGGAGTCCGGCGGCCAGGATCTGATACGTGCCCACCCCGCGGCTCCCCGGCTCGATGCCCAGCCCGGTGGAGGCGTTCCCCTGTGGATCGAGATCGACTACCAGGACCTTCTTGCCGAGCTCGGCGATCGCCGCACCCAGGTTGACCGCCGTGGTGCTCTTGCCCACCCCGCCCTTCTGGTTGGCGATGGCCACGATCCGCCCGCGTGGGCGGATGGGGGCGGGTTGGGGGGCGTCGCTCGCCACGGCCTGCGGTCCGGTTGCCGGGGCAGGGATCTCCGGCGGCGGCGCCATCGGGGCGGGGATCCCCGCGGGTGTCTCGCCGGGGGAGCCCTCCGCGGGTGTCGCCTCGGCGGGGGAGGGCGGCGGGGGAAGGCCCGGGGTCTCCCGCTCGGCCTCCCGGTCCCCTCCGGATCCGGTCTGGGGAGGGGGTTCGCCCGGCGGGGCCCGGGGAGGGGCCTCACCGGAGGGTTCCTCGGCCTCCGGACCGGCCTCGGGCACGGGCCTGGCGGACCCGGGAGGCGGCTCGCCGCGCGGGGGGGCGGGGCCGGGGGCCGGGCGTGCACCCTCGGACGGCTCATCCGGTGACCCCGGCGGCTCGGGGGGGTGGGGCGCCTCCGACGGCTCATCCGGGGACCCGGGGGCGTCCCGGGACGCCGCGGTCGCGTCCTCTACCCGTTCGCCCTCCGGCTCCCCGGAACCCTCAAGGTCATCTTGAGGGTCGTCGGGTCGAGGCCTGAACCTCCTGAACGTCGTCGATCACCCCCGGGCCATGATAACCATCGGGGACGAGGTTGCAACATCCCTGGCCATCTCCACGCTCGCCGGGGCGGGGGACAGGGACCGAGCCGCGACCTCGGGATCCGTCGCCGCCGCCCCTGCGAAGAAGATGAGCCGGCCGCCCGGCCGCAGCAGCGGGTGGGCGATCTCCCACGCCCGGGACAGGGGGGCGAAGGCCCTTGAGGTGGCCAGGTCGGCGGGTTCCGACGGCTCCTCGGCCCGCCGGGGGGCGACCTCCACGTTCGACAGGCCCAGCTGCTGGACGGCCAGCTCCAGGAACCCGGCCCGCCGGGCCCGCGCCTCGACCAGCACGAAGCGGCACCACGGGCAGGCGATCGCCAGGACCAGCCCGGGCAGGCCCGAACCGGACCCCAGGTCGTAGGCCAGGCGGTCGTAGTCGCGGACCAGGGGGGCCGCGCGAAGGCAATCGAGCACGTGGCGCGTCCAGATCCGCCCCCCATCCGAGGCCGAGATCAGGCCGAGGGGAACCGCACGTTCCTCCAGGAGGAGCGTGTACCGGCCCAGCAGGGCGCTCTGCGTGGAGGAAAGGCCGGAGGGCTCACGTTTCACGTGAATCCGACCCCCGAGTCGTTTCCCGTGAAACCCGGATCACCGCTTCTTGCGGATCACCACGCGCCGCTGGGGTTCCTCGCCCTCGCTGGAGGTCTCCACGCCCCCGACCTCGCCGGCGGCGTCGTGGACGATCTTGCGCTCGTACGGGGTCATGGGGTCCATCCGCTCGGGGCGGCCGGTGCGACCCACCCGCATGGCCGCGTCCCGAGCCTTGCCGGCCAGCTGGGAACGCCGCCGCTTCCGGTAGTCCTCCACGTCCACGGTGATCCGGCAGCGCTCCTCCGTCCGCCGCTGCACTGCGGAACGCACGATCTCTTGGAGGGCGTCCAACGTCTGTCCATGCCGCCCGATCAGGAGGCCCATCCCCTCGGGCTCCTGGCTTCCCAGGATGTCCACGTACATCACCCCGTCAACGACGTGATGATCGAGCTCGACGGACATCCCCATGCGCTCGAGCAGTCCTTCCAGGAACTCCTCCGCCACCTCGGCCTGCTCATCCAGGATGTCCTCCGCCACCGCCTCCTGGCGAAGGCGGACCCTGACGATGGCCTCCTGCTGGCCGAACCCCAGGATGCCCCGGGTGGAGTCCTGGACGATCTCCACCTCGGCCTCCTGCTCGCTGACGCCGAGCTCCTCCAGGGCGGCCTCGATGGCCTCCTCAACGCTTGGAGCGTTTCTTTCGACCTCGCGCACCTTTGCCTCCGGACCGCTTGCCCTTTCCGCCCGCCCCACCCGACTTGCCCGACCCGGCCGAGGGGGCACCGCTGGGCCTGGCCTTCGGTGACCCGTCCCCCGAAGGATGGGGCTTGGCCCGCTCCGGAACAGAGCCGGACCCCGCCTCAGGTCTCGACCTCAACATGAGGTATTGCTGGCCGACCTGCCACAGGTTGGTGGTGACCCAGTAGATCAGGACGCCGGCGGAGATGTTGACCGAGATCACCCCCAGGAACACCGGCATGATCCGGCCCATCATCTTCATCTGGGCCTGCTGGGGCCCCGCGCTGGCCCGCTGCATCTGCCGCTGCTGGTAGTACGTGGTCAGCACCATCAGGGCCACCAGGAGGTAGACGGGGAGGGCCACCATCCAGCTGTCGCCGCAGTTCACCTGCTCGGCCCCCTGCACTACCTCCACCATCCCCCGCCCGGCCCGGGCCGGGGAGCAGGCCAGGTTCATCCCCAGGAACCCCGCCTTCTGGGAGGCGATGTCGGCGGCCAGGCGGCTTCCCTCCGGCAGGTACCTGGTCCCCGGAAGGTTCCCCGGCAGCGCGGTCGTCAGGACCCTGTACAGGGCGAAGAACACGGGGAGCTGGAGCAGCAGCGGGAGGCACCCGCCCAGCGGGTTCACCTGGTGCTCCTTGTACATCTTCATCATCTCTTCGTTGAGCTTCTGCCGGTTCCCCTTGTGCTTGCGCTGGAGCTCCTTGATCTGGGGCTGGAGCTTCTGCATGGCCTGCATCGACCGGGTCTGCTTGATCGTCAGGGGCAGCATCAGGACCCGCACGCCCACCGTCAGCAGCATGATCGCCACCACGTAGCTGGGGATGACGTTGTAGGAGAACGACAGCGCCGACCCGAGCCCGGTCAGGAGTCCGTTCCATACCTCGGCCACCGACTAGGCCTTCCCGCGTATGATGCGCTCATACTCCTGGGAGGGCGGCGTCCATCGCCCAGCGGGCGGCACGGGGTCGGGCCCCCCGTCCGACAGCGGGCTGCACCGCAGGACCCTCCACCCGGCCAGGGCCGAGCCCTTGAGGGCCCCGTGGACGCGGACGGCCTCCAACGCGTAGGCGGAGCAGGACGGGTGGAACCGGCACCGCCCGGAGACCATGGGTCCCACGGTGTGCCGGTACAGCAGCAGCAGCCCGACCAGCAGGAGCCGGACCGGCAGGCCGATGGCCCACGCGATCCGGCGGATCATGTCCGCATCACTCCGGCCTTCTCCAGCAGGACCTCGATCTCCCGAGCGAGCTGGGGCGCCTTGACCCCCACCAGGGGACGCCGCGCCACCAGGACCACGTCGTGTCCGTTCCGCAGCCTGGGCGCCAGTTGCCACCACGCTTGGCGAAGCAGCCGCCGGGCCCGGTTCCTGACCACCGCGCCCCCGAGCCTCCGGCCCGCGATCCACCCGGCGCGCGAAGGACCGGGCCCCGGCGCCAGAAACACTATCACCCGCTCGGAGCGGAGAGGCGTGCCCGCATCGAGGACCCGGCCGATCTCGCGTGAGCGGCGGAGCCTAGGCGCTGAGCCTCGTCCTGCCCTTGGCCCGTCTCCTGGCAATGATCTGGCGCCCGGCCCGGGTCCGCATCCGCGCCCGAAAGCCCAGCCTCCGCTTCCGGCGACGCACGTGTGGTTGGAAGGTTCGCTTCATCGGAGCAAATAAAGTAACAAAATCGGGGGCGCCAGGTGTTGCCGCAGGTCACGACGGGTCTGCGGAACCGGGGCGGATTTGGGGTCCCCGGCGGCGCCCCGCTATAATCCGGAGCGTTCCCCACGGGGTCGCCCAGGCGGCGGCCCCGATTTACTTCCCCAGCAGATTGCACACCTGTGGAAAAGGACTGTGGATAAGGTCGCAGCGTCCCCCCCGGAGGCGGAGCGCGTCTGGGCCGAGGCGGTCGAGCGGATCCGCGCTCAGCTGTCGGCCAGCTCGTTCGAGATGTGGTTCTCGGACGTCCGGCCCCGGGCGGGCGGCGCGGGCGCCCTGGAGCTGGTGGTGCCCAGCGACTACGTCAAGGCCTGGCTGGCCACGCGGTACCTGTCCGCCATCGGCCAGGCGGTGGCCGACGCGGCCGGGAGGCCGCTGGCGATCTCGCTCGTGACCGAGGCCCGCCCCGGACAGGCCGAGCCCCGGGCGCCCGCGCCGGCGGTGAAGAAGGACGCCGCCGCGCGGTCGCCGTTCCCGGACCGGTACACGTTCGACACCTTCGTGCTCGGGGCGTCGAACCGGTTCGCCCACGCAGCGGCCATGGCCGTGGCCGAGGCTCCGCCGTCCAAGGCGTACAACCCCCTGTTCATCTACGGGGGAGTGGGGCTGGGGAAGACCCACCTCCTGTTCGCCATCGCCAACCACATGAACCGCCTCACGCCGGGGACCAGGGCCAAGTACGTGACGTCCGAGTCCTTCGTCACCGAGTTCATCAAGGCCGTCCGCGAGGGTCAGGGCTATCTGTTCCAGCGCCGCTATCGCGACGTGGACGTCCTACTGGTGGACGACATCCAGTTCCTGGCCAGGGCCGAGGAGACCCAGACCGAGTTCTTCCACACGTTCAACACGCTGCACGGCGCCGAGCGGCAGATCGTGATCGCCAGCGACCGCCCGCCCCAGGAGCTCTCGGGCCTGGCCGAGCGGCTCCGGAACCGGTTCCGATGGGGCCTGTGCGTGGACATCCAGCCGCCCAACCTCGAGACCAGGATCGCCATCCTTCAGCGCAAGGCCATGCGCGACGCCCTGCGGGTCCCCGACGCGGTCCTCCGGTTCATCGCCGAGAAGTTCGACGCGAACATCCGCGAGCTCGAGGGGGCCCTGTTGCGGGTGGTGGCCACGGCGTCCCTGTCACAGCAGCCCGTCGACCTGCCCCTGGCCGAGCGGGCCCTGGAGGACCTCCTCCCTCAGGGCGGCGAGGTCCCGCCCGAGGCGATCGTGGCCGAGACCGCCCGGTACTTCGGGCTCAGCCGCGAGGACCTGATGTCGAAGAGCCGGTCCCGGCCACTGACGACCGCCCGCCACGTGGCCATGTACCTGCTGCGCGAGCTCACCGACCTGTCCCTGATCAAGATCGGGGACCTGTTCGACCGGGACCACACCACGGCCCTCCACGGGATCCACAAGGTCGAGAAGCAGATGCCCCAGCGCGACACCACCCACCGGCAGGTCCAGGAACTCACCAAGATCATCAACGCAGCAGTGCGGGGGACCCGGTGAGGAAAACGACCAGGGTTGTGCACACCTCCACGGCACCGCGGTTGCGGCCCCGCCGTGGGCCCACCGAATCCCACACGTGTTTCCACATGTCAGACCCCCTCGCTACGCTGCGGCGTAACATGGTTTCCCACACATTCCACACCCCCTACTACGACTACCGGTTTGAGAATTCCCACAGGAGAGCTCGGCCGACAGGAGGTGAGCTGTGAAGTTCCGCTGCGATCGGGACCTGCTGGCGGACGCTCTGGCAACCGTCCAGCGAGGCGTCTCCACGAGGCCGGGCATCCCGGCCCTGACGGGGGTGCTGATGACGGTGGGGGAGGAGGGCCTGACCCTGACCACCACCGACCTGGAGGTGACCACCGAGGTCCGCGTCCCGGTAGAGACCCGCGAGGAAGGGACGGCCCTGGTGCCGGCCCGGCTCATGGCCGACATGGTGAAATCCCTGGCCCCGGACGCGGTCGAGTTCGACACCGACGGCTCCCAGGCCAGGGTGCTGTGCCGAAGCTTCGAGGGCACGCTGCGGTGCCTGGCCGCGGAGGACTTCCCGGCGTTCCGGGAGCCCGAGGGCGTCCGGGTCACCGCGGCCGCCGAGCCCTTCGCCGAGGGGGTGGGCCAGGTGGTGAGGGCGGCCTCGAGGGACGAGGCCCGCCCCGTGCTCACCGGTGTGCTGCTCGAGGCAAACCGGGAGGGCCTGACGATCGTGGCCACGGACTCGTACCGGCTGGCGGTCCGGGAGCTGTCGGCCACCGGTGGGGGAGAGGCCACCGCATTGGTGCCGGAGCGGGCGATCTCCGAGGCCGGCCGGGCCGCCGCCGGGGAGGAGAAGGCCGAGGTGGAGATCATCCTGGGCGAGGCCCAGGCCGCCTTCCGGGTGGGCCCGCTGCGGCTTACGTCCCGGCTGATCGACGAGCAGTTCCCGAACTACCGCCAGCTCCTTCCGGAACCCGGGGGGAACCGCCTGACGGCGGCCCGCCAGGACCTGCTGGAGGCGGTCCGCCGGGTGGGGCTGCTGGCCCGGGAGAGCTCTCCGGTGCGCCTGGAGCTGAACGCGCTGGGGGTGCGGCTGACGTCGTCCTCGCCGGACCTGGGGGGCGCGGTGGAGGCCGTGGAGGCCAACTACGAGGGGGAGGACCTCACCGCGGCGTTCAACCCGGCGTTCCTGGGGGACGGGCTGGCCGGCGTGGTGGGCGACCGGGTCGAGGTCGAGTTCCGCGATGGGCTCAAGCCCGCGGTGCTGCGGGGCGAGGGGGGCGGCGAGTTCACCTACCTGGTGATGCCGGTGCGCCTGCCCGCCGCGGTGGGCTAGGACCCCCGGGGGGCGGCCGGTGGCCGGCGGGTGAGGAGGTGCGGCTGGCCTGGGTCGAGGTCCGGGACTTCCGGAACCACGCGAGCACCTCGCTGGAGGCCCCCCCGGGGCTGGTCGTGGCGGTGGGCCCCAACGCGCAGGGGAAGACGAACCTGCTCGAGGCCGTGCACTACCTGATGACGCTGTCCTCCCCTCGGGCATCCTCCGACGAGCCCCTGGTGCGGAGGGGGGCGGAGAGCGCCTACCTGCGGGGTGAGGTGGAGACGCCTGCCGGGCGGGTCCTGGTCGAGGTGGAGGTCCGGGCGTCCGGGGCCAACCGGGTGCAGGTGAACCGGAGTGGGGTCCGGCGCAAGCGAGACCTCAGGTCCCGGGTCCGCTCGGTGATGTCGATCCCCGAGGACCTGGCCATCGTTCAGGGCCAGCCGGAGGAGCGTCGGCGGTTCCTCGATGAGGTCGTCCAGGCGCTGTGGCCCCCCGAGGAGACCCCCCGCCGGGCGTACGACCGGGCCCTGCGGCAGCGGAACAGGCTCCTGAAGGAACATGATGGAGCGGAGGCGCCCAGGGGGCTGGAGGCCTGGGACGCCGAGCTGGCGCGGCACGGATCCGCGGTGACGGGAGCTCGCGGGGAGGCCGTCCGCCGGGTGGCCCCCCGGGCCGGGGATGCCTTCGAGGCCATCGCCGCGGAGCGGCTGCTGGTGGAGTACCGACCCTCCGTCGAAGGGGAGCGGGCGGGGCTGGAGGCGGCCTTCCTCCGGCGCCTGGAGGAGCGGCGGGCCGACGAGCTGGCGCGGCGGACCACCCTGGTGGGCCCTCACCGGGACGAACTGGACATCGCGGTGGGGAGCCTGGCCGCCCGCCGGTTCGCCTCCCACGGGGAGGCGTGGGCGGGCGCCCTGAGCCTGCGCCTGGGCACGGCCGAGGCCCTGGCGGCCGAGGCCGGGGAGCCGCCGGTCCTGGTCCTGGACGACCCGTTCTCGGGGCTGGACCCGGTCCGCCGGGGGCGCCTCGGCGAGCTGCTGTCCGGTCGGGGGCAGGTGCTCCTGGCGGTGCCCGACGAGGCCCAGGTGCCGGCGGGGGCCGCGGTGTGGGACGTGCGCCAGGGCTCGGTGCAGCGGCGATGAGCTCGGGTGAGGAAGGAGGCCGTCACGGCCTGGGGGACCCGCCCGAGGGGATCGGCGAGGTCGTCCGGGCTCTCCTGGGGAAGGGCCGGATGCACCGCGGGATCTCGCTGGGCCGACTGGCCCTGGCGTGGGACCGGGTGGTGGGGCCCGAGCTGGCCAGGGAGACGGCTCCCCTGTCCCTCGATGGGGGCGGCCTGCTGGTGGCCGCGTCGAGCCCGGGATGGGGCACGCGGGTCCGGTTCCAGGACGAGGACATCCGCCGGCGGGCCAACGAGGCCCTGGGTGGAGAGGAGGTCGCCTCGGTCACGGTGATCGTGTCGGCAGATGCACGGAAGGGTCGCCAAAACCCGTTGCGGGACAACGCCTTTGGGGCCGGGGAGCCTCCTGGTGGAACCCCCGGAGGGGGGTCCCCCGAGTGATAGAATTGCTGTGCTGATCCCCGCGCGAGCGGTTCCTCGAGTGAGGTACGGGCCCCTGCGACGACGGCCCGATGGAGGGTGAGTGGGTAAGAGCAGTCCCCCCGAACGGAGCCGGGGCGCCACGTCCCGGACCGCCAAGCGAACGACCGCCAAGGCTCCGGCCACCCGAAAGGCGGGCCGCGCCCAGGCAGCATCCCGCGCCCGAACGAAGGCCGCGCCCGCGCGCGGCCGCGGCTCCCGGGCCGGGGCTTCGGGGACCCGGTACACCGCCGCCGACATCACCGTCCTGGAGGGGCTGGAAGCGGTCCGGCGGCGCCCCAGCATGTACATCGGGTCCACGGGGAGCCGGGGGCTCCATCATCTGGTCTACGAGGTCGTCGACAACGCCATCGACGAGGCCCTGGTCGGCGCCTGTAGCCGGATCCTGGTGCGCCTGCGATCCGACGGCGGGGTCCAGGTGGCCGACGACGGCCGGGGGATCCCGGTCAAGCCGATCCCGAGGGCGAAGGATCGCCGTCCCGCAGTGGAGGTGGTGCTCACCACCCTCCACGCCGGCGGGAAGTTCGACGGCAAGTCCTACGCGGTCTCCGGGGGCCTCCATGGGGTCGGGGTGTCGGTGGTGAACGCCCTGTCCGAGCGCCTGGAGGTCCAGGTGGCCCGGGACGGGTTCACGTGGACCCAGGCCTACTCCCGGGGCAAGCGGCTGGAGAAGATCCGCAAGGGCAAGCCCACCAAGAAGACGGGCACGCTGGTCACGTTCTGGCCCGACCCCGAGATCTTCGAGGAGATGGAGTGGCGACGGGACATCCTGGCCGACCGGCTCCGGGAGCTTGCCTTCCTGACCCGGGGCGTGGAGATCGCCCTGGTGGACGAGCGGGAGCGTCGCGAGTGGCGCGACGTGTACAAGGCCTCGGGCGGGCTGGCCGACTTCGTGAAGCTCCTGAACGAGGGGAAGGATCCCGTCCACAACCGGCTCATCCACTTCGAGGGCCGCCGGGAGGGCGCCGAGGTCGAGGTGGCCATGCAGTGGAACATGGGCTACGCGGACTCAATCCACTCCTTCGCCAACACGATCAACACCCACGAGGGCGGCACCCACGAGGAGGGGTTGAAGAAGGCCCTGACGAACGTGGTCAACCGCTACGCGCGAGGCAAGGGCCTGCTCAAGGACAAGGACCCGAACCTCGAGGGCGACGACGTGCGCGAGGGGCTGACCACGATCGTGTCGGTGAAGCTCAAGGAGCCCCAGTTCGAGGGGCAGACGAAGACGAAGCTCGGGAACACCGAGATCCGCTCCTTCGTGGAGACCACGGTCAACGAGCACCTCATGACCTGGCTCCAGGAGCACCCCGGGGACGGCAAGCGGATCGTGCAGAAGGGGGCCGAGGCCGCCAAGGCCCGCCTGGCCGCCCGCCAGGCCCGTGACCTGGCCAGGCGCAAGGGGCTGCTCGACTCCACGCTGCCCGGCAAGCTGGCCGACTGCCAGATCACCGAGCCCGAGAAGTGCGAGCTGTTCATCGTGGAGGGCGACTCCGCCGCCGGGCCGGCTATCCAGGCCCGGGACCCGGCCTTCCAGGCGATCCTGCCTATCCGGGGCAAGATCCTGAACGTGGAGAAGGCCCGCCTCCACAAGACCCTGGAGAACAAGGAGATCCAGGCGCTGATCACGGCCATCGGGACCGGGATCGGCGAGGAGTTCGACGTGACCAGGGCCCGCTACGGGAAGATCGTGGCCCTCACCGATGCCGACGTGGACGGCGCCCACATCCGCACGCTCCTGCTGACGTTCTTCTTCCGCCACATGAAGGAGCTGATTGACGCGGGCGCGATGTACATCGCCCAGCCGCCGCTGTACCGGGTGAACTTGGACGGGAAGCCCCAGTACCTGTTCTCGGACAGGGAGCTCGACCGGCTGCGGAAGACGAACGGCAAGAGCCGGGAGCTGAACGTCCTGCGGTTCAAGGGCCTCGGCGAGATGAACGCCGAGCAGCTGTGGGAGACGGCCATGGATCCCGAGCAGCGCACGCTGCTCCAGGTGACGATGGAGGATGCCGCGGCCGCCGACCGCATCTTCACCGTGCTCATGGGAGAGAACGTGGAGGCCCGTCGGGAGTTCATCCACCAGAACGCCAAGGACGTCCGCTTGATCGACGTGTGACCTGATGGCTCAGGCACCCGCCCTGCGCGTCGAGCCCATCGACATCGAGGAGGAGATCCGGACCTCCTTCCTCGATTACGCGATGTCGGTCATCGTGTCGCGGGCCCTGCCGGACGTCCGCGACGGCCTCAAGCCGGTCCACCGCCGGATCCTGTGGGGCATGCTCGAGCAGGGAGCCCGGCCCGATCGCCCCACCCGCAAGTGCGCCCGGCTGGTGGGCGACGTCATGGGGAAGTACCACCCCCACGGGGACCAGGCTATCTACGACGCCCTGGTCCGGATGGCCCAGGACTTCTCGCTGCGGTACCCGCTGATCGACGGCCAGGGGAACTTCGGCTCGATCGACGGCCACCCCGCCGCGGCCATGCGCTACTCGGAGGCTCGGCTGGGGCCGCTGGCCATGGAGCTCCTCCGGGACATCGGCGCCGAGACCGTCGACTTCGTGGCGAACTACGACGGCGAGGACCGGGAACCGGTCGTGCTGCCGGCCCGGTTCCCCAACCTGCTGGTGAACGGGTCCTCGGGGATCGCGGTCGGCATGGCCACGAACATCCCGCCCCACAACCTCGGCGAGGTCATCGACGGGGTGATCGCCGCCGTGGACAGGCTCGACATCTCGTCGGCCCAGCTGATGCGCCACATCAAGGGCCCCGACTTCCCCACCGGCGGCATCGTCATGGGGAAGGACGGGATCAAGGACGCGTACACCACCGGCCGGGGGTCGATCCGGATGCGAGCCCGGGTCTCGGTGGAGGAGGACTCCCGGGGCCGCCAGCGGCTGGTGGTGACGGAGGTCCCGTTCCAGGTCAACCCCTCCCGGGTCGCGGAGAAGATCGAGGAGCTGCGCCTGTCGAAGCGGTTCCCGGACATCGCCCGGGTGCGCAACGAGTCCAGCGGCCGGAGCGGTATGCGGCTGGTCGTCGAGCTGGCCAAGAACGCCAACCCGCAGATCACCCTCAACCGCCTGTACAAGCACACCCCGCTCCAGGAGAACTTCGGGGTGATCAACCTGGCCCTGGTCGATGGGGTCCCCCGGACGCTCAACCTGGCCGACACGATCCGGCCTTACGTCGAGCACCAGGTCGAGGTGGTCACTCGCCGGACCCGCTACGAGCTGCGGAAGGCGGAGGAGCGGGACCACATCGTCGCCGGCCTGCTCGTCGCGCTCGCCAACCTCGACGCCGTGATCAAGGTCATCCGGGGCTCGGCCGACTCCGACGAGGCCCGCACCAAGCTGATGCGCCGATTCAAGCTGAGCGAGATCCAGGCCAACCACATCCTGGACATGCCCCTGCGGCGCCTGACCCGGCTGGAGCGGGAGAAGCTCGAGGAGGAGCACCGCGAGCTCGTGGCCACGATCAAGCGCCTCAAGGCCCTGCTGAAGGACCCCAAGAAGATCCGGGGCGTCCTCAAGACCGAGCTCGAGGAGATCAAGCGGAAGTACGCCGACGACCGGCGAACGGAGCTGCGGGCCGACGAGGGCGAGATCGACATCGAGGACCTGGTCAAGGAGCAGGACGTGGTGCTCACGGTGAGCCGGGCCGGGTACGTGAAGCGGATGCCGGTCGAGACCTACCGCCGCCAGGGCCGGGGAGGCCGGGGCATCCGCGGGGCGAACCTCAAGGAGGAGGACGTGGTCGCCCACGTGTTCACCACCACCACCCGTCACTGGGTGCTGTTCTTCACGAACAGCGGCAAGGTGTACCGGGTCAAGATGCACGAGGTTCCCGAGGGGTCCAGGACCGCCCGGGGCACCTATGCGGCGAACCTTCCCGGCGTGTCGCTGACCGGCGACGAGACCATCGCCGCGGTGATCCCCCTCAAGACCTACGAAGACGCCAGGTTCCTGCTGTTCGCCACGCAGAACGGCATCGTCAAGAAGACCCGCCTGGCGGAGTACGACTCCCCCCGCACCGGGCTCCAGGCCATCAACCTGCGGAAGGGTGACCGGCTCATCGGGGTGAAGCTGACCAACGGCCGCGACGACGTGATCCTGGTGTCCCGCAAGGGCCAGGCCATCCGGTTCCAGGAGAAGCTGGCCCGGCCGATGGGCCGGCCCGCGGGGGGCGTCATCGGCATGCGGCTGGCCGAACACGACCGGGCGATCGCCATGGCCCTGGCCAGCGACGGCGACGACCTGATCACGATCACGGCCGGCGGCTACGGGAAGCGAACCCCGGTCAAGGAGTACCCGCGGAAGGGCCGCGGCGGCAAGGGCGTGGTCACCCACAAGCTCACGCCGCGGACCGGGCAGCTCGCCGGCGCGTTCGTGGGATCGAAGGACCTGGACGTGTTCGTCATCTCCACGTCGGGGATCGTGATCCGGGTGGGGGCCTCAGACATCCGGCGAACGGGGCGCCCCAGCCAGGGGGTGCGGGTGATGCGCTTCGACGACGACACCCGGGTGGCCGCCGTGGCGCCGGTGCTCATGCAGGTGGAGGAGTAGGCATGGAAGAGCCCCCTCCCTCGCGGGAGGGGGCCCGGCGGCCACGACGCGCACCGCTTGCTCCCCCCGGCCGCAGCCACGCCGCGGTCCTTCGGGTTCCCCTTTGGCTTCCCCGGCCCATCCGACCCCCGGCGAGGGCGTCGAATCACCGCTCACGATAGGCAGGGGCCCGGGGTGCGTCATCGGTCATCTGGCGTAACTTCCCCTACCGTGAAATGCGTAGGGGGGCCCGGTCAGGCCGGTTCGTTCGCCCGGCGGCCGGACGGCAGGAACACGCGGAACGCGGCGCCGCCGCCCGGCCGGTCCTGCACCCAGGCCCGGCCTCCATGGAGCTCGGCGAACCTGGCCACCAGCGACAGCCCGATCCCCACGCCGAGGCGGCGGTCGTCCCTCCCCCGGACGAATGGATCGAAGATCGAGTCCCGAAGCTCGTCCGGGACGCCGGGACCGGCGTCGTCCACGCCCACCAGCACCCCCTGGCCCTTCGGGCGCAGGGAGACCCAGATGGGGGTGTCCGGCGGGGAGTACTTGTCCGCGTTGGACAGGAGGTTCTGGAGGATGCGCTCCACCTTGGAGACGTCGACCCACGCCTCCAGGGGAGGGAGATCGAGGTGGAGCGGGCGTTCCTTGAGCGCGCCCATCTCCTCCACCACCCCCCGCGCCAGCGCGGCCAGGTCGACGCGCCTGAGGTCGGGCTCGGCGATGCCCCGAGTCACACGGTCGAGGTCGAGCAGGTCGCTCAGCAGCTGGTTCGCGTTGCGGGCGCTCTCCTCCAAGCTCCGCACGAGCTCGATCTTCCGCTCGGGGGAGTGACGGGGCACGCCCGTCTCGAGGTCCCGGAGCAGGACCCGGGCTGCCACCTGGATCCCCGCCAGGGGTGTCTGGAGCTCGTGCGACACGGCCTGGAGCAGGGTGTTCTTGACCCCGTCCAGCCGCCGGAGCTCCTGGGCGGCGGTGCGTTCCTGCTCGTACAGCGAGGCGTTGTACAGCACCAGGGAGGCCAGCTCTCCGAAGCGCTCCAGGAGCTCGAGCTCCTCGGCGGTGAAGGCGCGGCCATCCTCGAACCTGGCCACCCCGATCACGCCGACGACCCGGCTCCCCAACCGGAGGGGGGTGCCGGCCACCGCGCGAAGCTCGAGGCGGTCGAACGTCCTCCGGCGGCCGGGCCAGCGCCGGTAGTCGTCGACGGCGACCGTGTCCCCTTGCTCCCAGGCCCTCCCGGCCACCCCCTGGCCCCGTCCGATCTTGGCCCCCAGCCACTCGCCGCCCATCCTTCCGATCCCCACCACGCACACCATCTCGTCTGAGGATGGGTCGGGCGTGTACAGGTACCCGTGCTCGGTCCCCACCAGCTCGGCGGCCCGCGCCACGATGTCCTTCAGGAGCTGGTCGATGTCGAGGCGATCGACGAGCCCCAGCGTGGTCCGGTACAGGGTCTCCAGCTCTTGGTTGCGGCGGCGGAGGACCCCCTCGATCCGCTTGCTGCGGACTATCCACCCGAGCTGGGGACCGACCACCGAGACCAGGTCCAGGAACTCGGCGTCCTTCGGCCGCCGGTCGTGGACCAGGAACTCCAGCACGGCCACGACCTCCTCACCGGCCAGCACCGGAACGGCCGCCGCCCCCGCCAGGCCGGCCTGGGCCGCGGCGGCCGTCCGCCGGAACGAGGGATCCTTCCTGACATCGTCGATCCACGCCGGAGCCCCGGTGGCCCACGCGGCGCCGGGAAGCCCCTCACCCCGGGGCATCCTCGTTGCCACGCTGGCCCGGTGGAACTCGTCGAGCCGGGGGTCGTCGTGTGGCCACAGCTTGATGCACTCCAGGAACGTGCCGGTCGGGTCCGGGACCCAGGCTGGCCCAGGCTCCACCCCGCCCGCTCCCCGAGGCGCCGGATGGCCAGTTCGAGGGCCTCGTCAAGCGAGGTGGCACCGGCGATCTCGCCGGTGAGTGCCTGGGTGAACCGGAACGCGTCCTCGCTCGGTGGTGCCTGGAGGGAGGGGAACGGACCCGGGGGATTCGGTTGGCTCACGGGCTGCTCCGAGGAACGAGGTCAGCGCACGGTTCGCCTCCCGCTCGGAAGGCCGCAGCAGCGTACACCATGGCTCGCCGGGGGTGAACCCCTCGGCGCGGTCCCTTGAGCGCCTACAACTCGTCGAGCAACAGCGAGGTCAGGCCGGACAGGCCCCGGTAGGGGACGCTCCGGGAGCGGCCGCCGCTTCGGATCTCCAGAGAATCGCTCCCGTCGAACACGACGATCACCACCGCGTTCGGGAGGTCGAGGGGAGCGGACACGATGACCGCGTCGTGTTCCGGCCACGCCGACGTCTCCAGGGGGTCGAAGAGGCTCACCAGGAAGCCTCCGCTCCGGGTGAGGTGACGGGCCACCGCGGAGCGGAGCATGAAGGGCTCCAGGCCCACGCCGACGCGCGGCATCCGCTCCACCTGTCGAGGGTATCGGTCGGCCGCCCCGTTGCCATCCGCACGAAGCAGTAGGTTTGGCTACCCGGAATTGCGTAGGGGTCTAGGGCCGGAACGAGACCACTCCGGTCTTGGCGGCGAACGCCACCGCCTCGAGCTTCGAGTGCACCGAAAGCTTGTTGAGGATGTTCTGCACGTGCTTCTGCACGGTCCGGACGCTGAGGTAGAGCCGGTCGGCGATGGCCTCGTTCCTCAGGCCCTCCGCGATGAGCTGCAGGACCTCACGCTCCCGGGGGGTCAGCCGGGCGACCAGCCGCTGCGCCTCCCCCTGCTCCCGCCGCTCGACGGCCATCTGGCGCAGGAGCCTCGAGAGCAGGATGGGGTCGACCAGGGCCTCGCCGGCCGCGACGGCCTTGACCGCGGAGATGGCCGCCTCCACAGCCTCGGTCTTGTCGATGAACCCCGAGGCGCCGGCCTCCGTGGCCTCAACCAGCAGCGTCTCGTGCCCGAGACCGGAGATGATCACCACCTTCGTCTCGGGCACGAGCTCCTTGATGCGGCGGGTGGCGTCGATCCCGGTCTCTGGTCCCCGCAGCTGCACGTCCATCAGGATCACGTCGGGACGGTGCTCGGTGGCGGCGGCCACGGCGGCCTCGGCCGTGTCCACCGGGTCGGCGACCAGCGAGAGTGCCGGATCGTCGTCGATCACCAGCGCCAGCGAATCGGCCAGCAGGCGGTGATCCTCCACGATCAACAGCCGGATGGGGGCGTTCAGCCTTCCTCCTCGGGCCGCGGCCGCCCCATCGTAACGGACGCGACCACCCCCGAGCCCCAGGCACGACACGGGATCCGGGGCCGATAATGGCTCCATGGGAGGCTGGGTGGCGGGCGTATCGGCGGTCGCGGCCGTCCTGGCGGCGTTCGTCCTGCGCGAACGGGCCCCGGCCCCGGTCACGGCGGCCGTCCTGGCCGCCGCCGGCGCCGGGGTGGGATGGGGAGGCATGCTGCTGCGGCCGGACCCCTCCGCCGGTGAGGTGCTGGCGGCGGTCGTCCTCCTGGCCGTGCTCGTCCCGGCGCACGTCCGGATCGTCCTGGGCCGCTTCGGGCCTCCCGCCCAGGCCCCGGCGGGGGGGCGGGGACCGGCGGGAGCCCAGCCCGGCTCCCGGCCGTGAGCGGGCGATTCGAGTTCCTGGAACACACCTCCGAGGTGGGGATCGAGGCCACCGGCGGCACCTGCGAGGAGGCCTTCGAGGCGGTCGGCCAGGGCGTGGCCACCCTGCTGGGCGCGTGGTTCCCGGGGGAGGGGACGACCCGGGCGGTCTCGGTCCGGTCCTCCGACCGGGAGGCGCTCCTGGCGGCGTGGGTGGATGAGCTGCTGTACCTGCACGAGGCCGAGGACCTGGTCTTCGGGGGGTTCCACCTGGATCGGGTCACCGACGGCGCCCTCGATGGCCGGGCCACGGCGGCTCCCGCAGCAGGCCATGCCCTGGAGGGCGTGGGGGTGAAGGCCGCCACCTACCACGGACTCCTGGTGGGCCGGCGTGATGGGGCGTGGGTGGCGCGGATCTTCGTGGACGTGTGAACCGGAACCCTTCCGAGGCTGTCCGATCCCCGGGCGATAGACTGCCCGGGTAGGGAATCCCCATGGACCTCGAACCCATCGAGCCGTTCGTCTGGCGCGTGCCCCTGGGAACGATCGACGGGATGCGGGTCCCGGGTGTGATCTTCGCCACGGAGGAGATGGCCGCCAAGGCGGTGGAGGATCGGGCCGTGGAGCAGGTGGCGGGCGTGGCCACGCTTCCGGGGATCGTCCGGGCCTCGTACGCGATGCCCGACATCCACTGGGGGTACGGGTTCCCCGTGGGAGGGGTGGCCGCCACGGATGCCGAGGCGGACGGGGTGATCTCGCCCGGCGGGGTGGGGTTCGACATCTCCTGCGGCGTTCGGCTGATCCGCTCGGAGCTCGAATGGGAGCGGGAGGTCCGGCCGCAGGTCGGCAACCTGGTGCACACGCTGGGCCTGCGGGTCCCCCGCGGTGTGGGAGGGAAGGGGAGGATGCGTCTCTCCCGGAGAGACATCACCGCCGTCCTTCGAGACGGTGTGGGGTTCCCCCTGTCGCGAGGGGTGGGCTGGGATGAGGACTCGGAGTTCTGCGAGGACCACGGCGTCCTGGACGACGCCCGGCCCGACCACGTGTCCGACCGAGCCATGGACCGGGGCGCCCCGCAGCTCGGCAGCCTGGGGGCCGGGAACCACTTCCTGGAGGTCCAGGCCGTGGACGAGGTGTTCGACCAACGGGCCGCGAATGCCATGGGGCTGTTCGAAGGACAGGTGTGCGTGATGCTCCATTCGGGGTCCCGCGGCCTGGGCCATCAGGTGTGCACGGACTTCCTCCGCGAGGTGGATCGGCTGATGGGCCCCCTGGGCATCACGGTGCCGGACCGGCAGCTGGCCTGCGTCCCGGTCCGTCACGAGGCGGCCCAGCGCTACCTGGGGGCGATGTACGCTGCCGCGAACTTCGCCCGGGCGAACCGCCACGTCCTCACCGATGCCGTGCGGGAGTCGTTCGAGGCGGTCTTCGGGCGGGCGGCCCGGGAGATGGGGCTGCACCTCGTCTACGACGTGGCCCACAATCTGGCCAAGCTTGAGGAGCACGAGGTGGACGGGCGGGCCCGGGAGCTGTGCGTCCATCGCAAGGGGGCCACCAGGGCGTTCGGCCCCGGACACGCGGAGCTCCCCGAGCGGTACCGCGCCGTGGGGCAGCCGGTGATCATCCCGGGCAGCATGGGCTCGGCCTCCTACGTGCTGGTGGGAACGGCCGAGGCCGCCGCCCGGTCGTTCTCCTCGACGTGCCACGGGGCCGGGCGGGCCATGAGCCGGACCAAGGCCAAGAAGGTGATGAGCGGCCCGGAGTTGAAGAAGAAGCTGGAAGACGAGGGGATCCTGGTAGCAGCTTCCCAGTGGAAGTTGCTTGCCGAGGAGGCTCCGTACGCGTACAAAGACGTATCTGACGTCGTCGACGCCTGTGAGGGAGCGGGACTGTCCCGCAAGGTGGCCCGGCTCCGGCCCGTCGGCGTGGTGAAGGGATAGCCCATGGCGACGATCGAGACGGCCACGCGCACGACCCCGGCGCCTCGGCGATCGGGGCCCCGGCGGGTCCGGGTGGTGATCCGCCGGGTGAACCCGTGGTCGGTCCTGAAGTTCTCGCTGCTGTTCTACTTCTGCGTGATGCTCGTGGTCCTGCTGGGGCTGGTGATCCTGTACGCGATCCTCTCGTCGCTGGGGATCCTGGAGGCTCTGGAGAACCTGGCCGGCACGTTGGCCCTCGGCGACCAGGCCGGGAACTTCGAGATCAACGGCGGGTACCTGTTCCGCATGTCGTTCTTCATCGGGCTGGTCTCCACCGCGCTGTGGGCCGCCCTGACCGTGTTCCTGGCCTTCCTGTACAACCTCATCGCCGACCTGGTCGGGGGCATCGAGGTCACACTGTCCGAGCGCCGCTGACTGCGACGCGGCCGACGGCCTCCCGGCCGGTCCCGCCGGTGCCGACGCTCCGTTGACGGCTTCCATCACCTGCGGGTACGCTGGCCGAGGGCTCGGGTGCCGGGGGCCTGTAGCTCAGGCGGTTAGAGCGCACCCCTGATAAGGGTGAGGTCGGTGGTTCAAGTCCACCCAGGCCCACGACGCGGCAACGCGGAAAGGAGAGCAGGATGGCGGAGGGCAAGGGCAAGAAGAAGTGGTGGTTCTTCGGAGCCATCATCGCGGCCGTGGCGGCCTTCTTCGCGATCTTCCGCCGCCGCCGCAGCCAGGGGATCGAGGAGAGCGAGTGGCAGGAGCTGCCGCCCCCCGAGGGCTCCTAGCCTCCGGCTGACGATCTCCCACGGGAAGCCGCCCTCGAGGCGGCTTCCGGCGTTTCGGCCCCATCCCGGGGAACCTCCCGCTGCGGCCCGGTGTAGTCAGGAGCGAGAGCCGGTCCGTGGAGGGCCCACCACTGGACGACGCTGAACTCGTAGAACGGGCGAAGCGTGGAGAGGTCGCCGCCTTCGAGGAGCTCGTCCGCGGGTACCAGGCGATGGCCGTCCGGACCGCCTACCTGGTCACCGGGGAAACCGGCGACGCCGAGGACGCCGCACAGAACGCGTTCCTCAAGGCGTACGCCGCTCTGGCCCGGTTCGATCCCGGACGGCCGTTCCGGCCCTGGTTGCTGAGGATCGTGGTGAACGAGGCGAAGAACCGGCGGCGGTGGCGGAGGAGACACCCGGAGCTGGAGCTCGACGACGTCCACGCGCCCCCAGCGGCGGCCCCGTCCCTGGAGGATCGGGCCGAGGCCCAGGAGCGGCGCGCGGTCCTGCTGCGGGCGGTGAACGGCCTTCGGGAGGGCGACCGGCTGGCGATCGCGTACCGCTTCTTCCTGGAGCTGTCGGAGGCGGAGATGGCCGAGGCCTTGGGGGTGGCCCGGGGGACGGTGAAGTCGCGGCTGTCCCGGGCCCTGGGCAGGCTGCGGGCGGCGCTCGTGCGAGAGGGGATCCCGGTGGCGGAGGCGGAAGCGGTCCATGAGTGAGCTGCGAGTGGAAGCGGCCCTCTCCGATTTGGGGCGGCACCTGCGCTACCCGACCACGCCCGACCTGGCCGGGGCGGTTCGGGCCCGGCTGGAACGAGGCCCGGCGGCGGTGGTCCCGACGCGGCGGGCGCGGAGGCTGGTGCTGGTGGCGGCGGCCGTCACGGCCCTCTTGGTCGGCGGGCTGGCCGCGCTCTCTCCGGCGGTCCGTGCCGCGCTCCTGAGGGTGTTCACGCTGCCGGGGGTGCGGATCGAGTTCGGCGACGTGGCGCCGCCGGCCGAGCACCGGCCGTTGGGCCACGGCCTCGACCTCGGCCGGCGGGTCACGCTCGAGGAGGCCGCGGCCTCCGCGACCTTCCCGATCCGCGTCCCCGAAGCCCTCGGCCCCCCGCAGGAGGTCTACGTCGATGTCACCGCAGGGCCGGCACGGGTCTCGTTGGTGTGGGGCCAGGGCCCCGGGCTTCCCCGGGCAACCTCAACCGGGACCGGTGCCCTGCTGAGCGAGTTCCGGGCCACGTCGGAGGATCAGCTCATCAAGAAGCTGGTCGAGACCGGCATCCCGGTCGAAGTCGTGGAGGTGGACGGCAATCCCGGCTACTGGGTCGAGGGCCCCCACGGGTTGATCGTCCTCGACGAACGCGGCCGCCCGGTGGAGGACTCCGCCCGGCTGGCTGGGAACACCCTCCTGTGGTCGGCCGATGGGGTGACCTACCGCCTGGAGACGGCGCTCGATGCGGGGGCCGCGCTCCGGATCGCCGGATCGCTCCGGTAGGGGAACCGCCCTCCGCCCGGTGGTGTACAGCAGTGGTACGCCTAGGAAGGGAGCCCCGGCCCGCACGCCGTGCAGGGCGTGGCGATGTCGTTCGGGCGCGCGAACCCGGAGGTTGCTGCGGGAGCGAACGTCTCATACGTGTTCGGCACCGAGGAGGTCTTCCCGTACTTCTGCGCCTACCACCCGGGCATGGTGGGGGCGGTGGTGGTGGGGGAGGGAACCCTCCGCCCAGCCGACGCGGCCGGAGCCAGCGAGCCGGCCGGCGGCGGCACCTCGGTGGAGCGGGCCGCCTCCAGGGGTACGCAGGCCGGGGCCGGCCCGGCGATCACCGCCGTGGCGGTCGGGGCGGCGGCGGGCGGAGGCCTGTTCGGCCTCGCGGCGCTGCGGCGCCGCAGGAACGGACGGGTGGTGTGACCGCTACGGTGTCGGGGTGAGGGTGGGGCCGGGGGTCGGCTCCACGGGCTCCCTGGCAAGCTGGCGGTCGACCGTGAGGCTGCCGGTCCTGGGGTCGAGCTCGATCCGGTCGTAGGCGATGAGCTCGGGGGGAGAACCCTCCAGGTACAGGATCTGGGCGCCCAGGGGGACCGACCGGTCCGCCGTGAACGTGTCCAGGCCCCCGCCGCCGGTGGTGCCCACGCGGAGGAACAGCGTTCCCAGGTCCTCGGAGTCCGAGAAATCGTGGAAGTGGCCGCTGAGGACGACCGGCACCAGCCCCGCCGAGGCCTGGGCCATCCGGCCGTCGTGGACGGCCAGGATGTCGGGAGGCTCGGGCAGCGCCACCAGCCGTTCCGCCAGGGCGTCACCGGCCTCCGCCACCGCGGCCTCGATCTCGTCGTGCTCCTGGGTGGCCTCCGGGTCGGGCGTGAACAGGGGGTGCGGAGCCCCATAGATCGTGAGGCCGGCCACCTCCACCGCCTCGTTCTCCAGCACCACGGCGTCCTCGAAGCCGGCGATGCGTGCCCCGATCGAGGGGGGGTCGTGGTTCCCCCGCACGAAGAGGTAGGGAACGTGGAAGCCCCGGATCCGCGACAGGATGGCCTGCTCGAGCGGGGTGCCGAACGAGGTGATGTCGCCGGTGTCGATGATGGCGTCCACGTCGAACGAGGTGGCCAGCCGCTGGGCGAAGTCCATGCCGATCGGTGAGGCGTGGACGTCGGAGATGTGCAGGATGGCGATGGCGTCCTCGGTGCTCCGCCGCTCGGCGATCACGTTGGCGTACGCCCCCAGCGCGCTCTCGGTGATGCGGCCGAGCTCGGCCCGGAAGTCCTCGATGCGGTCGGTGGCCTGCCGGATCGGGCCCACCAGCCCGGGGGCCAGCCGGAGGGATCCGGTGAAGGTGGGCTCCAGGAACGCGGATGGCCGGTAGGTGGCCCAGGCCAGCCCGCCCGCCGACACCAGCACCACCACGCTTCCCACGGCCGCCGCCAGGGCCGTCCGCCACCGGTGCCGGAACACCACCAGGGCCGTGACCGAGGACGCCACCAGGCCGATGGCGGCCAGCCGCCACACGTGGACCCGCAGGGCCCGGAACGCCTCGCGCTCCACGGTGGCGGCCAGCCCCCGGACCCCCACGGCCCGCAGGGCTTCGGTGACCCCGTCGGGATCCACGGCCTCCAGGGTGGCCGTGAAGTGGATGGGGCTGGTGTGGCTGTCCGCCCGCAGCCTGCCCAGGGGCGGAAGCGAGATCTCCGTGACCGAGGCCCCGGGCCGCATGTAGTACTGGACGTCGAACGGTCCCAGCTGGTAGTTGGCCCGACCGAGGATCAGGAACGCGAGCCAGGCGCCGCCGAGGCCCACCCCGACGGCCCCCAGGACCCGGAGCGCTCGCCGGGCGAAGCCAGTCCACCGCGCCACACGGCCACTCTACCGAGGACCGCCGCCGAGCCCGCCGCCACCCCCGCCCCGGGATGGCCCCCCGCCGGAACCACCGGGGCCCGCGCGGTCCCCTCCCGGATGCGACGAACCACCAGCCAGGCCCCGGCCGCACCGACCGGGAGGGAGATGGCCAGCGCGGCCCACACGTATGCTGGGACCGGCAGGAAGAACACCCGAAGGAGGAACGCGACCAGGCCGGACCACACGGCCAGGCCCGTCCCCAGGAACACCAGGACCACGGCGCCCTGACGCCACCCCAGTCGGCGCTCGTGCAGGGCGTCGAGGCCCCCGATCCCCCCGGCCAGCAGGACGAACGCGGCCCAGGCCACTGGACCCCGGGCGCTGGACGCCTCGAAGGCGGCCAGCCCTCCCACCACGAGCACGATGGCCACCGTCCGGATCCGGCCCGGCTCGGCTACGCGCAGGGCCATCTGGAGCCGCTTCCCCCGCCGGTCATGCCCTCCTTCTTGCTCAGGTGGGCGCCGGCCCAAACATCCGCGGCCTATCATGAAGGGGCGGGGATGTAGCTCAGTCGGTAGAGCGCCTGGTTTGCAACCAGGAGGTCGCCGGTTCGAATCCGGTCATCTCCACGAGAAGGCCGTTATCAGAAACACGTCCTGCGCTGGCTGCGAAGATGGCTTGGAACGGTTCAGCGTACCGAACGTCGACGACTGCCCGATTCCGGACGACGAGCTCCTCGAAGAACGCACGGTTCCAGAGCTTCTTTGTCTCAGGAGATGCTTTTCGGTAGCTCTCGTGGCAGTTACTCGCGAGCTTGAGGGCGAGACTGACCAGCTCCCGAGCTTGTCCGAGCCTGGCAGTCTGGTCCGCCGTTCGAGCTTCGAGGTCCGCGACCTCGTTCTCGATCCGCTCCTTCCGCTCCCGGAAGGTCTCGCGGTCGATGTCGCCGGCGAGATACAGGTCGAGGAGGCGCTCCCGCTCGCTCGCCAGCCGCTCGAGCCGGCGGGCCACGAACCTGGTTTCGTGGGCCCGGTGCCGCTCGCCCTCGATGACCTCCTCCTCCAGGATCCTCTCCAGGCGGGTCCGGAGACCCCGGGGAAGCCTGATCTCCCGGTAGAGGTCCTCCACGGCCCGCTCGAGGGCCCCGGCAGGCACGTAGGGCTCCCCGCAGCTCTTCCGGGCGTTGAAGTGGCTGGCGCAGGCGAAGTAGGCGAAGTCGCGCCGGCTCCTACCCTTGACTACCGCGTACAGAAGCCGCTCTCCGCAGGCCTCACACCGAAGCACGCCCTTGAGGAAGTGCGTGTGCTTCCGCTGGCGCTCCTTGGACCGCCCGTGGGCGGCTAGGCGCTCCTGGACCAGCTCGAATAGCTCGGCGGGGACGATGGCCTCGTGGGTGCCCTCGTACACCGCTCCTTTCCACGGGATCCTCCCGACGTAGGCCGGGTTGGAGAGCATCTCGTGGAGGCGGGACCGGCTCACCGGGCCGCCCCGGCGGTTCCGGAGGCCCCGGTGGTGCATCTCCTCGGCCAGGGCGGTGAGGGCCCAGTTCCCGGATGCGTACAGCTCGAAGGCCTCCCGGACCAGGGGCGCCGGCTGGTCGGGGACGATGGCCGCCCTTCCCCGCCGTTGCCCGGGGGCGGCCTCCAGGCGGACGTTCCGGTAGCCGATGGGGGCTAGGTTGGGCCAGGCGCCTTCGCGGACCTTCTGAGCTTGTCCCTTGCGGATCTCGGTGGAGAGGTTGTTGGAGTACCATTCGGCCACCACGGCGAGCATCCCCTCGACCATCTTCCCGGAAGCCGTGGCCTCCAGGCCCTCGGTGACCGACACGAGCTGGACGCCTGCCCTGTCCAGGAGGTCCCGCACGGCGGCGTAGTCCCGGATGCTTCTTGCCAGGCGGTCGAGCTTATGGACCACGAGGAACCGGATCCTTCCGTCCTCCTGGATGCGGCGGAGGAGGAGCTGGAACTGGGGGCGGTCCGCGGTCCGGGCGGACTCTCCCCGGTCGGAGTAGACGTCGACCAGGTCCCAGCCCTTGTCCCTGACGTAGCGGGTGCAGGCCTCCTGCTGGGCCGCGATGGAGTAGCCTTCCTCGGCCTGCTCCTTGGTAGAGACCCGGAGGTAAACGACGGCCTTCATCCCTTCTTCCCCTCCCGCTCGAGGAGCTCCTCGGCCAGGGCGAGGCCCTCGCCAGCGGGCGGAGGCTAGCATCGCTCACTGACGCCGCGGAAATCCCCTGCTTCCTGGCTCCCGGCGAAGGCCTGCGTCGGGTGTTCGCCCGAGGAAGAGCGTCGTGGACGGGCCGGTCCTTCATCCTTCCCACGCCCCCTGGATCCACCGGACTCTCAGGCACTCGGAGAGGTCCCAGAAGCACTCCGGCACCCCGTCGAGCTCGGTGATCCGCAGGCGCTTGGCGGGAGCGGTCAGGGGGAGCCACACCGGCCCCAGGTGTCCGGCCTCCCGCAGAAGGCGGAGATGGGTCACGTAGAAGGGCATCCACGCGGACCGCGCGGCGGCCGGGTCCCACCGTTCCACTGCTACCGCGAAGGCCCTCCGGAGGAGCTCTTCCCGTCCCCTTCCGGGGACGACGAACAGGACGTTGGGGAACCGCTCCGGGGAGTCCACGGGGCGGGCGGAGGAGACCGCCAGGTAGTTCCCGAGCTTGGTGACCACCGCCCAGAAGTGCTCCGTGCCCCGGTCGTACTCGAGGAGGAACTCCACTCCCCCGCCGGGGTGGAGCAGCCTCCCCAACCCATCGGGCTGGACCTCCCGCCCTCCGAACCGGATCTTGTGCTCGTCCTCCCAGGCCTGGACCCCGTACCCCGAGGGCTCGCAGGCCCGCACCAGGCGGCAGAAGAAGTCGTTCACTCCCAGGCGGTGGGGGAGGCCCACGCGCGCCTCCGCCTCGGTGGTGGGGACCCGGAGCTCGGAGCGGGGTCGCCCGATGTGGAAGGCGGCCACTTGGGCGCCGGCCTCGGTGAGGTGGTGGCGGTCGGGTCGCCTGCCTCTCGCGCGCGCGTTGAGAGTCTGTAGGGAGACCCAGTTCCCTGAGTTCCTGGGCCTTGGTCTGGGCTCTCCTGAGGGAGTTGAAGAACAACGTGTGGATGTGCTCGGTGGTGAGGAGCTTGTGCTCGACGAGGGCGACGAGGATCCCTGCGTCGCGCTCGTCGAGCGCACCTGCTCCTTCCGGTAGCTCTCTTCTTCGAGGCATAGGTCCGCCTACGGCTCCGCCCTTCCCCCCGCCGACTCCCTCGGCGGTGGCTCCTGGCCTGCGCCTTCGCGCCTTCTTCGGTGAGCGCCTCCCGCTGTCTCAGCGCGGCGTCGACGCCGCCCCAGCGCCGTCCGGCCTCGTCGCCGATCACCGCCGGTCGAGCTCCGCTCGGGCCCAGCGAGGCGTCCTCCTCAACTGGTTCCTCACGCCTCCGGGCTACGCGGTGCCCGCAGTGGTCTCACCCGGCCCGATCCCGAGGCGGCATCCGCACCCGGCCGCGGCCGTCCTCCCACGCAGCCGCCGAACTGGCCTCATCCAAGAGGTGTCCGTGTGCGGGGGTCGGACGCGTCCCTGCGTCTTGCCGCTCCGGCCGCAGCCGGGCACTCTCACGCGTGGCCTCGCGCCGCACATCGGCGGTCGGCCCACCGGAGGGGACTGCCGCCCGGCGCGGCCCGCCGCCGGTCCGGTCCCTGCCCGGATCGTCTTCGGGGTGGCCACGACGCTCGGCCCGAGGTCGGCGATGGCGCTCACGGTGAGAGGATGCCCGGGGAGGCGGACGCCTCCGTGACACCAGCGTGACAGCGGCGGGTTCGGGGAGAATTTCTTGAAGAACCTTTCGGACGGAGGCGGGATGAGCGCTCCACAACAGGGGCCGTGGTGGCGTGGGGTCCTTCCTCGCCGCGGCGGACGAGCGGCCGCCCCAGTCATCCGGCTTCCCGACGGGAGCGCGGTTCCTGCCTCCTTCGCCGCCGCGCTTCTAGGAAGGAGAGAGCGGGGCGCCATCGAGGCTCGGCGCCGCGGTGACAGGTCGTCAGGGTTCCCCCCTGGCCGCCTGGGCCGGGCGGCGCTCGGGGCCGGGCTCCGGCCCTCCGTGGACTCGATCGGCCCGCGCGCGCAGGCGCTCCTTAGGGCCTGGGTGGAGGAGGTGGACCGGGAGCCGCCGGAGATTGTGGCCGCTCTGGAGGCGGAGGACCGGGCGGCCTTCCTCCTCCGGGGATGGGTCACCCCGAGCAGCTTCCCCAGGAACAGGCGGCTCCACCGGCCCGAGGGCACCTCGGCTTCCTTCGAGATCCTGGGGCGTCTCGATGAGGCTGCCCCGGCCGGGGCGACCCTGGTGGCGGCCTCGGTGGCGGGTCCCGTCATGCCGCGGCTTCGCCCAAGTCCCTCGGTGGCCGCCGACGGGCTCCTCGTTCCGGTCGGGTTCGCCGAGGACGGCTGCCTCTACCTCCCCCTGGTTGAGTCGTCCCTCGCCGTGGCGGGGGAGCGCTCCCGGGAGTTCCTCGTGGCTCTCTGTGTCTACGCCCAGATGCGGATGGGCCCGGAGGGGTGCAGGGTGCTGACCACCGAGGGACTCCGGGCTCCCCTGGACGCTGTCACGCTCGCGGAGCCTCTCGGCCCCAGCCAGGAAGAGGCCGCCACGGCGATCCGGGGGCTTGTCCTCGAGCGATGGGGAGGTGCGCTTTCACACCGGGAGGCCGCTCTCTCGGGGCACAACGGCCCCCCTCCCGTCGCGCTGCTGTTCCTGGATCCGGAGACGGCGGAGGCGGCGAAGGGGGACCTGCCGGGCCTGGCGGAGCTCGGGGTGGGGGTCCTCATCTGGGGGGAGGCCGACGCGCCCCGGCGGGCCTGGGTGCCCGGTGAGGGGGCCCAGCTGGTCGCCGGCCCCGAGCTCCGGCCGATGGGGTTCGCGCCGGCCCTCCTCTCTCCGGGCGTCATGGCGGAGGCGGCGCTCGTCCTCCGGCGTCCTGCCGCGCCGGTGCCAACGGGCGGGGATTCCGCGCAGGAGGAGGCCCCGGCGACGGAGGCCGAGGACGCGTCGGCGCTTCTTGCCCCGACGAGACCCGAAGGTGTCGCCCCGAGGGCTCGGTCGACCGCGGATGAGGGAGCTGTCCGGGTGCTCTGCCTGGGGGGCGTCAGGGTTCTGCTGGGCGGCGAGCCCGTGGAGGGCGGGTGGCGCAAGAAGGCTCTCGAGCTGCTGGCCCTCCTTGTCTCCCGGCCCGAGGGCTTGACCAGGGACAAGGTCCTCGACGCCCTGTGGCCGGAGGACCCTCCGACCAAGACCGGGGATCGCCTCCGCCAGTGTCTCCGGCAGCTCCGCCAACGGCTGGGAGGGAGCAGGGGGACCGGCGTGGCCGAGTGGGTGGACGATCGCCTCCGCCTGGACGAGACGGTATGGTCGGACGTCGCGGCGTTCGAGGCTGGCCTCGAGGACGCCCGGGGGCTCGATGGTGCGCAGAAGGTCTCGGCTCTGCGGCGGGCCCTCGAGCTGTACCGCGGCACCTTCTGCGATGGCCATCCGTACGACTGGACGCTTCCCGTCCAGGAGCGCCTGCGCCGGGAGTTCCTGGAGGCCGCCGCGGCGCTCGCCGAGGCCCTGGTGGAGTTGGGGGCGCACGACGAAGCCCTCCGCGCCCTCGACCGGGGCGTCGAGGAGGACCCTTTCGCCGAGCATCTGTATCGGCGGGCTATCGAGATCGAGGGGGAGCGGGGGCGTACCGCCGCCGCGAGTACCCGCTACGAGAAGCTCCGACGGCTCCTAGCGGAGGAGCTGGGCAGCGAGCCGAGCGAGGAGAGCCGGAGGGTCTATGCGGCCATCGCGCAGCTCGAGTGAGTCCCCCAGGTGTCAGGGCCAGAAGCAGCACTCCGGCTGAGTTGGTGCTGGCCACCTTTGCGGCAGGGGATTCTGAGATCCTTGGCTACCCGGTGAGGGTGTTTCCGGGCTCTCGGGCGAGGCGAATCGCCTCAGTCCGGAACTCGGCCGGGCACGGACCCTTCCGGTCTCCCAAGTGGATCCCTCTCCGGGGCCCTGCGGCCCCCAACTGTGGGGTGTTCCGCCGAACCGGTCAATACCAGGACTTCCTCCTCCTACAATGGCATGGTCAATTCGGGCTAGTCATGATTCTGAGGAGACGCCGAACCGACAGGCATCCACGCGGCTCGACGAAGCGCTCCTACGTCTGGAAGCATCTGATACAGAAACTACCCGTTTGACCTGTTGACAGGGGCCATCTCCTGAGCCTAGCGTCCGGACACTTCGGTAGCCTGCGGGCGATCGGATCCCGGAGCCCGTTAGCTTCGAACACCTTCCCCACGCGCTCCATGCGCGGCCAGATACAGGGGGGAGGGATCGCGTTGCGGCGGGCGATCGGAGTTCTGTCAATCTCAACGCTTATCTTGGTCGGTCTGCCAGCGGTGCCGTTCTTGGGGACACCGGATATTGCAGAGGCCACACCCTCGGCGATCACCACCAGGGTCTCCGTGAGCTCGGCCGGGGATCAGGGAAATGCAGGAAGCGGTGGAGGGAGGATATCGGAGACCGGACAGTTCGTTGCCTTTGTCTCGAGCGCTTCAAACCTCGTCGCAGGGGACACAAACGGAGTGAGCGATGTGTTCGTTCACGACCGAAGCACCGGGACCACAACCCGTGTCTCTGTTTCCTCGACGGGTGCCCAGGCGAATGGGGCCAGCGGCCCCGCCGACATTTCTGCCGACGGTCGCATCGTGGCGTTCCAGTCGGCGGCCTCGAATCTCGTCTCCGGAGACACGAACGGCGTTTCCGATGTCTTTGTCCGAGATCTCCAGGCTGGAAGCACGACCCGTGTCTCGGTCAGCTCCTCCGGCGCCCAGGCCAACGGGGCCAGCAGTACTTGGGACCTTGCCATCTCCGCCGATGGCCGGTACGTGACCTTCTCCTCGGCCGCCACAAACCTCGTCTCCGGAGACACCAATGTCGCGGGCGATGTCTTCGTGCGGGACCGGCAGAACGGCACCACGACTCGAGTGTCGCTGACCTCCCGAGGCAAGCAGTCCAGCGGCCCGACTTGGGCGGAAGACATCTCGGGCGACGGATCCCGAGTCTTCTTCTGGGGTGGCGACAACACCGGCCTAGTCCAAGGGGACCGGAACGGGATGGAGGACTACTTCGTCCGTGATCGGAACACCGGTGTGACCAGCCTTGTATCAGTGAGCTCGTCTGGCCAGCAGGGGGACCGCAACATCAATCCCTACGATGGGGGCGGTGCCCTGTCCCAGGATGGCCGATACGCCTTCTTCCAGACGGATGCAACCAATCTCGTTCCGGCAGATACCAACGTCGCCCAGGATATCTTCATGCGAGATCTGGCGGCCAGCACTACGACGCGTGTTTCCCTCACCTACCAGGGGAACGAGATCTCGGACCCGGCTCGCCCGGGCGCAAATCTGGGGTCGGTTTCCCCCGACGGACGCTACCTCGCGTTCTGGTCTCGGGCCTCCGACATTGTCCCCGGGGACAATGTGCTTTGCTCCTCGGGCTCGAGGAACTGCAGCGACGCGTTCGTCCGGGATCTCTCTACCGGCAGCGTCGTCTTGGTGTCCCGGAACGCCTCAAAGAGCCAGGGTGACAACGACAGCGACTGGCCCTCCATTTCGGCCGACGGACGGTTCATCGCCTAAGCCGCGGCGGCAGTGGCCTGGTAGAGCCTCGGGCGTTGCTCGCGCCCTCAGAGACTGGCTCGTCTCTGGAGCCTGCGGATCGCCGCCGCTCAGGATCGCCTGAGCTGCGGCGAAGCTTCAGGAAGGTGAACTCGGGGAGGGGGAGTGGCCAAGCCTTCGGGAAGCCTTGGAAGACCACCGAGTCCGCCGCCTTCCCCAGTGCCTCCGAGGGGGGCGGCCCTGCGAATGACAGGGCGATGGCGAGGTGATGACCTTAGAGGGGAAGCTGGATCCTCTTCAAGTCTGTGCCTCGCGGAGCCGACAATCAGGGCAAAGAGCTCTTGAGGGTGGATGCAGGCTGTGGCTGCGGGACGACGAGGACAATTCTCTGGGAGGGGCGAGGGCTCCATTCCAAGCGTCCCCAACCCGGGGAATACTGGGGAGCGATGAAAGTCACGAACGATCGGGTGCAAGGCAGCAGACGGCGAAGGGTTCTCTTGTTTGTCCTTCTCGTCTTGGCCGCTGGCGTGGCCTTGGTCGCGTATCTGATATCCCCTGCCGTGCTCGGCCGGTTCTGGGAGCAACCGGCGAAAGAGAAACTGACCATTGAGAATCGGACGGAAGAAACGATCCTCGTATACGACGTCTGGGTGGACGGCTCCGAACACCGTCTGACCCAGGTGGTCCCTCCAGTCCCACCGGGTACATCTGTGCAAACCGGGCTCGCCTGTGCCGCAGACGAGCTCATCGCCCGAAACGATGACGGAGATCTGGTCGCACGACGTGGTCCCTTCCGGGATTGCAACCTGGAAACTTGGGTCATCGAGTCACCCTCTGGGTAGCGAGCGCAGCCCGCCGGGCTTCGGCAGCTTTCTCTCCGCTCACGGGGTCGCATCGAGCCTGCAGAGCTTAATCAGCACCGGAAGGCGTTTCTGATAGTGTCCGCCCAACTCCACAAGCTCAACGGCCGTCTTCAGGTTTCGATGATCGAGAGCACCTCGTCGGCCACGAAAATCCGCCCGTAGCGCCGACCGGTAGCTTCACGGAGGATTCCGGCCTGGACGAGCCGCGAGATGGCGGTGTTTGCAGCTTGATAACTGACGGTGTACATGCGGGAGGCCGACGTCGGGGTCACCAGGGGACGACCAATCAATTCCTCGGCGATTTGGGCCGCCACTCCGCGAAGCGGGTACGTTCGGGTAAGCTCGCGCGTCGACTCTTGGAACTTCAGGAGTCGCGTGATTTGGCCGGTTGCCGCGTCAGCGCGGGCTGTGATTGCTTCCGCCATGAAGCGGACCCAGCCGTCGAAATCCCCTGTCTGGCTCACCCTCAATAGATGATCCTGGTAATCGCGTCTCCGCTGTTCCAGCCACGGGGAGATTGTGAGCAGACCCTCATGCAGGACCTGGGAGCGGATGAGTTGGAGGACTACCAGCAACCGTCCGAGTCGTCCATTGCCGTCGTTGAACGGGTGCAATGCCTCGAACTGGTAGTGGGCAAGGGCCACTGCCACGATTGGATCAATCCCGTGGTCTTCCTGCAACCAAGATTCCCAGTCCCGGAGGCCGGCCACGAGTTGGTCGCCGGGTGGGGGCGGCACGAACCGAGCATCCTCAACCCGACTGCCCTCGGGTCCGATGACGACCTGGACCTCCCGAATCCGACCGGCGTCGGCTGTGTCCCCCGGCGTTCCGCGTACGAGGGTCGCCTGGAGTTCACACAGCATGCTGATCGTGATGGGACGGTTGGAGATCCAGTCCAGAGAGACCTCTGCCACCTTCACGTAGTTCAGAACCTCCTGGACCGCTGGAGACGGCTGGGCCTCCTCCTCGGCGACGTCCGCCCCCAGGACCTCCTCGAAGGGTGCGTAGGTCCCCTCGAGGGCGGACGTGCTGACCGCCTCTCTTCGGATTGACGGTCGGCGAAGAAGGGCGGGGTTAGGGATTCGGCGCCCAGCTTCATCGAGACGGCCGACGGCGAGGGATGCTTGGCTGACTGCGGCCCACGTCTCGGGACTGAGCTGCGGGGTGACGCGAGGTAGCGGCGAGGGGAGGAACGCCTTGTGCTGAAAGTGTTGCCCCGTCCGCGGGTGGGTCCCGGAAATAGGCACGAGGATTCCCACGGGGCTTGTTGCGAACGCATCTAGGTCCATAAATTGAAGTATAGGCCCCCAAAGCTTGAAATCAAGGCTTGCCTTTTCAAGCCCTGTGGCGTAGGAGACACTCTTCAAGTGACAGCGGCCAAACCATTAAATCACACGTCTGGAATTCAAGGGAAGGGCCGGCCTGGGTGGGGCCGGCTGCAGTCTCAGGTGCATACGCCACGCACAACCGGCCTTACTCTCAGGAGCAGGCTCCTCAGGTCTTGTAGTCGGTTCTGAAATCGTCCGGTCATCTCCACCCTCAGGCGACCTTGATGGTGCCCTTCATCGTGGGGTGGATGGCGCAGAAGTAGGCCACCTGCCCGGTGTCCTCGAACGTCACCGAGAACGACTGGCCCTTCGCCAGGGCGTCGGACCCGAACGAGTCGTCCTCGGCGGTCACGGTGTGGTCGGCGGGGTCCTGGTTCGTCCAGGTGACCTCGGTGCCCGGAGCCACCTCGAGCGTGCCGGGCTTGAAGGCGAACCCCTGGACGGCGACCTCGTCGCCACCGGCCCCCCCGGCGGGCGCCTGGCGGACCTTGGGAGCGTCGCTCCGTACCTCCAGGAGGATCTCCATCCCCAGGTCGTCGTGGTCGTCGACCCAGCACTCGATCTTGTACAGGCCCGGGGCCAGGTCGAGCGGGATCCGGACCGTCTGCCCCGGCCGGAACGACGGACGCTCGATCTTGAAGCCATCGTCGTCACCGCCCCCACCGGGGCCGCTGTGGTCCTCGTCGCCCTCTTCGGCCTCCATCTCGAAGCCGTGGACGAGCTTGCCGCCGTTGTGCACCACGAACGTCACCGGGCCCGGCCGGATCGCCGCGGCCTCCAGCGTGATGGCGTACTCGCCGAAGCCGATCGCGAACCCACCCTCGCGGGGATCGACCTTGCGGGGGCGGGCCGGCTCGGCGTCCTTCGTTGGCTCGCCCTCGTCGGGGCTCCCCCGGCCCAGGGTGACCTGGGGTGGGCGCTGCGGCGGCCCGGCGCAGGCCGCCGCCATCAGGGCGACGGCGGCGGCCAGCGCGGTCGTGATGCGGGCGGTCCTCACTGGACGGTCAGGGTCCCTTCCATGCCCTGCGCCTCGTGGTACTCGCAGAACATCCGGTACTGGCCGGGGTCCAGGTCCACCGTGACGGTGGCGCTCTGGCCCGCCTCCACGTCCTCGTCGATGTCGGAGCCCTCGACCGTCAGGTTGTGCAGGGCCTGGCCCTCGTTGGCGACCTCGACGGCGGCCCCGGCCGACACGGTGAGGTCGGCGGGCTCGAAGGCGTCGTCCACCATCGTCAGCGTGGAGCCCGTTTCGCCGTTCCCTCCGGTGTCCCCACCGGTGTCGCCGCCGCCACCGCCGCATGCGGCCAGCAGGGCCACGGTTGCCAGGCCCAGGGTGATGCGAAGCATGCTCTTCATGGCTACCTCCTCCATCGCGGGTTCCTTACCCACGATGGACTGGGGAGATTTCGGGTTCCTGAAGGGAACCTGAGGGTTCCTTCAGGGAGGCGGCGCCCTCTCCGCCGACGCCGAGGATCGGCATCGTTCGGCACTGCGACCGCGAGTCGCGTGCGAAGCGGGCCTGCGGGACCCCGTGGGGGCCGATTGCGGGGCGCGTCAGGCGGGCGCTAGCGGTTCCACTGGTACTGGGGAGCGCCCTCCAGGGCGCGGAGGCGGTTGGACAGGACCTTGAGGATCTGGCGAGCCACGAACGGGACGTCGTCGAGCAGCGCGTCGAAGTCCGACGGCTCGATGCGCCACAGTTCCATGTCGCCTTGGGCGGTGACCGTGGCGCTGCGCGGGCCCTGGTCGATGAGGGCCATCTCGCCGAAGAAGTCCCCGTCCGTCAGGCGGGCCAGCTCCTTCCCTCCGAGCGAGACGGCGGCGGTGCCGCGCTCGATCACGAAGAAGGCCCCGCCGGGCTGTCCCTCCTCCATGAACGTCTCGCCGGGCGTGGCCGATACCTGCTGGGCGAGCTGGGCGATGCGGTCCAGCTCGTCGTCGGTGCAGGCGGAGAACAGCGGCACCTTCGCCAGGAGCTGCTTGGTCTTCCCTCTCATGGGCGTCATCCCTTCTGTGCCTTGATCTCCTCGATCACCTTGGGGACGATCTTCAGCGCGTCGCCGACCACGCCGAGGTCCGAGATCTTGAAGATGGGAGCGTCGGGGTCCTTGTTGACGGCGATGATGCGCTTCGATTCCTTCATCCCCACCATGTGCTGGGTCGCTCCGCTGATCCCCACCGCGATGTACACATCCGGCTTCACCGTGGTGCCGGTCTGCCCGATCTGCATGGCGTAGGGTACCCATCCCGCGTCCACCACGGCCCGGGTGGCCCCGACGGCCGCCTTGCCGATGGCGTCCGCCAGCTGGCGGAGCAGGTCGAAGTTCGACGGCTCCTGGAGTCCTCGCCCGCCGGCGATCACCACCGGCGCCTCCTCGAGCTTGGGACCCTCGGCGGCCTCCTCGTGGCGCTCCACCACCGCGGCCGTGGTGAGCTCCTCCGGTACCGAGGCATCCACCGGCACCACCTCGGCCGTTCCTCCGGACGGCCGGGGCTCGAAGGCCTTGGGGCGGACCACCACGAGCTTGGGGTCGGGACCGCCCAGCGTGACGTCCACGATCTGGGTCCCGCCGAAGATCTGGGTCTGGCCCGTGCCCGGGTCCAGGACGTCGGTGGCATTGGACAGCAGCGTGGATCCGGTTCTGGCCTGGAGGCGACCGGCCACGTCCCGGGAGTCGTACGTCATCGAGAACAGGATCAGGTTCGGCCGGTGCTCCTGGATGAGCTGGTGGAGGACGTGCACGGGCGGCTGAGCCAGGTGCTTGGCGAAGACCTCGTCGTCGGACGCGAACACCTTCTGGGCACCGTGCTCGCCCAGGGCGGCCGCCGCCTCCGTGGCGCCCGGACCGAGGGCCACGGCCGCCACCTGCTCGCCCACCTCCCGGGCCTTCGTCAGGAGCTCCAGGGCGCTGGGGTGGACCGTGCCGCCCGCCAGATCCGCGTACACCCACACGGTCGTCACCTCAGATCACCTTCGCTTCCTTGAGGTATTGGGCGATGCGCCGGACGCCTTCCTCCTCGTCCTCCAGGACCTCGCCGCCCTCCCGCTCGGGCGCCGGCTGGATCCCGGAGACCTGCTGCGTGGGCTTGAGCTCGTCGGCGGAGAGCTCGAGGTCGGCCAGCGAGGGGCGGTCGATCGGCTTCTGCTTGGCCTGCATGATGGCCTTCAGCGTGGGGTACCTGGGGTTGTTGGCCCCGGCGGTCACCGTCACCAGCGCCGGCAGGGGCGACTCCACCACGTCGTAGCCGGTCTCCGTCTGCCTTTCGATGCGGATCTGGCCGTCCTTGGCCTCGAGGTGGCGGGCGAACGTCACCGCCGGCACGCCGAGCTCCTCGGCCAGGGCCATCGGGAGCGTGCCGCTGGAGCCGTCGGTGGATTCCACGCCGGCCACCACCAGGTCGAAGCCCGCCCGCGCGATCGCCGCGGCCAGGACCTTGGCGGTGACCCACAGGTCCGAGCCGCGGAGGGCGTCGTCGGTGACCAGGAGGCCCCTGTGGCACTGCATCGACAGGGCCTTCTGCACCGCGGCCAGGGCCGGCTCCGGGCCCATCGAGACCACGGTGACCTCCCCCCCGGACGCCTCGGCCAGCTGGAGGGCGGCCTCCACCCCGAACTCGTCGCCGGGGTCGATCCCGCCCTCGACGCCTTCCCGCTTCACCAGGAAGTCGTCGCCGAGCTCCGGGGTGCCCTGGGGATTGGGGATGTACTTGACCAGGACGACCACGTTCACGTCTCGTTCTCCTCTCCTGTCGGTGGTGCGGGCCGGGCCGCCAGGTGAAGCGGCTCCGCATATCGTTTCCCGCCCGGCCCCCGACCGCAACCCGCGTCACGCGGGAACGCTGTGGCCGCAGGCCCGACAGACCACCTGGCCGAGCGTCACGGAGAGACGGGTGCTGCCACAGCTCGAGCACCGGTCGAGCCGCTGGTCCCACCCGGGCCGGTCCCGCTGACAGGTGGAGCACACCAGGACCTGGCGCCCGCCGGAGACGCCGCGGGCCCAGGGAGGCTCGCGCTTGTCGGGGTCGTACGTGGGACGTCCACACTCGGCGCACGAGGGGCGGTCCGGCATCGCCGAGAGCATACGGCCACCGGTCGAACGCCCGCGCTGTGCCTAGAATGCGGGCGTGGCCGACCTCGACGCCCTCCGGCGGGTCTCGGTGTTCTCGGTGCTGAGCGATGAGCAGCTCGGTGCCCTGGCCGAGGTCGGCCAGGAGACCCGGCACGCCGAGGGCGACGTCCTGACGGAGGAGGGAGCGGTCGGGCACCGGTTCCACCTCATCCTCGACGGCGCCGCGGTGGTCGAGCGAGGAGGGGATGAGGTGGCCGCCATCGGGTCGGGGGACTTCGTGGGTGAGATCGGGTTGCTGGGGGGCGGCCACTCCACGGCGACCGTCCGGTGCACGGCACCCACTCGCTGCTTCCAGCTCCGCCGGGAGGCGTTCTGGGAGACGCTCGAGCGCCAGCCGGAGATCGCCCTCCGGATCCTCGAGGTGGTGTGCCGGAGGATCGAGCGGGAGCTCACCCACTCCCGGCGACAACATGCCCGACGGCGCCTGATGGGCGCCGCGACTAGCCGGACTTCATGCCGGCCGCCCGGAACATGTCCGGCAGGTCCACGGGCTTGAGGTTCTTCTTGGCCAGGCCGTCCAGGATCGCCGGCAGGGCGGCGGCGGTCTGATCCAGGGTGTGGAGCAGGATGATGCTGCCCGGCGTTGCGTTCTGGAGGACCCGGCTCACGATCACCGATGCCCCGGGGCGGCGCCAATCCTGGGGATCCACGTCCCACAGGATCACCCGGGGGTGGGCGGTCGCTCCCGCCCCGGCCATCACGGCCGCGTCCAGGGCTCCGTAAGGGGGCCGGAAATAGGGCGCGGTGGTCTGCCCGGCGATCTTCCACGCCGTGGCGGCGTCGCTCTTGAGCCGGGAGGAGGTGAACGACGAGGAGTGCCCGGTCAGCAAGGCGTGATCCCAGGCGTGCGAGGCCAGCGTGTGGCCGTCCCGGTTCGTCCGCCGGACCAGGTGCGGCGAGACGTTCATCATGTTGCCCGGGCAGAAGAACGTGGCCTCCACCCCTTGTTTCTTCAGCGTCTTGAGGATGCTGTTCCAGGCGCCTGCGAAGTGGCAGTCGTCGAAGGTCAGGGCCACCCGGCGCCCCACGCCGTCCAGGCTGGTGAACACGCGGGCCTTCTCCGGCCGGATCACCCGCCACGGCTTGACCTTCGAGACCCGCAGGTTCCCCGCCCCGTCCCGGACCCGTAGCCTGGCCCCGTACTGACCGGGGAACAGCAACCCCCCCTTCTTGTACCGGGGCTTCCACGCGATCGTGCGCTTGCCGGAGGCCACGTCCTTGGTCTCCCTGTCGACCTTCCCGGACCGGTCGGTGATCACCACCTTGGCGTGCAGCGGCCCGGAGGGGTCGATGGCGCTGAACTTGAACCGCATCTTCTTCTGGTCGGAGATCGGCTCGGGGGCGATCTTCTTCCAGGTCACCTTGGGTGCCTTCGTGTCGATGGTCACCGGAGCCGCGGCCGTCTCCTCGAAGCCGGCGGCGTCGGTGACGGTGGCCTGGACCTGGTAGTCGCCGTCGGCCAGCTTCCTCTTCTTCTTGGTCTTGCCCGACCACCCGATCTCGATCGGCTCCCCGGCCTCGGCGGTGCGCTCCCACCGCCGCCGCCCCTTCCCGTCCGAGTCGAGCACGCGGATGACGGCGTCCCCCGCTTCGTCGGCCTCGACGGTGATGGTCGTCTTGTCCTTCCGACCGTCGCCGTTGGGGGAGAAGGGGGTGGGGGCGACCTCCACCGTCACCGACGGGGGGAGGTTGTCCACGGCGAGGCTGACGGTGTCGGTGGCGTCCCCGTCCGTGGCGGCCTCCGTGGCGGTGGCCCGCAGGACCGCCGGGCCCGTGTAGGGTGCGGTGCCCCACGAGGCCGTCCATCCGTCGGCGCCGTCATCGTCGACGGCGATGGGCGTCCACGGGCCGGCCGCGGTCACCGCCCAGTCGAAGGCCACCTGGGCGACCGTCCCCGTGGTCGTGGCCGACACCGGGATCGTCCCGGTGACCGCGGCGCCGTCGGCCGGCGCGGTGATGTCCACGCTGTGTGAGGAGGCCAGCGCGGCCATGGGCCGGACGGCGCCCACCATGAGCACGGCGAGGGCGGCGGCGGCGATCCTGGCACGCATCCCGCGCAGCCTAGAGGACGCCGGGGCGCCGGTCTATGAGCCAAGATGCGTATTTCTCGCTCGCCGGATCGGGACAATTCGGGTGCGTCGGGCCCTGTTGACGGAGGGGAACCGGGGGGCGTACAGTAACTATGTTACCGACCGGTAGGTACGAGCGGGAGGAGTCCCATCATGCGCGAGGCCGTGATCGTCGAGGCGGTTCGGAGCCCGGTTGGAAGGAAGGGGGGCAAGCTCTCCGGCTGGCACCCCGTGGACCTGCTGGCCGACGTCCTCAAGGCCGCGGTGGAGCGCACCGGCATCGAGCCCTCGCAGGTCGAGGACAACATCACCGGGTGCGTGTCTCAGACCGGCGAGCAGGCCATCAACGTCGGCCGCAACGCCTGGCTGGCGGCCGGACTCCCCGAGGAGGTCCCCTCGGTCACGATCGACCGCCAGTGCGGCTCGAGCCAGCAGTCCGCCCACTTCGCCGCCCAGGGGGTGATGGCCGGGGCGTACGACCTGGCGATCGCCAGCGGCATCGAGCACATGACCCGGGTACCGATGGGGATCACCGCCCAGCAGGGGCCCGGCTTCCCGTTCAGCCAGCGGCTGATGGACCGGTACGAGGGCGGCCTGGTGCCCCAGGGCGTCAGCGCCGAGATCATCGCCGAGCGGTGGGGCCTGTCGCGCGAGGAGCTCGACGAGTTCGGCGCGCGAAGCCACGAGCTGGCCGCCGGGGCCCGCGACGACGGCCGCTTCCAGCAGGAGATCCTGCCGGTCAAGGTCGAGGGCGAGGAGGGCTCGGACCTGTTCGAGCACGACGAGGGGATCCGGTACCCGGTGAACCGGGAGAAGATGGCCACGCTCCCGACGCCCTTCAAGGACGACGGGGTGGTGACCGCGGGCAACTCCAGCCAGATCTCCGACGGCGCCGCCGCCCTGGTCGTCGCCTCTCGGGAGAAGGCCGAGGAGCTCGGCCTGCGTCCCCGGGCCCGCTTCCACACGTTCGCCCTGGCCGGCGTGGACCCGATCACGATGCTGACCGGCCCCATCCCCGCCACGCAGCGGGCGCTCGATCGGGGCGGCCTGGCGCTCGAGGACATCGACGTCGTGGAGATCAACGAGGCCTTCGCCTCCGTGGTCCTGGCGTGGAAGAAGGAGCTGCAGATCCCCGACGACTGGTTCCAGGAGCGCGTGAACCCGAACGGGGGGGCCATCGCCCTGGGCCACCCGCTGGGCGCCAGCGGGGGCCGGCTCATGACCACCCTGCTGCACGAGCTCGACCGCCGGGGGGCCCGCTACGGGCTCCAGGTGATGTGCGAGGGCGGCGGCCAGGCCAACGCCACCATCCTCGAGCGCCTGTAGCCAAGGGGGCCGCTTCGCCGCCGCCCCACGCTGGAAGCGGTCTCGCACGGTGCTGCTGAGGGGGCCGAAGGCGCTTCGGCGGAGACACGCGCAGGCCGACCGGCAGGTCGGCTGAGCATGTCGCAGCGTAGAAGTGGCCCGCTGGCCGGCCAGTTGAACCACCGGCGGGAGCGTCGCCGCCGCCCCCCGGTGAGGCGGGGCGAGGCGTGGTTAACTCGGGTCGTGAGGATCCTCTTCGCCGTGCTCATCGGGATGGCCATCGCCGCGGCGGGGGTGTGGTTGTTCCGCGTGATCGCCATGGGCCGTCCGCCGGAGGACGATGTGGAGCCGGAGGACGTGGGGGAGCTCGACGTCTACTTCGTGTGCGGGGAGTGCGGGACGGAGTTCCGCGTCGAGAAGCTCGGTGAGCTCCAGGTGCCCCGGCACTGCGGCGAGCCCATGAAGGTGGAGCGACGGCCCCGGGCCCTGGCGGACGGCTTCGGCTGAGGTCCGCGCTTCCGGTGCCCGCCCGCGCCACGCCCGCGCTCCTGGTCCTGGCCCTGCTGGCCTCCGCCTGCGGCACCGAGCCGGCACCGCGGCCGCCGGCCCAGCGCCCGGGCACGGTGATCGTGAACGGGGAGGCCGCCAACGACCACGGCACGGAGCAGGTCGGTCCGACCGGCGAGGCCGTGATCGAGGCCGGGGACCTCTACTTCGCACCGACCGTCCTGCTGGGCCAGGCGGGGCTGGCCACCCCCGTGACGGTCCGGGGTGGAGGGGAGCAGCGGCACACGTTCACCGTCCCCGACCTGGGCATCGACCGGGAGCTGGACAGACCGTGGAGATCGAGCTGGCCTTCCCGGACACCGGGACGTCGGTGTTCTTCTGCAGGTACCACCGGTCCCGGGGCATGCTCGGCGCCCTCGTGGCCACCTAGTTCCGGCGGCGTGGCGGCCACCCCATCGTCGGGCGTGGTGGCTAGTCGGAGTCGGCGATCTCCTCGGCCTTCTCCTTCAGCCGCCGGAAGTCCTTCCTGCGCCGGTCCCCGGGGAGCAGTGCATCCGTGGAGGAGAATCCCCAGCCCGAGAACCGCACGCCGACCCGCCCCCACACCCGGTGGAGCTCGCCACCGCAGGTGGGACATGGCCCCGGCGGCCCCGACCCCCTGGGCTGGAGCTCCTCGAGGGCGTGGCCGCAGCTCCGGCAGCGGTACTCGTAGACCGGCACGGAGGCCAGCGTAGCGCCGAAATCCCCAACTGTGGATTTCCCTGTGGAGAATTACGAGGCTGTGATTCTCACCGCCACTGGGTCGCCGCGCCGAATCCCAGGGCGATGGCCCCCAGCCCGGTCCACAGGTACAGGTTCCGGGGAGACCCCGGCAGCAGCACGCCGAGGTAGTTCAGCACGATCACCAACACCCCGGCGAACAGCAGCACCAGGATCGAGGGGCCCAGCCAGGGAGGGCTGGGCTTCGGCTTCGGCTTGGGGGGCGGCTGGTACCGACTTCGCTTGGATTTCGACTTGGGCAACGTGGGCTCTTTGCGAGAAGCCCTATCATACCGGCATGGATCGCGGTTCCCGGGAGAGGGGATGCTCCGGCTGCTGAGGCGGTATCAGCCCCGGGGTGTGGTGCTCGGAGGGCTCTACTGGGTGTCCCTGTTGGCGGCGGCGTTCGCCGCCCTGTTCGGGCTGTTCTTCCTGCTGGACTCGGTGTTCGGCATCCAGCTGACGCCCTTCGACTCGCCCGGGGTGTAGGGGCGCCGTGGCCGGTTCGCCCGCCCGGAGGGCCTCGCCGCGCCTGCCCGCTCCGACGCCAGGCGCGCCGCCCGCTCGCTCGTGAAGCAGCGCCGGACCCTCCTCCGTGCACGGCTGGGACGACACCGGCCCCGCTCGCGTCTGTGGTGGGTGGCGCAGGCGGCGCCGCTGGTTGCGGCGTTCACGGTCTTCCCCATCCCGCGGGTCGCCCACCTTCCGCCTCCGATCCACGTGACCGTGGACGGCTCGGTGCGGATCCTCGAGCCCAACACCACCCTGGGGCGGGCCGCCCGCGTGCTGGGGCTGAGGCCGCGGTCCGGAGATCTCGTGGACGTGGAGGGGTTGCCCATCGAGAAGGGCCGGTTCCGGGGCTACGTCCAGGTGAACGGGGTGCGGGGGGTCCCCAGGACGGTCCTGGCAGACGGCGACCAGGTCCACGTGGTGGATGCCAGGGATCGCCTGGAGCCGGTCAGGGTCAAGGTGGTGCCGGTGCCGGAGGGCCAGATCCCCAACCCGCAGACCCACCTGGGGACCACCCCGGGCGACCAGATCATCACCACCGGGTCCATCTCCGGGAAGCTGGTGTCGACGGTGTTCCGGCCGACCGGCGCCGCCGACGTCCCCCGGTCCGTGGCCCTCACGTTCGACGATGGCCCCTCGGCGATGTTCACCCCCCAGATCCTGAAGATCCTCAAGCGGTTCGACGTCAAGGCCACGTTCTTCATGGTCGGCTCCCTCATCGAGCGGTATCCGGACGTCGCCGAGCAGGTCGTGGATGCGGGGATGGCCGTGGGGAACCACACCCTCGGGCACCCGAAACGCTCCGCCGTTCACCAAGCTGCCCATGAACCAGATGCGTGACCAGATCGTGGGCGGCCACGGCAGGATCGAGGCCCTGGGGGTCACCTCCGAGGTGTTCCGGCCCCCGGGAGGGTCCTGGAACGAGTCGGTGCTGTCCACGGCCGATTCGGTGGGCGAGCGGACGGTGCTGTGGTCGGTCGACGCCGAGGACTGGCTGAGCCCCCGCCCCGGGGCCATCGTCCGGAGGGTCCTGGAGCACGTGGGCCCCGGCTCGATCATCCTGCTGCACGACGGGGGCGGGGACAGGACCCCCACCGTCAAGGCGCTGCCCCGCATCCTCAGGGGCCTGCGGAAGATGGGCCTGGCCCTGGAGACCCTCTAGGACTCGCCGGACGGGATCAGGCGGAGCGTCGAGGCGGCGTGCTCCTCGATGGCGGCGGGGGTGAACGGCAAGGGGTGGGCGCGGCCCTCGGCCCACAGCTCGATCTGGTCCGCGAAGTGAGGGCTCGTCGGGTTCCCGGACTGTCCTCCCGGGTACACGCCCACGGAGGCGTCGAGGTCCGACAGGTCGATGATCTGGCGCCAGGATGGGGCCACCGCCACGTCGTAGCTCCAGCCGGGCTCGAACAGGGCCTGGAGGATGGTCTGCTCGTCCCCGCCCATCTCGACGACGCCGCCGGTGAACAGGCCGGCCAGGTCGGGGATCATGGCCAGCCGGGCCACGAACGAGGCCTTGTGCAGGGCACCCCATCGCCATGACGCCACGTCTTCGCCCAGCTCCCGGCGGAGCTCGTCCAGGGCGCTGCCCAGGGCCTCCCGGAGTACCCGGTCCCGGGCGGCCCGGCCGTCGCCTCCCCACCACCGGGCGGTGGGGTAGGCCAGGATCGTGGGGAGGACCTGGTACTGGAACGCGTTCGTCCACTGCCGACGGCCGTGGAAGTGGGTGAAGAGATCCTCGCCCAGCATCGGCCGGAGGGTGGCCCGGGCCACGTGCTCGCACCACACCTCGTAGATCGCCGCCGGGGCCGAGCCGGCCCCCAGGTCCCGGTCCCACTCGGCCAGCAGGGCCAGGGCCTCCTTCTGGCCGTCGTCGGCCGGCTCGATGTCCAACAGATGAGGCAGGAGCTGGGCCGCCGGCAGGGAGAGCGTATCGGTCTGCATCCTGGCGAAGCTCTCCACCGAGTGCCGCTCCCGCTCGGTGATGAGCTGGGCGATGCGCCGGACCCGGAAGGGCGGGAGGAAGTCCCGGCCCAGGTTGTGGGGGTACCCGTCGTCGTGGACCTTGTTGTTGGCGGTGCACAGGAAGCCGTCGTCGGGGTTGAGGGCCCGGGGGAGCTCGTCGAACGGCACCCATCCGTCCCACTCGTACTCCGAGGTCCACCCGGGGACGGGAACCGTGCCGTCCCCCTTGCGGCGGACCGGATAGCGCCCGGTGAGCTGGTATCCGATGTTCCCCTCGGTATCCGCGTACACGGCGTTCTGGCCGGGACAGGTCCACCGCTCCATGGCGGCCCGGAACTCCTGCCAGTCCCTGGCGGTGTCCAGGGCGAACACCACCGAGGGCTGCACCGCATGCTCGGCCCCGACCCACCGGAGGGCATAGCTCCGGGTGATCCCTCCCTCGACCACCTGAGGGTCGGCGATGCCCACCATGTACGAATCGAGGAGGGGGCCGTGGCGGCTCTCCCGCACCTCCAGGACCTCGGGCTCGGCCCGCCCCCGGACCGAGATCTCCTCGCGGTGGACGGTCATAGGCTCCCACGCGCCCTCGTACTCGGCCGATCGCCCGTCCCCGGAGAGCCGCTCCAGGTACAGGTCCTGGACGTCGCCCTCGGTGTTCGTGAATCCCCAGGCGATGTGGTCGTTGTGTCCGATGACGACCCCGGGGGCGAACGGGAACGTCACCCCGGCCACGTCGAGCCCGGGCGCCGACAGGTGGCATTCGAACCACACCGAGGGGAAGGCCACGGCCAGATGGGGGTCGTTGGCCAGCAGGGGCTTGCCCGTCTCGGTGCGCCGCCCGGCCACCACCCAGTTGTTCGAGCCCTGGCCGGAGGGCGGCAGGATGGCGTCCCGCAGCAGGGCGGTCCGGTCGGGATCGCCGTTCTTGCCGGCCAGGGCCACGGGCGCCTCGGTGTCGAGGTCCGGGAACAGCTCCCGCATGACGTCGATCCCGGCCCGCTCGGCGATCTCGGCCCGGAGGAGCTCGTGGTCCCAGTTCCTCGACAGCGACCACGCCAGGACCACCGCCCCCGCGGCTCCGGCCTCGGTGGCTTCCTCCTCGGACGGCAGCGCGGGATCCACACCGATGACCTGGTACTCGATGGGCTTGGACGGCATGGTCTCCACCCAGGCCCGGGTCCCGGCGGCGAACGCCGCCCCCAGCTCCCGGGACCGGTCGTCGTACCCGGCGGCGATGCGGCGGGCCGCCCGGTTCCACCCGGCGGTCCGCACGAACCGGTCGACGGGCAGGGTGAGCTCGCCGAACAGCTCCGACAGCCTCCCCTGGCCGACCCGGCCGAGGAACTCGAGCTGGAACAGGCGCTCGGAGGCGATCACGTAGCCCTGGGCGAAGGACACGTCGGCCAGCGTGGAGGCGTAGATGTGGGGGACGCCCCACCGGTCGCGCTTCACCTCCACGGGCCCCCGCAGCCCGGGGACCCGGACCTCACCCTCCACCGGCGGCAGGGCCTGGCGGGCCCCCTGCTCCAGCATCTCCACCCACGGGTTCATCCGGCCTCCTTGGAACGGGCCACACGCTACGGCCCGGGCACCGCCGCGGCAAGGTGCGGTTGTCCGTGCCGCACGAGATTGGACATAATCGAGGTTCCGACCGCGGAGAGGAGTTGGGAACGATGGCGGACCGTCCCCGTCCCTGGCTGGCGAGCTACCCGCCCGACGTGCCGCACTCGCTGGGTCCGTATCCGGAGCGCCCGGTGTGGTCGCTCCTGGAGGGGGCCGCCCAGAGGTTCCCCGACAGTCCGGCCGTGGTGTTCCCCGTGGCCCCCATGGCCAAGCGGCTGTCGTATCGGCAGCTGGTCGCGGAGGCCGAGCAGTTCGCCAAGGCCCTGGCCCAGATGGGCATCCGCAAGGGTGACCGGGTCGGCCTGGTCCTGCCGAACTGCCCCCAGTTCGTGGTGGCCTTCTACGGCATCCAGCGCCTGGGGGCGGTGGCGGTGGGCAACAACCCCCTGTACACGAAGCGCGAGCTGACCCACCAGCTCACGGACGCGGGGATCGACACGGTGATCGTGCTCGACCTTCTGTATCCGCTGGTGGACTCGGTCCGCCAGGACGTGGGCCTCAAGAAGGTGGTCGTCACCAAGATCGGCGACTACCTGGGATTCCCCATCAACAAGCTGGCTCCCCTCAAGCAGAAGAAGGAAGCGCAGCACGAGGGGAGGCCGTGGCCGCCGGTACCGGCGGACGCCGACGTGACGCACTGGTCGGACCTCATGAAGGGGTCGTACCCGGACCTGCCGCCGCTGGAGGTCGACGCCACGGAGGACGTGGCCGCCCTGGTCTACACCGGCGGGACCACCGGCCTGTCCAAGGGCGCCATGCTCACCCACTACAACATGGTGAGCAACGCCCTCCAGACGTCGGCGTGGTTCGTGGACGTGGAGGAGGGCAAGGAGGGCATCATGTGCGTCCTTCCCTTCTTCCACTCCTACGGCCTGTCGGCGGTCATGAACGTGGGCCTGTCCAAGGGGATGAAGCTCGTGCTGCTGCCGAGGTTCGAGCTCGAGATGGTCCTGAAGGCGGTCCAGAAGGAGAAGCCCACGCTGTTCCCGGGCGTCCCCCGGATCTACATCGCCATCAACGAGGCTCCCGATGTCAAGAAGTACGATCTCTCATCGATCCGGTCGTGCTTCTCGGGGGCGGCGCCCCTGCCGGTGGCCGTGGCGGAGAAGTTCGAATCCATCACCGGAGGACGGCTCGTCGAAGGCTACGGCCTCACGGAGACGTCGCCGGTCACCCATATCAATCCCGCGTACGGGAAACGGAAGTTCGGCTCGATCGGGCTCCCCATCCCTGACACGGACTGCCGGATCGTCGACCTCGACCACCCGGACAGGGACGTGCCGGCCGGGAAGGAGGGCGAGCTCGCCATCGCCGGGCCCCAGGTCATGAAGGGCTACTGGAACCGGCCCGACGAGACCGCCCAGATGATCCGGACGGACCGCAGCGGGGTCCGGTGGCTCTACACGGGAGACATCGCCAAGGTCGACGAGGAGGGCTACTTCTCCATCGTCGACCGCATCAAGGACATGATTATCGTCTCGGGGTTCAACGTGTACCCGACCGACGTGGAGCAGGTGCTGTACCGCCATCCCAAGGTCCAGAAGGCGTGCGTCGTCGGCATTCCCGACGAGAGGACCGGGGAAGCGGTCAAAGCCTACATCGTGCTGAGGGAAGGGCAGAGCGCCACCGCCGAGGAGATCGTGGAGTTCGCCAGCGACCCCAAGCACGGCCTCAC